>CAMLIY010000345.1 GCA_946480125.1 uncultured Asticcacaulis sp.
CCTCGCAACTGCGCCGTGGCAAGGTGGCCGCGCACCTGATCTGGGGCGCGCCGTCCTCCGTTCTGGTCGGTGATTTCCTGTTCGCCCGCGCCTTTGAACTGATGGTCGAAACCGGCTCCTTGCGGGCACTCGATATCCTGTCAAAAGCCTCGGCCGTGATCACCCAGGGCGAAGTGCTGCAACTGATGAAGGCCTTTGATCTCAATCTCAGCCAGGCCGATTATATCGAGATTATCTCTTCCAAGACGGCGGCGCTGTTTGCTGCCGCCTCGGAA
Source organism: uncultured Asticcacaulis sp. (assembly GCA_946480125.1). The sequence continues at coordinate 276 of CAMLIY010000345.1, forward strand.
AGCGGCGCGGTCGCTTCTGGTGCGTCGGAAGAGAAGGTTCAGGCGCTGCGCAGCTATGGTATGAACCTCGGTCTTGCCTTCCAGATCCAGGACGATATCCTCGATTATCAGGGTTCGGCGGCCGATCTGGGCAAGAATGCCGGCGACGATTTCGCCGAGGGCAAGTCAACCCTGCCATTGATTTTCGCCATGCAGGCGACCCGCGCCACTGATGCCGCCTTCTGGGAACGCACCATCGCCCGCCGGGAACAAAAAGACGGCGATTTCAACCAGGCTCAGGCCCTGATGGTCTCTTCCGGCGCACTGGAAAACGCCCGCACTGTGGCGGGCGCCTATGCCGATCAGGCGCGAGCCGCTTTGGCGATCTTCGACGCCGGTCCGTGGCGGCAAGCCCTTGAAAATCTCGCTATTTACAGCGTTGAACGCCAGACCTGACTTGTCAAACGCTCCGCCATTGCATGCCAGGGAAGCCCGCTTTTACGAGCTGGATATCCTGCGTGGTCTGGCGGCTATATTAGTCGTCACATTTCACTACAAACATTTCCTGCTGATCAGCGATAGTGCCGGATTTGATTACGATCATCTGCCTATGGGCGCCGTACTGATGCCGGTTTATGCTTACGGCAAATATTTTGTTGAATTGTTTTTCGCTATTTCAGGTTACGTTTTTTTCTGGCTTTACGCGGATTCCATCCGTGCGCACAGAACCTCAGCGGATCGTTTTTTCATCGCCCGTTTTTCACGATTATATCCGCTGTATTTTGTCACTCTGATCGCAGCGGCTTTTTTGCAATTCATCTATCATGGGGTTTATGGCACCAACTTTATTTACACTGAAAATACCCCCCTCAATTTCGCACTTAATCTGATCATGGTGCAGCAATGGGTGCCAAAGGCCCTTCAGTCATTCAATGGTCCGGCCTGGTCATTATCCATCGAAGTTTTACTATATAGCCTTTTCTTTGCTCTGTGTTTTGTACGCCGTAATACGATAGCCATCATGTCGGCATTGGTTGTGGTGAGCGTTGCTTATCGTGTGTACCAGATAGACGTCGCCGGAGATTTTTCGCGTGGCATACCGAGTTTCTTTCAGGGGGCGCTTGTCTTTTATCTCGTGCAAGCCTTGTGTAAACCTGAACGTAATCGTTTACGTAAGTGTATAGCCATGAGTCTTTCGCTTGGTTTGCCGATAATTTGGATAGTCAGTTACATGCGTGGCCGATACGAATTACCTTCGGTTGTCGAGCCAAGCATTGCCGGCTATTTGTTTGGTGTGCCAACTTTTCTATATATTGTCATTCCTCTTACCATTCTATTCTTTGGATTGATGCAGGGGCACTGGAAAATGGCGCTTATGAACCGCGATAATCTCCACCGCTGGTCGTGGATAGGCGATATCAGCTATTCAATATATTTGCTGCACTTCCCGCTGCAACTCATCATCATGCTGGTGCTGGGCCACTGGTCTTATGCCACACGCGCTGTCATTTTCAGTTCTCCATTGGCCTTTCTGACCTTTTTTGCGGTCGCCATGGGGCTGGCCTGGCTCAGTTACCGCTATTTCGAAATGCCCGTGCAGCGGTTTTTGCGCGGCTGGATGACGCGGCGTCTGGTGAAGCCGGCCACGGTGGGTTAGAACAGATATATCTTTAAGGAGCAGATTCATGGCGGATTCTATAGGGGCATTTGTCGGACAGGCCACAGCGCCGGAAGTTCTGCTCTACGGCCGCGCCAATCGCCACGGCATCGTGGCGGGCGCTACCGGCACCGGCAAGACGATCACGCTCCAGATTCTGGCCCAGGCCTTTTCCGACGCCGGCGTGCCGGTTTTCGCCGCCGATATCAAGGGCGACCTGTCCGGCATTTCACAGCCCGGTGCGCCAAACGATAAGCTGCTGGAACGGGCGAAGGGAATGGGGCTTGACCTCCAGCCCGCCGCCGCGCCGGTCATCTTCTGGGACCTGTATGGCCAGAAGGGACACCCGATCCGCGCCACCATTTCCGAGATGGGGCCGCTGCTGCTGGCGCGCCTTTTAGAGCTGAATGATGTGCAGGAAGGCGTGCTGAATATCGCTTTCGCCGTAGCCGACAAGGAAGGCTTGCTGCTGCTCGATCTCAACGATCTGCGCGCCATGCTCAATCACATTTCGGACAATGCGAAAGAGTTGAGCCAGACCTATGGCCAGGTATCGCCGACCACGGTGGCCACCATCCTGCGCAACCTGCTGACGCTTGAAAACCAGGGCGCGGCTAACTTCTTCGGCGAGCCGGCCCTGCGCCTCGAAGACCTGATGCGGACCAATATTGCCGGCAAGGGCTATGTCAATATCCTGGCCTCCGACCGGCTGATGCAGAACCCGAAGCTTTATTCGACCTTCCTGCTGTGGCTGATGTCGGAGCTTTTCGAGGAACTGCCGGAGGTCGGCGATCCGGAAAAGCCGCGCCTGGTCTTCTTCTTCGATGAGGCGCATCTGCTGTTCAACGAAGCGTCTACGGCCCTGCTGCAAAAGATCGAACAGGTAGTGCGCCTGATCCGTTCCAAGGGCGTCGGCATCTATTTCATCACGCAAAACCCGGCCGATATCCCCGATACGGTGCTGGGCCAACTCGGCAATCGCGTGCAGCACGCCCTGCGCGCCTATACACCATCCGAGCAAAAGGGTCTGAAGGCGGCGGCGGATTCGTTCCGTGAGAACCCGGCTTTCAAGACGATCGACGTGCTCCAGCAACTGGGCACCGGCGAAGCGCTGGTGTCATTGCTCGACGTGAAGGGCATTCCCAATATCTGCGATCGGACGATGATCCGTCCGCCAGCGTCGCGCATGGGGCCGGCCACCGATCAGGAACGCGCCGATATCATGGCCAAGTCACCGGTGGCCGGCGTTTATGACACGATGAAGGATCGCGAGTCGGCCTATGAGATTTTGAGTGCTAAGATCGCCCAGGCGCAAGCCGATGCGCCGCCGGCGCCGCCCTCCGCCGCTGAAAAGGAAGCCGCAAAAGCCGCCGCGCAACAGGCGAAGCTGGATGAGCGTCAGCGCGCGGCCGAGCAGAAGGCTAAGGAAAAAGCGGCGGCACAGACAACAAAAACCATTACTTCTA
>CAMLIY010000346.1 GCA_946480125.1 uncultured Asticcacaulis sp.
CGGGCGGAGCGTAAGAGAGACGAAATTACCGATGAAAGACTTCAGGGGCATGAAACGGCAACGCAGCCGTAGCAACCGTAAACCCGCTGGCAATTCGAATAATCCGAACCGCGCCTACGAATCGAACGGGCCGGAAGGCACCAAGGCGCGCGGCAACGCCCAGACCATCTACGAAAAATACCAGCAGCTGGCGCGTGACGCCAATTCCGCTGGTGATCGTGTGCTGGCGGAAAACCACCTGCAACATGCCGAGCACTATTTCCGCATGATCCGCCAGATGCAGCCGACGCGGCCGGTGTCGGAATTCGTGCAGCGCGATCCCTTCTCCAGCGGTTTCGACGACGATTACGATGATCTCGAAGCCGAGGGCGGCGAACAGGAAGCTGAAAGCACACAGACCGACGAACAGCCTTCGGATGAGACGCGTTATGAAAACCGCGACCGCTTGAACGGTGATCGTGACCGCAACAATCGCCAGAACAACGACCGCAACCGCAATTTCAAGGATCGGGATGGGCGCGAAGCCCGCGGTGACTTCCGCCCGAATGATCGCAATAATGGCGAGCGTAACAATGAACCGCGCAGCTTTGAGCCACGCAACAATAATGCGCCGCGTGACAATGCCTCACGCGACTCCGGTGGGGACCGCAACGAATCACAGTTTGATGAGAACGGCAATCGCCGGGAAACGCGCCGCGAACGCTATGAGCGCCGCCGTCAGCAGCGTTTTGCCGAGCAGGAGCAAAACCTGAACGCCCCGGCCAGCTTCTCGGCGCCAGCCGCTGATGCCTATGTGGCGCCCGCCTTTATCGCTTCGACCCAACCGCTCGGCGCCAAGCCGGCGCCCCAGGCGGATCTGGGCTTTGATACGCCGTCTGGCGAAGTCCCTGTGAAGGAAAAGCGCCAACGTCAGGAGCGCAAGCCCCGCGCCGCCGCTTCGGATGATGCATCGCAATTACCGGCCTTCCTGCACCGGCCCGTGCCGGTCGCGGCTGAGGTCGCGACCGCCGCACCGGAAGCGGAAGCCAAGCCCAAGCGCACCCGCAAGAAAAAAGAAGACGCCAGCGCGTCGGAAGAAGCCTGATTTAAAAAGCCTCCGGTTTATGACCGGAGGCTTTTTTTCTTAGTTCAGCTTCTTGTCTGTCACAGGCGCCGGTGCGGGCAGAACCGGCACTTTCGACTCAGTATCGGCGGTCGGCGGAGAGAACACCGGCACGGCGGCTACCGGCACACCATCCTCGACCAGTCCCCGCACCTCGTCCGGCGTAGCCTCGCCATAGATCGGCCGGTCGGGCGCCATCCCTTCATGAATATCACGCGCCTCGCTGGCGAAACCGCTGCCGACATAGTCATGCGTCGTCTCGACATGGCGGCGCAGGAGATGGAGGGCTTCGGCCACCGCCTGCTGGGCCTCGGCCAGGGAAGCAGGTGCATCCTTCCCCTTGGTGGTGCGCACCATCGGCGCCATAATCGCCTTGGTCACGGCCTTTGAGCCGCACATCGGGCATTCGACCTGGCCCTTCGCCACCTGCTCGTCAAAGCCGGACGACGACGAAAACCACGCTTCAAACTCGTGCTCGACAATACATTTCAACGCATAACGGATCATACCCGGAACTCTCTGTCGTGCTGCAGGCTCGGCAGGGCCTGACGCGCACGGGTCACTTCACTAAAATCAATATGGGCCTCCAGAACCGCCGGGTGGTCATGGTCGAGCCGGGCAATGATCTCGCCCCACGGCGAGATCACCATCGAATGGCCATAGGTGGTGCGGCCATCCTCGTGCAGACCGCCTTGGGCCGGGGCCAGCACGAAACAGCCGGTCTCGATGGCGCGGGCACGCAGCAGTACTTCCCAGTGCGCCTTGCCGGTCGGCACGGTAAAGGCGGCACACATGGCGATCATTCGCGCGCCCTGCTTGGCGAGGGTACGGTAAAGCTGCGGGAAGCGCACATCATAGCAAATGGTCAGGCCAAGCCCGCCCCACGGGGTTTCGGCCACCAATGCCTGTTCGCCCGGTCGCATGGTAGCGCTTTCGCGGTAAGAGCGGCCATCGGGTGTATCGGCGTCGAACAGGTGGATCTTGTCATAGCGGGCGGTAATCTCGCCACGCGCATTGATCAGCAGGCTGCGGTTCGCCGCCCTGTCGTCAATCTCTGACTTGATAATCGCCGAACCAATCAGAATTTCGACACGCAACTGGCGGGCCAGGTCGCGCACCCCCTGGATAAAGACATCCTCCGCCTCGGTCGTGACCACCTGCTCTTTACGTTCTTTACGCGCTTCCATCAGATTGGCGCATTCGGGCAAGAGGATAAGCTGCGCGCCATTGGCGGCGGCTTGCACGATCAACGGGCGCGCATGCTCAAACGCGTCCGACGGTGTGGCCGGCGTGCGCGTCTGGATCAGGGCGAGGTTTAGGATGTCAGCCATTTACGCCGCAAGCAGCGGATCGAGGCCGCCGCGCGATTCCAGCGCCATCAGATCATCGCAACCGCCGACATGGCTGCCGTTGATGAAAATCTGCGGATAGGTCAGGCGACCGGAACGCTCGTTCATTTCGGCGCGTAAGGTGGGATCGTGCGAGGCGACGATCTCCTTGAATTCAACACCCTTCTGTTCGAGCAGCGCCTTGGCGCGTTCGCAATAGGGGCAATAGGGCTTGGTATAGATATCGATCTGGGCCATGGGTCACTCGGTATAATGGAAACTTTAAAGGGAATATAGGGAAGACCGCCAAAAATTAAAGCGGTTAGTGTTTCACCGCCCGCGCCAGGACACAAACATCCACTGATGCCGCGCCGGCTTTCATCAAGGTATCGGCACAGGCACGAAGCGTCGCGCCAGTGGTGAACACATCGTCAATCAACACGATACGCTTGCCGGCAATGCGTTTTTGATCCCTTGCACCAATCGCAAAAGCGCCACGGACATTTTCCCAACGCGCCTGGGCGCCCTTGCCGCGCTGATGGGTCTGGCGCGTGCGTTTCAGGGCATTACCGAGATAGGTCCGGTCGAGACGCCGCGCCACCGGCCGGGCCAGTTCCGCCGCCTGGTTGAAGCGGCGGTGCAGCAACCGCCACGGATGCAGCGGCACCGGCATGACGATATCGGCCTCAGCCATCACATCGGCGCCGGCGCGTTCCAGCCAGCGGGTCAGCATGGGGGCCAAATCGAGGCGGTCGCCATTCTTGAAGCCGAGGATCAAACCACTGACCGCCTCATCATAGATACAGGCGGCACGGGCGCGGCGAAAGGGAAAGGGCTTGTCCGTGCAGTCATCGCAATGTGACCCCGCGCCCAGGAACAGCCCGCCTTCGAACGGCCGGGCGCACATATCGCAGCCGTCATGATCAAGAAAACGAACGCGTGACC
>CAMLIY010000347.1 GCA_946480125.1 uncultured Asticcacaulis sp.
AGCCGAATCCGGAAAACCTTCAGGCGCTCTATCTCGGTTCGCTGAAGGCCATCGGTCTTGATCCGCAACTGCACGATATCCGCTTTGTCGAGGACGACTGGGAAAACCCGACTGTAGGCGCCTGGGGCCTTGGCTGGGAAGTCTGGTGCGACGGCATGGAAGTGACGCAATACACCTATTTCCAGGGCGTCGGCGGCATTGAGGTCGATGTGGTGTCGGGCGAACTGACCTACGGGCTGGAACGTTTGGCCATGTACGTGCAGAATGTCGATAACGTCTATGACCTGAAATTCAACAATGCCGGCGTCAAGTACGGCGACATCTTCAAGGAGCAGGAACGCCAGTTCTCGGCCTTCAATTTCGAGGCCTCGGATGTGGCGACTCTCAAACGTCAGTTCGAAGACATGGAAGCCAATGTGACGCGCATTCTGGAGACGGAGAACAGTCTTGGCTATCCGCTGGTTCTGCCGGCTTATGACCATGTTTTGAAGGCCTCGCACCTGTTCAACCTGATGGATGCGCGCGGCGCTATCGCCGTGGCGGAGCGTCAGAGCTATATCGGTCGTATCCGTGATCTCTGTAAGGCTTGCGCGCTTGAATGGGCGAAGCAGGAGGAGGCACCGCGCTCAAGCAGCGAAGCGGTAGCGCAAGGATAAAGCAATGGCTCAACTGTTGATCGAACTTTTCTCCGAAGAAATTCCAGCCCGTATGCAACTTGGCGCGGCGCGCGATTTCGAACGTCTGTTTGGCGCCAAATTGACCGCTGCCGGTCTGAGCTATGAGACCTTGAAGGCTTATGTTGGCCCACGTCGCCTAGCGCTGATGGTCGATGGCTTGCCAAAGGAAACCGCGGCCGTGACCGAAGAGGTCAAGGGGCCTAAGGAAAGCGCGCCGCCACAGGCGATGGAAGGCTTCCTGCGCAAGGTCGGACTGACGCAGGATAAGCTGGTACTGGAAAACGGCGTCTGGATGGCGCGTATTGAAAAGCCCGGCGTCAAGACCGCCAATGTACTGGGCGATATGCTCCGTGAGGTGATCCTCAGCTTCCCGTGGCCGAAATCGATGCGGTCTGGCACCAGCACCTTCCGCTGGGTGCGGCCACTGAAACGCATCCTCTTCCTGTTCGATGGCGCGGTCATTCCGTTCGAACTCGAAGGTCTGACGGCCGGTAATGTGACGGAAGGGCACCGTTTCCTCGGTTCGGGGCAGGCTCTAACGGTCAGTGATTTTGCCAGCTATCACAAAGCCTTGACCGATAATTCTGTCATTCTGGATCATGCTGAGCGTCAAAAGATCATTCTCGAACAAGCCAAGGCGGTCTGCGCCGAGGCCGGTTGCGAACTGATCGAGGATCAGGGCCTGCTCGAAGAAGTGGCGGGGCTCAACGAGTTTCCTGTGCCGCTGCTGGGTGATATGGACCCGACCTTCCTGACCCTGCCGCCGGAAGTCATCAAGACCTCGATGCGGACGCACCAGAAATATTTCGCGGTGCGTGACAAGGCGGGCAAGATGGCCGCCAAATTCGTCATCACTTCGAACATGAAGGCGATTGATGGCGGCGCTGAAATCAAGCGCGGCAACGCCAAGGTATTGTCGGCGCGCTTGTCGGATGGTGTCTTCTTCTGGAAGGAAGACAATCGTGCCAACAACTTCGATCAATGGTTGACTAAATTGGAAGGCGTAACCTTCCACGCCAAGCTCGGCACCATGGCGCAACGCGTGGCGCGCATTGAATCTCTGGCGAAGGCCATAGCCCCATTTGTTAGCGCTGATCCTGTTCTGGCTGGTGAAGCGGCGCGTCTGGCCAAGGCGGACCTGGCGTCCTACATGGTCGGTGAGTTTCCGGAACTGCAAGGCGTGATGGGCGGTTACTATGCCGATGCCGCCGGTCTGAAACCGGAAATCGCCAACGCCATTCGTGAGCATTACAAGCCGCAAGGCCCGTCGGATTCGGTGCCCGAAGCGGCAGTTTCGGCGGCCGTCGCCCTGGCCGATAAGATCGACACTCTGATCGGTTTCTTCGCCATCGATGAAAAACCGACCGGCTCGAAAGATCCGTTCGCCCTGCGGCGTTCTGCGCTCGGTATCCTGCGTATCCTGCGCCAGCATAATGTACGCGTGTCGCTGGGCGAGCTGGCGGGTTTCTGGTACAAGAGCCTGCTGATCTATACTGGCGCAGGCCGTGCCGTCTATGTCGATACCGATAACTGGCGCGGTTCAGCGGGGCCTCGTATAGCCGATGGCGAGGGTGAAATTTTCGACAATTATCTGCGCGATTTCAAGCAGGGCCTACTGGAAAGCCCGGTCTGGGTGATCCCGACGGATCGCGATTACGATCTCGATATTCTTTATGAGCATGTACCGAATGTGGCGGACGTCGAAAACGCTTTACTGGCCTTCCGCAGCTATACAATTGTGGCGCCGGAGTTTGAAGACTTCATGGCGGATCGCCTGAAGGTGCAGTTGAAGGACGAGAGCCATCGCTTCGATATTATCGAGGCTGTATTTGCGCTTAAGGATGGCGATATCGTGCGTCAGACCCAGCGTATTGCGGCTCTGGAGACGAGCCTGAAAACGCCCCAGGGTGATGATCTGCTGGCCGCTCACAAGCGCGCCGCAAATATCCTCGCCGCGGAAGCCAAAAAGAGTGATTTGCCGTCAGGCGAGCCAAAGGCCATGCCTGGCGCGCCGGCGGTGGAAACCGCATTATTGACGCAGATCAATACCGCCAAACGCGCGGTTGGCGCAGCCCTTGAAGAGGAAAATTACATTGACGCCTTGCATCATATTGCTGCAATGCGGCAAGGTGTGGACGCCTTCCTTGATGGTGTGCTGGTCAATGCCGATGATGCGGCCGTCAGGGCCAATCGTCTGCTGATTTTAAAAGCTGTGTGTGAGCTGTCCGGTGAGATTGCTGATCTGAGTAAAATCGCCTGATTGAATTTTTATAATAATAAGGAAACCAAAGAGTTTCCGTAAGCACTTCGCTTAAAAATTTAAAGTTATGACTGAAAAGGGAAAGTTCATGTCAAAGCACTGGGTTTATGCTTTCAAAGCCGGAAAGGCTGATGGCAATGCCACGATGAAGGCCCTGCTGGGCGGCAAGGGGGCCAATCTGGCCGAAATGTCGTCGCTTAACCTGCCGGTTCCGGCCGGTTTCACCATCACCACCGAGGCGTGCGTTCACTATTTCAAGAACGAACAGGCATTGCCGGATGGTCTGGTCGATGAAGTCGAAAAGGCGCTGGCTGATCTGGAAGCCAGCACAGGCAAGGGCTTCGGCCAGGTTGAAAATCCGCTGCTGGTCTCTGTCCGCTCCGGGGCGCGCGCCTCGATGCCGGG
>CAMLIY010000348.1 GCA_946480125.1 uncultured Asticcacaulis sp.
CGATCTCGTCACCGACGTGCATCAGCGGAATGACCTGCTGCCAGGCCGGGATCAGGCGACCGAGCGGGAAATTGGCCGGTTCATTACGGGCAAAGGACGAATCGAAGACCGAGCCGTCGAGCAGCTTGCCTTCGTAATTGATGGTGACATTATCAGCCACGGTCGGCTGCGCACCGGGATTTGGCGAGCGCGAGATGATTTTGTACATCACGCCTGACGGCAAGACGGAGACACCCGGCACCTTGGCGGTTTCGCTAAGAAATGCCTGACCTTTTTGCAGGTTCTGTTCGGAAATGGTTTGGGCGTTTGTCTTGTCCATAGCTTGTCCACAGGCTGTAAGAATGAAGGCGAGAGCGAAAATGGAGGTCTTTTTAGTCCATGCGTAAGGCATAGCCGGTGCTCCTGAGGGCTTCTGAAATTTCAAAGGCGTGCCGCGGACCTTGCGTCTCCACCATGATGTCGAACTCCGCCCCCTTGGCCGGCACATCGAGCACCAGGCGGTTATGCGCCACATCGACGATATTGCCGCCCTTCTGGGAGATGACATCGGCCATGCGTGACAACATGCCGGGGCGATCGTCGCCCAAGATTCGGTAAGTGACAAGGCGTTTTTCGCGGACCAGTTCGCGCTGGAGCACACTCGCCAGCAGACGCAGGTCGATATTGCCACCGCAGAGGATCAGGCCGACATTCAGGCCCTCGAAGCGCTCCGGAAAGCGCATGACGGCGGCCAGACCGGCAGCGCCGGCGCCTTCGGTCACGGTTTTTTCGATATTGGCCAGGGCGGCGATCCCGTGTTCGAAATCGGCCTCGTCGATGATCAGCACGTCATCGACCAGCGGATTGGCGAGATTAAACGAGATATCGCCCACCTCCTTGACCGCGATACCTTCGGCGATAGTGGCGCCGCCCATGGGTATCGGCATGCCGCGACGACGGGCGGTGAAGGACGGGAACATGGCCGCTTCGACGCCGATGATCTTGATCCACGGCTTGATGGCCTTGGCGGCGATGGCCGCGCCGGCGATCAGCCCGCCGCCGCCGATGGGCACGAGAATGACGTCCAGTTCCGGCACGTCTTCCAGCATTTCGATGACCAGTGTGCCCTGGCCGGTCAGCACCTGCTCGTCATTGAAGGGGTGGACATAGACGCCACCTTTATCAAAGCACAGTTTCTGCGCGATGACCGAGGCTTCGTCGTAGCTGTGGCCGTCGATCACGACTTCGGCGCCGTAGCCCAGCGTCTTCTCGACCTTCACGAAGGGCGTGCCGATCGGCATGACGATGGTGGCGGGAATGCCCAGGCGCTGGGCATGATAGGCTAATCCTTGCGCATGATTGCCGGCGGAGGCCGCGAAGACACCACGCTGGCGTTCGTCATTGCTGAGTTGCAGCAGTTTGTTGAGCGCGCCGCGTTCCTTGAAGGCCGAGGTATATTGCTGGTTTTCCGACTTGATCCACAGCTTGGTCTTCGTGGCGGCGCTGAGGCGCTGGGAAAAGACGCAGGGCGTACGGACCACATGCCCCTTGATGCGAACGGCTGCGGCTTCGATGTCTTGAAAGGTGACGGTCATGATGGGCCTCCCTTATCAGAGGCTTTCCTGTGTGGCTTTTAAAAAATGCAAAGGCGGGAAGTGAAAAGGCGGAGCATGTAATTGCAAATGAAATCATATTTGCGATTCTCTGCTATCTTTATCGAAATTTTGCAAATTTTAGCGGTAAAACCACCTAGAGGGCATGCGATCGTTTTGATTTTGCCGCCTTAAAGCGTATGTTGCCGCAGAGATTACCCGGAGATTACGAAAATGACCGATGAAGTGCCTGATTTCTTTTCTCCGGCCGTCCATGGCTTTGTGCGCATCGCCTGCGTCACGCCGAAAGTACATATCGCCGACCCGCGAGCCAATCTGACCGAACATCTGGTGCTGGCGCGACGAGCTGAAACCGCCGGCGCCGATCTCGTCGTCTTTCCGGAACTGTCGCTTTCAGCTTACGCGATCGATGACCTGTTCACCCAGGACGTTTTGCTTCAGGCCGCGAAAGGGGCGCTCAGTGAACTGATAGCGGTTTCCGGTGATATCCGCCCGGTTATGGTGGTAGGGCTGCCGCTGCGGCTGGAGGGGGCGATATATAACTGCGCGGCCGTTATTCACCGGGGGCGTTGTCTGGGCATCGTGCCGAAAACCTTCCTGCCCAATTACCGCGAATATTATGAAAAGCGCTGGTTCGCCTCGGCCGCTGATCTGCCGCCGACCCATATCGAACTGGCCGGCCAGCCGGTCTATGTCGGCACCGATCAGATTTTCCGGGCGCAGGATTTCGAGGCCTTTACCTTTGGCGTCGAGGTTTGCGAAGACCTGTGGGTGCCGCAGACGCCTTCCACCTCTTTGGCGCTTCATGGCGCCAATATCATCGTCAATCTGTCGGCCTCGCCGGTGGTGATCGGTAAGTCGCGCGCTCGCAAACGCCTGTGCGCCGCCGCTTCCGAGCGCATGTTCTGCGCCTATGCCTATTCCGCCGCCGGGCCGGGCGAATCGACCACCGACCTCGCCTGGGACGGTCAGTCGCTGATTTATGAACTGGGCGAGCTGATCGCCGAAGGGCCGCGTTTTACTTCGGATAGCGTGACCCTGGCGGATATCGATGCCGATCGTATCGCCAATGAGCGGCTACGCACCGTGACTTTCAATGATGCCAGGCGAACCGGCGCCTTCGATGTCACGGTCAATCTGTTCGATTATGAATCGCATGCCCTGAGCGATTTTCACCGCCAGGTCGCCCGTTTTCCTTATGTGCAGATGGACCCGAGCCGGCGTGACGAAGACTGCTACGAAGCCTTCAATATCCAGGTCCACGGCCTGATGCAGAGACTATCCACGTCAAACACGCAGAATGTTGTCATCGGCATTTCGGGCGGGCTGGATTCCACCCATGCCGTGATCGTGGCGTGCAAGGCGTTCGACCGGCTGGATCTGCCGCGCGCCAATATCCACGGCTACACCATGCCCGGCTTCGGCACCTCGACCGGCTCGCGTAATGACGCCATGAAGCTGATGAAGGCGCTCGGCATTTCTGCCGAAGTGCTCGATATCCGCCCGGCGGCGAAGCGGATGTTGCTCGATATCGGTCATCCGTTTTCACGCGGTGAGAAGGTCTATGACGTCAATTTCGAGAACGTCCAGGCCGGCCTGCGCACGGATTTCCTCTTCCGGCTGGCGGGCGAAAAGAAAGGCTTTGTCATCGGCACAGGCGATCTGTCGGAACTGGCGCTCGGCTGGTCTACCTATGGCGTCGGCGACCATATGAGCCACTACAATGTCAATTGCGGCGCGCCGA
>CAMLIY010000349.1 GCA_946480125.1 uncultured Asticcacaulis sp.
ATCAATGATATTCTCGACCTGTCGAAGATCGAGGCCGGCCAGATGGAAATCCGCGCCGAAAGCCTGTCCCTGGCGCGGCTGGTGAAAGACATGCAGCGCACCTTCGAGCCGATCGCGGCGCAAAAGGGGTTGGCCTTCAATGTGAAGATTGCCAGGGGATTGCCGGACACCATCGAAACCGATCGCCAGCGCCTGGAGCAGGTCTTGAAGAACCTGCTGTCGAACGCCTTCAAGTTCACCGAAAAGGGTTCGGTCGAACTGGCCCTGTCGAAGGACGGAGACGACCAGGTGGTCATGGCGGTCACCGATACCGGCATCGGCATTTCCTCGGACCACCAGGCCGCGATATTCGAAGCCTTCAGGCAGGCGGACGGCACGATCAGCCGTAAATACGGCGGCACCGGCCTCGGCCTGTCGATCTCGCGTGAACTGACCCGCCTGCTTGGTGGCGCCATCGCCCTGAAAAGCACGCCGGGCAAGGGCTCGACCTTCGCCCTGAACCTGCCGCTGGCCTATGATCCGGGGCATGTCTCCACCGCTCTGATCACGCCCCTCCTGACCGGTGCGCATGAGCCTGACGATCATGCCCTGGCCGAAACCGCGCCGCCCGTCATCAAGGGCAAGGCGGTGAGGAAGCCCTTGCCGCCCGGCCGCGTGCAGGACGACCGCGACCGGCTCGATCCGAAACGCCGCACCATACTGGTGGTGGAGGATGATGTGTCCTTTGCCGGCATCCTCTATGAGCTGGCGCATGGCCAGGAGTTTCAGTGCCTCGTCGCCACCTCGGCCGAGGAAGCACTCGACATGGTGCAGCAATATACCCCGGCCGCCGTGGTGCTCGATATCGGCCTGCCGGATCATTCCGGTCTGTCCGTGCTCGATCGCCTGAAGCGCGATACCCGCACGCGTCACATTCCGGTCCATGTCGTTTCCGGCTCGGATTACCAGCATACGGCCCTGTCGCTGGGCGCCGTCGGCTACATGCTGAAACCGGTCAAGCGCGATGAACTGGTCGATGCCTTCAAGTCGCTGGAAAACCGCCTGAGCCAGCAGATGCGTCGGGTGCTGATCGTCGAGGACGACGAGGTCCAGCGTGACAGCGTGTCTCGCCTGCTGAAATCGAACGACACGGAAACCATCGCGGTCGGCACGGCGGCGGAATGCCTGGACCTGCTCAAGAGCCAGACCTTCGACTGCATGGTACTCGATCTCACCCTGCCCGACGCGACCGGCTACTCGTTGCTGGAAACCCTGTCACAGGAAGATGCCTATGCCTTCCCGCCGGTCATCGTCTATACCGGCCGTGACCTCTCTTACGATGACGAGCAGAAGCTGCGCCGCTATTCGTCCTCCATCATCATCAAGGGCGCCAAGTCGCCGGAACGCCTGCTCGATGAGGTGACGCTTTTCCTGCACCAGGTGGTTTCCGAGCTGTCTCCGGAACAGCAGACCCTGCTGAAAAAGGCCAAGAACCGCGACGCCATGCTGGAGGGCCGCCGCATCCTGGTGGTCGAGGACGACGTGCGCAATGTCTATGCCGTCACCAATATCTTCGAACCCCTGGGCGCTATTGTCTCGATCGCCCGTAATGGCCGCGAGGCGCTCGACCTGCTGGAAAAGACCAATGACCACAAGGACAGCGACGATGCCATAGACCTGGTGCTGATGGACGTGATGATGCCCGAAATGGACGGCCTCACCGCGACCCGCGAAATCCGCAAGCGCAAGGACTGGGCCAAATTGCCGGTCATCATGCTGACGGCCAAGGCCATGAAGGACGACCAGGAGCGCTGCCTCGATGCCGGCGCCAATGATTACATGGCCAAGCCGCTCGATGTCGAAAAGCTAATTTCACTGGTGCGGGTATGGATGCCGAGGTAACAGACGTGACCCCCGTTGGGAACGTGAAAACGGAAGATATCGAAATCCGTCTGCTGCTGGAAGCGATCTTCCGACGCTACCATTATGACTTTCGCGGCTATGCCATGGCTTCGGTCAAGCGCCGCCTGATCCAGGCGCGTGAGCATTTCCACTGCCAGACCTTCTCCGCTCTGCAGGATCTGATCCTGCATGATCCCGGGATGATGACGGCCATGCTGCCCTACCTGACGGTACAGGTCTCCGAACTGTTCCGTGACCCGCTCTATTTCAAGGCCGTCCGCGAAAAAGTGGTGCCTCACTTGAAGACCTACCCATCGCTCAAGGTATGGATCGCCGGATGCAGCACCGGCGAGGAGCTCTACTCTTTCGCTATTCTGTTCCGCGAGGAGGGGCTGTTCGACCGCACCCTGTTCTACGCCACCGATATCAATCACGACGCGCTGAAAAAGGCCGAGGCCGGCGTCTACAGTCTCGACCGCATCAAGCTGTTCACCGAGAACCATCGCCTCTGTGGCGGCAAGGGATCGCTGTCGGACTATTACAATGCCGCCTATGGCGCGGCGTCGTTCGATAAATCCCTGCGCAAAAATGTCGTCTTCTCCGATCACAGCCTGGCCACCGATGCGGTGTTTGCGGAGACCCAGATGGTCTCTTGCCGCAATGTGCTGATCTATTTTGATCGTGAATTGCAGGATCGCGCCATCAGCCTCTTCAAGGGCTCGCTGACGCGTAAGGGGTTCCTCGGCCTGGGATCAAAGGAGACCCTGCGCTTCTCCTCAAGCGCCGATGCCTTCAGCGATTTCGCCCATGACGAGCGCATCTATCAGAAGCGGGATATGACATGAGCATATCTGCCAGAAGCCAGCCCTCTCTGAAGGAAGCGGCACCGCAGGCGGTGGTGATCGGCGTATCGGCCGGCGGCCTTAACGCGCTGTCGGCCATCCTGCCGCAACTGCCCGCCGATTATCCCCTGCCGGTCATGATCGTTATCCATCTGCCGCCGGACCGCAATAGCGTGGTCGCCGAACTGTTTGATGAAAAATGTGCCCTGACCGTGCGCGAAGCCGAGGACAAGGAAGATATTCTGCCGGGACATGTCTATTTCGCCCCGCCCGACTACCATCTGCTGGTCGAGGCCGATCATCGCCTGTCGCTCTCTTCGGAAGAGCCGGTGCTGTTTTCGCGGCCATCTGTCGATGTACTGTTCGAGACGGCGGCTGATGTTTATGGCGAGGGGCTGATCGGGGTCATCCTGACCGGCGCCAATCCGGACGGCGCGGCGGGCCTGAAGGCGGTCATGACCGCCGGCGGCCGGGGGCTGGTCCAGCGCCCTGATCTGTCCTATGCCAGCGCCATGCCGGAAGCCGCGCTCGAATTCAGCCCCCAGGCCGAGGCCCTGAGCCTGGAGCAGATCGCCGAAAAGCTGCGGGAGGCGGTCTCAACATGAA
>CAMLIY010000350.1 GCA_946480125.1 uncultured Asticcacaulis sp.
TGACTTTAGGCTGGTAACAGGGCCATCACAAGTCTTGTTTGAGCCGAAAAACGCATAGATGCAGTATTACGGCAGTATAGGTGCATCTGAAACTTTCAGTGGTCCAATCCAGGCACCACCGTCATGAAAGTCTACCGCGAACTTTTGCGTGCCTTGGGTCGCCAGGGTCATGTTAAGCAATGGGCGGGCAATGGTCATGTTTTCCGGCGAAATGAGGTTTAGCGCGCCTAATACATCGATCGGATTGAACGTACCCACCATTTCGATATTCAGCTTGCCATTGACCCGTCCTGCCGCATCCGGGGTCAGAAGATCGCTGCTGGCGCAGACATTCAGGTCGGTGCTGGCGCCCTGACAACCCGTCGTAAAGGTTCCGGCCGGTAAAGGCGCCAGTCCGCCCTGAATCAATTTTAGCCGAAAGGCCGATACCTGGCCGCCTTTCGCGGCCCAGACGCTTGAAGCGCCAAAATCATGTATGGCCGAAACCTGGCCAACCGCCCCTTCCACCTGGAGGGACAGCGCCTTGCTGGCGCCGAAATCACCGGCGAGAGTTTTCGGCTGGCCCTGCGCGCCGGTAAAATTAAGCATCACATCCGCGCTGTCGGCGACATTGACAGTCGGTCTCAGATGGAATTCCAGGGTTTTGGCCGTGTTGAATGGCAGGGGATAATCAGTGTCCGATGCTGCCAGCACCAGATCATCGCCTTCGATGGCCACGGTTGGGATCGGTTTCGACAGGTTGAAGGCGCTGGCCTTCAGTTGTGTGCCCATGACGGAGACCTTGCCGCGATCGATCCCATCGGTCCGCCCGCGATAAAGCGTCAGGCCCTGCGGCGCTTCCGCCACCCAGTTATCCAGCGCATAGGCATTGGCTTCGGCTCGTACCTCGGATGCGGAAAGGCCTTTTCCCGTTGGGGAAATAATGTTCAGGCGACGGAAATCGATCACCATGCGGTAGGGATAACCTGTCACCTTGATGGGATCGAAACTGGCCTGATAACCGGCGGCGATCAGCGCCTTCTGATGTTGCAGCACCTGAGTCTGTATGCGCCCTGCGGTATAGAACCAATAACCGCTCCACGCGGCACAGACGACAGCCAGCAACAGTATGGGGCCAAACAGCCCCCAGCGGTTAGCTTTTTTAGTCGGCTTGGCGTTCTGAGTGGTGTTGGGCAGGGTCAGATCGTCTGTCACGGTGAGGTCCCTCGGATTACCCGGTTTGCCGGTTTATGCCTTAACCAAACACGGCGGCTTACTCAAAGTCAATTCGGCCAGTTTTTATATTGCTGGAAAGAGAAAGGCTTCGATCGCCGTAATCGCCTCCGCCAGGGTACATCTCTGCACCAGAACCCCTTCCGGCAGGCCGGAAAACAGCCGCGTTGGCGCGGCGGAATCGAGCATGACGAAAACGCCCTTGTCGTCCTTGCGGCGGATCAGGCGGCCAAAGGCCTGGGCCAGCTTGGCGCGTGTGAGCGCATCATCATAGAGCTTGGCGCCGAAATGCTGGCGGCGGGCGCGATGGAGGGTATCCGGCCGCGGCCACGGAATGCGGTCAAACGCGATCAGCCGCAGCGCCTGGCCCGGCACATCGACGCCATCACGGATCGCATCCGTGCCAAGCAAACAGGAATTATGCTCGGCGCGGAAGATGCTGATCAGATCGGAGACATCGAGCGGATCGACGTGCTGGGCATAGAGTGACAATCCCTGTTCGCCCAACGGCTTGTTGATCTGGTCGTAAACGGCACGCAGCCGACGGATAGCGGTGAAAAGCCCCAGCGCTCCCCCTCTCGCCGCCACGAACAGCGCCTGCATGGCGGCGCCGACGGAGCGCGCGTCTTCGCGGCTGACATCTGTGACGACGAACAGCCGGGCCTGCGAGGCATAGTCGAACGGCGAGGCGACACGGATCGCCTTGGCGCCCATGACCAGATGATTGGCGCCAGTGCGTTGGCGAGCGAGCGCGAAAATATCCCGCCCCTCTTCACCATCACGCAATCCATCGCTCAGGGTGGCCGATGCCACCAGCACGCCATGCGCCGGCTTGAGCACATATTCGGCCAGCGGCAAAGACGGATCGACATAGTGGCGATTCAAGCAGACATCGACTACACGCCCGCGGATCACCTCGGTCGAAAACCAGTCGATGGTCTGCGCGCCTTCGGGGGTTGGTTCGTCATCAAGCGTTAGTTGTTGCAGCAAGGCCCGCCACGCCGGCAGCAGCATCCGTGCCCGGCGTTCAAGACCGCGCAAGGCGCCTTCGATGCGAATACGGTCTGCCGGCTCAATATCTTCCTTACCATTACTCAGGCGGTCTTCGAGCGCCCGCACTAAGGCCAGCAGCGGCGCTTCGATCGCCGCCAGGGCGCGCGCGGCGGTTTTGGCTGCCAGAGCCACGCCTTCGAGACAGGGGTGAGCCTCGCATTCGCCGCCCTGTTCGGCATCCTGTGAGAACCGCGAACGAACGCGCACCTCACCCAGCCGGACATCGATCTGCCGGTAAACTTCGACCAACAGGGCTTCAATCGGCCCGACCGGATCGAGCCCGCCGCCATCCTGCGTCCGCACGGTGATGCGTTGTGAAAACCCTTCCGCCGGCAAGAGGGCTGCGGCGCGCACCAGTTCCTGCATGGCGGTCTTGCAGGTGTCGTCTCCCGACAGCAGATCGCCCAGCCGCGCCTCCAGCCCCCTTCCCCGACGCGACCGGCCCTCATTGCCGCGTATCCAGCGCCGCAACTCAAACGCCTCAAGCCCGGAAAGCCGAGTGGCGAAGGCTGAGTCCGCCGCCTCGAAGACATGGTGACCTTCGTCGAAGATCAGCCGTGACAGGGCGGGTGTCGCCACCTCGTCCTGCATGTCCCGGCCGTTCAGTTCGGCTTCCATTTCCGCACGCGCCACGTCACGCAGGTCATAGGCCGCCTGCGCCATGACCAGGGCATGGTTGGCGATGACCAGAGTGGCCGATTTCGCTTTGCGCACCGATTTTTCGATGAAGCAAACACGGTAGTGCGGACAGGCGGCATAGGTGCATTCACCTCGCCGATCCACCAATGCCGATGGGGTGAGCGTCTGGAAAACATGCGCCGGCGAGCTGACCGGCAAAAGCGATGGCAGCCAGGTCGGGAAATCGCCGCTCAATATATCGCCATCGCGGCTGTAAAGCACCCAGCGCGCCATCAGCACGGCCATGATGATTTCGGGCGGACTGTGCGCGCCGTTCAGCCGTTCCTGGAAGTTCAAGAGGCAGAGATAGTTCTCACGCCCCTTGCGCACCACCACCTGTTCGGCGCGTTCATTGGCGCTGTCGAACAGGGCACGGGTA
>CAMLIY010000351.1 GCA_946480125.1 uncultured Asticcacaulis sp.
TGAAAACATCGCTCGATTGGGTGGCGGTCGATCACTACAATACGGGCCATCCGCACACCCATATTGTCGTGCGGGGACGCGACGACCGGGGCAAGGATCTGGTGATCTCGAAAGAGTATATGAGCCGGGGCTTTCGTGAACGCGTCCAGGCGCAAGTGTCGCTCGATCTCGGGCCGCGCTCGGATATTGAAATCCGGACGTCGCGCCAGGCAGAAATTACACAGGATCGTCTGACGTCGATCGATCGGCAACTGCTCCGCGAAGCAGCGGAAACGGGACGGGTGTTGGCGTCGCATACGGCCCCCTTCACCGAGGCGATCCGTACTGGCCGCCTGGCTCACCTTGAACGCCTGGGATTGGCCGCGCCGGACCAGGCCGGCGGCTGGCAATTGCGCGCTGATATGGAAGCGACCCTCCGTCAGATGGGAGACCGCGGAGATATCATCAAAGCCCTGCACCAGGCCATGAAGGAGAAGGGTTTGGAAGGCGCCTTGCCGGACGCCTTGATCCACGAGGGTCAGCGGATGACCGAACGAAGCGATGCCACAATTACCGGGCGCCTGCTCAAGCGCGGATTGGGGGACGAAATGTCGGACCGACATTACCTGATCGTTGAGGGAACAGATGGCCGCGTGCATTATGCCGACGTCGGCCACGGCGAGCGCCTGGAGCCAATCGCCAACGGCACCATCTTGCGTTTGTCGCCAAACGTGCCAACGGTGAAGCCTTCGGACCGCACGATCATCGAAGTGGCCGCGCAGAACGGCGGGTTTTATGACATCGACGCCCACCTGAAATTCGACGCCTCCGCGCGTCAGGCATTTGCCGAGACGCACCTCCGTCGATTGGAAGCGATCCGCCGAACGACGGAAGGGGTGACGAGAAAGCCGGATGGCCGCTTTCGTATTGGTGCTGATTATCTGGATAAGGCGCTGGCATACGAAGTCCAGCAATCCCAAAGGTCGCCAATGAAGGTCGAGACCTTAAGTGACAAATCCCTGGAGGCCCAAACCCGTTTTCCGGGCGTCACCTGGTTAGATCGGGAACTGAAAGCCGGACACGGTGAAGACTACGCGCAGGCCGGTTTTGGAATGGAAGTGCGGGCCGCGCATCGCAGCCGACTCCAGTGGCTCGTCCAGGAAGGGCTTGCTACTCAAATGCGAGACGGGACCTTCAGCTTCCAGGAGGGGCATCTCAAAACCCTGCATCAGCGCGAGATGCGAGCTGCTGCCGACCAGGTGTCAAAAGAACTGGCACTACCATACAGGCCTGTGCAAACGGGAGAGATTGTAGAGGGCACGCTCAGAAAAGGCATTGCCCTTGGGGGAGGCAAATACGCGGTGGTGGACCGGGGCCGGGATTTCACTCTTGTCCCTTGGCGCCCAGTCTTGGAGAAGCACATCGACAAATCGGTGTCCGGGTTAGTGCGTGAGGGCGGAATTAACTGGACAATTGGACGGGGGAGAGGCCTTGAGAGAGACTAGGCCGCTACGGGCGTTGACAAGCAGGCGCATGTCCTGAACCCCAAGCTAGATATTGAGACCGCGTGAACGATCTAAGACCGCGGCACAAGTGACGCAAATGAAAATGGTAGCGCGCTTGTGATCGTAGTGACGGCTTGTTGCTTTGACCTCTCGAATATGGCGCGCGCTTAGTCTCGCCAATCAGACTTAGCCTTGGGTGACATGATGCTGGAGACGGGACAGAACAAAGCTGTGCAATATCTCCGCATGTCTACGGAACATCAGCGGTATTCCCTTGAAAACCAGGCAACGGCTATCGCCGAATACGCTAGCCTGCGAGGACTGCGTATTGTCGGCACTTACGCAGATAGCGGAAAGAGCGGTCTGACGTTAAAAGAAAGACCAGCGATGAAGCGGCTCTTGAAGGACGCTGAGGGACCGGAACGCAAATTTTCCACAATCCTGGTGTTGGACGTGAGCCGTTGGGGGCGTTTCCAGGATACGGATCAGAGCGCCAACTACGAGTTCTGGTGCCGTCGGGCCGGCGTGAAGGTAGAATATTGCGCGGAAGCGTTTGAGAATGATGGCAGCTTAAACGCATCGATCATGAAGCATCTGAAGCGAGCCATGGCAGCCGAATACAGCCGCGAGCTATCTGCTCGCGTAAAGCGCGCGCAGCTCAAATACGCCGCTAAGGGCTACAGCATGGGGCTTCGGAGACACTACGGTTTCCGTCGAATGGGAGTTGACCACAATGACGTCGAAAAAGGGGTTTTGGAGTCCGGTCAGCGCAAAGGAGCGGTATCAGATCGCATCCGCATGATTTTGGGACCGGATAATGAAATAGCGACCATTCGATGGATTTTCGATGTCTTTGTAAATGACAATTGGACACTCGCCGGCATTGTTAAACAGCTGAACAAGGAAGCGGGAAATCCACCGAAGGCAACGAGGTGGACGCCCGAGCGCGTTCGTAGAATTTTGACGGATGAACTGGCTATTGGGAACTACGTCTATAATCGTACATCAGGAACCCTGCGGGCGCCGCGATGGAAGAATAGCGAAGATCTTTGGGTTCGCGTTCCCATTCTTGAGCCGATCATCAGCAGAGAATTGTATGATATGGCAGCGATTACACTCAAGAGCCGATCGGGCTTTACCTATCCTCGATCCTTTATGCTGGACATTTTGAAACGGCTTTTGGGGGAAAAAGGCCAGCTCAATATTCGTCTGATCGAAAATTGCCCGTACGCCCCGTCAGTGGTTACCTATCGAAAGCATTTTGGCAGTCTTCCAAATGCATACAAGGCTATCGCATATGAGCCGCCGGCGCGGACCGCGCCGCCCCTTCGTAACATGACAAGCTCTGAAATGGTCGAGGGCCTGCAAAGACTACATGCCAAGTTTGGTTATCTGTCGAGCGCGCTAATTGCCGACGATCCGCACGTGCCATCGCCGCTAAGCTATATCCGACAATTTGGCTCACTCATAGGCGCTTACGCTGCGGCGGGATTCCATTATACCCGCCAACAATTGCACTGGATGACATCCAACCGATCACTTGATCCCAACGAATACTATAGGCAGGGACCAGAATTTCGACCGAACCAACGACGTCACGGCCGCCGAGTTGCCTAACTCAAATGAAATCGTGACGGCTGGGCGGGCACGTGCCGTTCAGTACCTGCGCATGTCCACCGAGCATCAAAGATATTCCCTCGAAAATCAAGCGGACGCGATCGCTGAATATGCGCTCGAACACCATTACGATATTGTCCGCACCTATGCAGACGCCGGCCGCAGCGGGTTGAGCTTGAAAGGTCGAAAGGCTTTGGAAAGC
>CAMLIY010000352.1 GCA_946480125.1 uncultured Asticcacaulis sp.
CCGGCCGACGGATCGAGGCGCTGCTCCAGCGACTTGCGATAGGCGTCCATATCGGTGATCGGCTTGCGCGCCACACCGGTATCCATAGCGGCCTGCGCCACGAAAGGCGGCACATACCAGATCAGGCGCGGATCGAAGGGCGAGGGAATGATATAATCCTTGCCGAATTTCAGGTGGCGGCCCTGATAGGCGGCGGCCACTTCATCCGGCACATCTTCGCGTGCGAGCTGTGCCAGGGCATTGGCAGCGGCCAGTTTCATCTCGTGATTGACCCGGCGGGCGCGCACATCAAGCGCGCCGCGGAAGATATAGGGGAAGCCAAGGACATTATTGACCTGATTGGGGTAGTCGGACCGGCCGGTGGCGACGATGGCGTCACTGCGGACGCTGGCCACTTCTTCGGGCGTGATTTCAGGATCGGGATTGGCCATGGCGAAGATAATCGGCTTGTCGGCCATGGTGGCGACCATTTCGGCGGTCAGCACACCCTTGGCGGAGAGGCCGAGGAAAATATCAGCCCCGACCATGGCTTCGGCCAGAGTGCGCTTGCTGGTATTTGTGGCGTGCGGGGCTTTCCACTGGTCCATATCGACCGTGCGCCCTTCATAAACCACGCCATGAATATCGACCACCGTGGTATTTTCGTGCTTTACGCCCAGCGCCTTGATCAGCGAAAGGGAGGACAGGCCCGCCGCGCCGGCGCCGCACAAGACCACCTTGACGTCCTCGATCTTTTTACCGGTAATTTCCAGTGCGTTGATCAGGCCGGCCGAAGCAATGATGGCCGTGCCATGCTGGTCATCATGAAAGACCGGGATATCGGCCAGGTCCTGCAGGGCGGCTTCGATGATGAAACATTCCGGCGACTTGATATCTTCGAGATTAATACCGCCAAAGGCGCCGGTGATATTCTTCACCACCGTGATAAATTCGTCCGGGTCTTGCGTCGCCACCTCGATATCGAACGAGTCGATATCGGCAAAGCGCTTGAACAGAACCGACTTGCCTTCCATGACCGGCTTGGAGGCCAGGGCGCCCAGATTGCCCAGGCCGAGGATCGCCGTGCCGTTCGAAATGACCGCCACCATGTTGCCCTTGGACGTGTAATCATAGGCGGCTTCCGGGTCGGCTGCGATGCGCAGCACCGGCACCGCCACACCCGGCGAATAGGCCAGGGCCAGATCGCGCTGGGTCGCCATCGGCTTGGTGGCCTGAACGGCAATCTTGCCCGGCTGCGGATACTGATGGAGGTGCAGCGCTTCGTCGTCGCTGAAGGTCTGTTTTTCGGTGGTCATGACTTGAGGCAAACTCTGACAGGTGTGGCGAATTATATTATAAATTAAGGGGTTGCGTTCCTTACGGAATAGAACAACAGCGACGGCGAATAAAGGGCGAACCGCTTATTGCGGAAACTTTTATTTATTGTCAGACAAATGAATTTGCAAGCTGTAGTTTTTACAGGACGGTTCAGAAGGGCGTCACCTTAGTGCCTTTCATGACCCGCGCGGCGCCTCACAACGACACTGGCAGGTCTTTGGCAGGCAGTCGTCCGTGCCTACCATAAGCTGCTGGAGAAGTTTTACACATATTCCTGTGCGAAATGCCTTCTCTTCGCTGTTAACAATGGTTAACTTCGCGTCATGAACGCCCCGCAATCCCTCACGCCAGATACTGCCGCCCCTAATGTCGAGGGCGCCACGCCGGTCATGGCGCAATATATCCAGATCAAGGCCCAGTATCCTGACGCCATTCTGCTGATGCGCATGGGCGATTTCTATGAAATTTTCTTTGAGGATGCGGTGATCGCCTCGGCGGCCCTTTCGCTCGCCCTGACCAAGCGCGGCCAGTTCCAGGGCAAGGATATTCCGCTGGCCGGCGTACCCGCCCATGCCGCCGATGCCTATATCGCCAAGCTGATTCGGCTCGGTCATCGCGTTGCCGTCTGCGATCAGTTGGAAGACCCGGCCGAAGCCAGGAAGCGTGGATCGAAAGCGATTGTTAAACGCGGTATTACGCGTGTGGTAACGCCTGGCACCCTGACCGAAGACACTCTGCTGGAGGAACGTGGCGCCAACCGGCTGGTGGCCCTGTCATCGCGTGGCGGTGTGCTGGCCCTGGCGGCGGTCGAGCTGTCCACCGGCGATGTCGAGGTGCTGGAAGTCGCGCCGGAACAGCTGGGCGTACAGCTTTCCGCCCTGCGGCCCTCGGAAAGCCTGGTCGCCGATCGCCTGATCCAGGATGAAACCATCTACCCCCTGCTCAAGATATATGGCGGCGTCATCCAGCCGCAACCGTCCTCTCTGTGCGATCCGGCGGGTGGCGAGGCGCGCCTGTTAAAACTGTATGGCGTTCAAACGCTTGATGGCTTCGGCGCGTTCAGTCCGGCGGAGATTTCGGCGCTCGGACTGCTGGCCGCCTATATCGACCTGACCCAGGCCGGCAAGATACCGACTCTGAAGCCGCCGGCGCGGGTGATTTCAAACAATTATCTCGCCATCGACGCCGCCACGCGCAATTCGCTGGAGATCGACCGCACCCAGCAAGGCAAGCGCGACGGCAGCCTGATTGCGGCGATAGACCAGACGGTGACCTCTGGTGGCTGCCGCCTGCTGCTCAACCGCCTGGCGCGGCCCCTGTATAATCCGGCCGATATCAATGCCCGCCTCGATACCATCGAATGGCTGCTGCCGAAACGCGATGTCCGCGACACCCTGCGTCACCTGATGCGCTCGCTATCCGATCAGGCGCGGGCCTTGTCGCGCCTGTCCTTGGGTCGCGGCAGCGCGCGTGATCTGTGCGTTATCGCTTTGGCGCTGAATATCGGTGAATCGCTGGCCAACCATTTGAATGATGCGCGCCATCTGGTGGAAATAGACCCAAAGGCCCCGCAGGAAATCGACGATATTATTGCCGCCCTGGTGCCTTCGCTGCCACTCAGCCAGTTGCGCGACAAGCTGGCCCGCGCCCTGGTCGAGGAACCACCGCTCAAGCTTTCCGATGGTGGTTTTATCCGCCCCGGCTTCAACGCCGACCTCGACGAGGCCCGCACCCTGCGCGATGACAGCCGCCAGATCATACTGGCGTTAGAACAACGCCTGGCCGCCGAAACCGGCATCGCCATCCGCATCAAGTTTAATAATGTGCTCGGCTATTTCATCGAACTGTCCACCAAACTGGCCGAACAGCTTCAGGCGCAGGATACGGAAAAGCAGTTCATCCACCGCCAGAGCCTGGCCAATCAGGTGCGCTTCGTCACCACCGAGCTGATCGAACTCGATGGCCGCATCCA
>CAMLIY010000353.1 GCA_946480125.1 uncultured Asticcacaulis sp.
TTACATCACCTTCCGAAACGTCAGATTATAGCGATGACCGCCAATAGCGTGGTGGCCGGCCCGCAACGTCAGTACCCCATGGAAACTCTTGCGCGCCGGACCGCCCCAGACCACAACATCACCATGATGAAGCGTGATCTTCTCTACCTGATCGCCGCGCTTCAGCCCGCCGAACTGAAAGGTCGCCGGCAAGCCCAGTGATACCGACACGATCGGCGCGGAATAATCGCCCTCATTGATATCCTGATGCAGGCCCATTTTCGCGCCAGGTTCATAGCGATTGATCAGGCAGCCATTGGGCGTTAAATCAAAGCCCGCTTCATGCGCCGCCCTTTGCGCCAGATCGACAAATATCGGTGGTATGCCCGGCCATGGATGACCACTCAGCGGGTCCATGCGGTCATAACGATAGCCCTTGGTATCCGCGACCCAGCCAATACCGGCATTGGTCATGGCCACCGACATGCGTCCACCGCCTGGCACCGTCATATGACGAAACTGCGAAACGGCGACGATAGCGTCAATGGCCGCGACCAGAGCCATATCATCGCTCAGAGCGAAGCCTCGCAGGATCGCTACGCCTTCGCGCGTAAAGGACTCTCCAAACAGGTCAGGCTGCGTCATGGAAGATGATACCCAGCGTATGCCGCCGCCCCGATCGCACACGGCTGACCCCATGTCGCATGGTGACACGATAACTGCCGCGTGTGCCTTCCACCGGCCGTTGCGACACAGCGAAGATTACCGCATCGCCCTGTTGCAGCGGCACGACCGACGGCACAGACTGCATGCGCGGGCGCTGCTCGGTCAGGACAAATTCGCCGCCGGTGAAGTCCTCTTCCGGCCGTGACAGCAGGATCGCCGCCTGCAACGGAAAGACATGCTCGCCATAGAGATCCTGATGCAGGCAGTTGTAATCATCAACGCCATATTGCAGCAGGAGCGGTGTCGGCCGCGTCTGTCCGGCGGTATGGCAGCGCTTGAGGAATTCATCATGCTCGGCCGGAAAGCGTGTTTCCAGCCCCATACGCTCATGCCAGCGATTGGCGATCGGCGCCAGTTGCGGATAGAGCCGTGTGCGCAGATCGGCCACGATGTCCGGCAGGGGATAGGCGAAATACTTGTATTCGCCGCGCCCAAAGCCGTGCCGCGCCATATGGACCTGGCTGCGAAACAGCGGTTGCTCATAAAGCCCCGCCAGCGTCTGACAATCTTCGGGCGCGATCAACCCCGGCAGGACGGCAAAGCCCCGCTCATCGAGATCGCGCCCCATGGTTTGCCATTCATCAAAAATCTGGTCAGGAAAGAGATCGGCATCAAACATTTTGGCCCTCCTTCTGCAACAGAGCGCGCTTGCGCTCTACACCCCAGCGATAGCCGGACAGGGCGCCATCGGTCCGCACCACGCGGTGACAGGGAATGGCGATGGCCAGGGCATTGGCGGCACAAGCGCCCGCCACCGCGCGCACGGCGGCGGGTGATCCGATCATTCCTGCCACCTCGGCATAGGAGCGCGTTTGGCCGGCCGGTATGGCGCGCAGGGCTTGCCAGACTCTTTGTTGGAAAGCCGTGCCACGGATATCGAGCGGCAGGTAAAGCGCCTGCCCCTGATCGACCAGACCGATCACCTGCGCCACGGTGTTTTCAAAATCCGCATCGGCGCCGATCAGATTGGCCTTGGGGAAACGGTCTTGCAAATCCTCGATCAGCGCTTCCGGCGCGTCACCCAGGGTAATGGCGCAGATGCCTTTATCCGACTGCGCCACCAGCACGGCGCCCAGAGAGCACTGACCGATGGCAAAACGGATATCGCCCGCCCCACCGCTCTGGAAGGCTTTCGGCGTCATGCCCAATATCGCATCCGAGCGTTCATAAAACCGGCTTGAGGAACCATAACCGGCCTCATAAAGCGCCGCCGTCACCGCTTCCCCGGCCGAAAGCCCCTCGCGCACCTTTTTCGCCCGGTGGGCATCGGCATAGGCTTTCGGCGTCAGTCCGGTCATCGCCTTAAACCGTCGGTGAAAATGGTGCGGCGACAGGCCCGCCCGCGCCGCCATTTCTTCCAGTGATGGCGCGTCCTCCGCCCCTTCGATAAAGCGGCAGACATCGGCGATCATTTCCGCCTGCTTCGCCTGCACATTGTCGCCGCGCGGATGGCAGCGCTTGCAGGCGCGGAAACCGGCGGCTTCGGCGTCGTCGCAGGTGGCGTAAAAGCCGACATTTTCCGGTTTCGGCAAGCGTGAGGCGCAGTCTGGCCGGCAATAGACGCCGGTGGTTTTGACGCTGTAGACAAAGTCACCGGCTTGACGGCGAATAAGGGTTTCCCAGCACGGATCGCTTTCTAACGTTTTGGCAGCGGATGCGGGTGTATCGGGCATAATATGCAGCATAGCATTTTCCTTGCAAAAAGGCGTGTGAATTCCTTTTAGAGGATGCCCGCCGTCGCAAAACTCCGCGGCTTGCGGTGTAATTCGTTTCATGCGGCCAATCCGCTTTCCACATCGATTTTTTGCTTAAATTTAACGCACCAGACATATAGATCACAGCATAGATGTGCTGCCGAACCCAATTTCCACTCCAAAGGGGTCAGATTATTTCCGTTGTCGCTAACCGTTTTAGCTTGTCTTTACGTCCGGTCATCATCGGTCTGGGCCTTCTGACGGCAAACGCACAGGCACAGGAAACGCAGACCACACCTGCAACAGAGGTGCCGGCGATAAAGCCGGCGCAGGAAGACGCGCCCGCCCTGCCCGATAGTCCGGCGGATGCCCCGATCATCACAGATGATGATTTCAATGCGGCCCTGCCGCCGATCGAAGATACGGTGGCCCCGCCAGCCGAGCCTGTGCCTTCGGAGACACAAACCGCGCCCGTGCCGCCAACCGATACCATTGCCGATGCCTTGCCGGATGTGACCGCCACCGAAGACAGCGAACTCGACGCCCCCCTGCCGGCGCTGGAAGGTTATGATGTCCAGCCCAATCAGGCCGCCTTTGCCGAGGAAGCCCTGCCGGAAATCCGCTATGTCACCGTGGTCGATGGCCTGCATGATCTCCACCTCAATGATGAATTCAAGCCCCTCTCCGCTCTGATGAACGGCAAGGGCAAGGCGGCCAATGTCGCCCAGGTGCGCGCCCGCGCCACCGAGGATGAGGCCCTTATTCTGCGCCTCTTGAAATCCCAGGGCTATTACGATGGCACCGTGACAACGAGCCTGACCCAGCCGACCGAGGCCAAGGGGCCGGTTCAGGCGCATATCGTCGTCAC
>CAMLIY010000354.1 GCA_946480125.1 uncultured Asticcacaulis sp.
TGACTGGAGTTCAGACGTGTGCTCTTCCGATCTCTTCTTCGCCAAATTCATCCGCTTCCGCGCCGAGGGCAAGGATGATCCGGAACCGCCGGTGACGGATGATCAGGACGACCCCTATGGCCGGCCCAGACCCGACAGCCATTTCTAAGTGACAAACCCCCGCCGGAGCGATCCGGCGGGGGTTTTCTTATCAAACCGGTGAAATCTTGATGGCGGTAATCTGGTTGCGCTGGCGGCGCATGATCTGGAACTTACGACCATAGAAGATAAAGGTCTGGCCGGGCTCAGGTATGGTGCGGGCCTCGTGGATCACCAGTCCGGCGATGGTCACGGCATCCTCGTCGGGCAGTTCCCAGTCCATGGTGCGGTTGAGGTCACGGATGGCCAGATCGCCATCGACATGGATCGAGCCGTCGGACTGGCGGCGCAGGGCGGTCAGGACCGCATCGTGCTCGTCATCGATCTCACCCACGATTTCTTCCAGAATATCTTCCAGTGTCACCAGTCCCTGCAAGGCGCCATATTCATCAACCACCAGGGCGAAATGCGCCTTCTTCTTGAGGAAGGCCGCCAGTTGATCTTTCAGGTTGCTGGTGTCGGGGATGAACCATGGCTCGCGGACAATCGCCATAACATCTACGCTGCTGATATCGCCCTTGGCGCGGATCACCGCCGCCATCAGGTCGCGGGCATGGAGCACGCCTATGATGTTTTCGGTATTATCCTTGTAAAGCGGGATACGGGTGTGGCTGAAGTTCAGCGCCGACTCAATGATCTCCGCCATCGGCAGGCTGGCGTCGATCATGTCGATCTGCTTGCGGTGAACCATGATCTGGCTGACATCAAGGTCGGCCAGATCAAGCACCCCCCTGAACATATTCCGGTCATCGCTTTGCACGGCGCCTTCATCATGATGGTATTCAACCGCGCCACGGATTTCTTCGTGTGCTGCCAGCACATCGACTTCCATCGACAGCTTGACACCGAACAGGCCGAGCACGGCCCGCACGAACCACTGGA
This sequence comes from uncultured Asticcacaulis sp., assembly GCA_946480125.1. The sequence goes on from CAMLIY010000354.1 coordinate 1,021, forward strand.
CGGCGTTGATCAGCGGGCCGAAAGCGACGACGATCCACATCACCGGACGCGACATGAAACGCGCCGTATCTTCCGGCCGCATGATGGCCAGGGTCTTTGGCAGGACTTCGGCGAAAACAAGCACCAGGATGGTCATGAAAGCGGTGGAAATGGCCGCGCCCCATGGTCCGGGAATGGCGCGATCAATTGAGATAGTCGCCAGCGCCGAGGCCCCGATATTCAGCACGTTCTGCAACAGCAGGATAGCGCCGATCATCTTTTCCTGATTGGTCAGCAGTTTGTTGACGCGCTTGGCGGCTTTATCGCCGTCGCGTTCCAGCTGGTGCATCCGCCCGCGCGAGGCAGCGGTCAGCGAAGTTTCGCCGGCACTGAACAGAGCCGATACCCCCAGAATAACGAACAGGATCGGGATCAGGGCAAGTATCGAAGCGATCAGCATGGAAACACCTTTAGGCGGGCGCCTGAGCAGATGACACGGCGCCATCCAGTATGAGGAATTCAGCGATAGAGTCAGCCGGTACTTTCCTGGCTACAAAGGCGCGGCCGATACCGCCAACCAGAACAAAGGTGAGGGCGCCGCCCTCGGCCTTCTTGTCGTGGCCCATATGGGTGATCAGGCGTTCGGCGTCGAAGGGGACATTGCGGATATCGCTCATGCGCGTCGGCAGGCCGGCGTGTTTGATGGCGGCTACGGCGCGGTCCTCGTCTTCTTCGGTGCATTCGCCGTTAAGCGCGCTATAGCGGAAGGCCTGAGCCATACCTATGGCAACAGCCTCGCCATGCAGCAGCGTATCTCCGAAACCGACTTCTGCTTCCAGCGCATGGCCAAAGGTATGGCCAAGATTGAGCAGGGCGCGCTGTCCGCCTTCGCGTTCATCGGCCGCGACGATCTCGGCCTTCATCTCGACCGAACGGGCGACGGCGTGGAGAATAGCCTCCGGTTCCAGAGCCAGAACCTTGTCATCATGGGCTTCCAGCCACTCGAAAAACGTTTTGTCGCCCAGCAGGCCGTATTTAATGATCTCGGCATAACCGCAGCGGATTTCACGCTCCGGCAGGGTTTTGAGGAGGTCGAGATCGCACAGCACCAGGCGCGGCTGCCAGAAGGCGCCGATCAGGTTCTTGCCCTTTTCGTGGTCGATGGCCGTCTTGCCGCCGACCGAGGAATCGACCTGGGCCAGAACGGTGGTCGGGATCTGGATGAAATCGATGCCGCGCATATAGATGGCGCAGGCAAAGCCGGTCAGGTCGCCGATCACGCCACCACCAAGGGCAATGACCACATCCTTGCGATCGAGGCCGCAATCGAGCATCGAATCGACGACGAACTTAAGGCCGTCAAAACATTTGCTTTGCTCACCCGCCGGCACCACGATTTTATGTGTCTTATGACCAGCGGATTCAAACTGAGCCAGGATGGCGTCGGCATGCAGTGGCCCGACGTTCGAATCCGTGACCATGACGACACGCTTATTGGTCAGGAAAGGGCCAACCCATTTTTCGGCGTCGTTCAGCAGACCTTGCCCAACGATAACCTCATACGCCTTGAAGCCCTCACCGGAAACCGGAATGCGTTTAAAGTTTAAGGTGCCGGCGCTCATTGGCCACCGTCAATATAATCGTGAAGGGCGGCCAGGACTTGGTCCAGCGCCTTGCTGTGTGACTGATCGCCAGTATCAACAGTGATATCTGCCATTTCATAAAGGGGGTAACGGGTTTTGACGTGTTCTTTGAGCACTTCGATCGGGTTCCGGTCTTTGAGCAGGGGGCGGTGAGGGCGGTTGGCGACGCGTTTCGCCAGCACGCGTATATCGGTTTTTAGCCACAGCGTAATCGCCTTGGCCTTGAGATTTTCACGGGTAAGCGAATGGGTAAGGGCGCCGCCACCTGTGGCCAGGATGCGTGGTTCGCCTTCGAGCAGGCGGGCGATGACGCGCTGTTCGCCATCGCGGAACCCCTTTTCGCCGTAGTTAGCGAAGATGTCAGCGACGCTCATGCCAGCGGCCTTTTCGATCTCTTCATCGGCGTCGACAAAGGGCAGGCCGAAATGATCGGCCAGGCGGCGGCCTATGGTGGTTTTACCCACGCCCATCAGGCCGACCAGCGCGACGGTTTTCGGCAGGATGAAAATGGGGCGCACAGGGGGGGCAGGTGCGGAAGGCTCAGGCTCGGCGGTCATACCGTTTGCTTTACACGATATTAGGGGGACTTTGCCAGACTTAACCTTATGAGTAACAGAT
>CAMLIY010000355.1 GCA_946480125.1 uncultured Asticcacaulis sp.
ACCTGAATGGCGGCGGGTTGCTGGCTCCATCTGTTGCGCATAGCCTCGAAAGCCGTGCAGCCCCAGCTACAGTCACGGATCGGATTTGCCGGATAGTTGGGTATGTCACCGGCCAGGTAGGCGCCGCTTTGCTGGCTGGCGTACCCTTCCGGGCTCGACGGACGCAGCCAGCTGGTATGCTGGAAGCTCAGGCCGGTGAATTCCAGATCGACAATCGGACGTTCATAGGCGCCGCTGATCGACATCAGCCATTCCAGTCGCGGCACTTCGACATCCAGCGTGGCCATGGTCTCGCCTTTGTGCGGTTTGTAATAGATCTTTCCGGCCTTCGGATCAGCGAACCATTCGCCTTCCGTACGCAGAAAGGCCAGAGCGTTTATGAATGTCAGGCGGGCGTTTTCAGATGAAACCGGCCGGGCCAGAGTGTCATAACCGACGATATTGTTACGCCAGCCAGGCTGCTGCATGATGATGCGATCGCCTTCGATACGCTGGATCGTGGCGTGCCGATCGGTGAACCAGCCCAGATTTTCGACTTCCAGACGGTTCTGATCGGGAATATCGGCCAGGAAACGCCAGGCCGGATCGACGATCTTCATGCCCCAATCATAAAACGCAAAGGCGTCACGCGGCGCTATGACAGCCGCGCGTCTTGATAGCCTGTCGTTCACCCAGATTTGCCTTGGGTCCATGCCACGCGGCATATCGGCGACCCAAATGTCCCGGTCAGAATCGGCACGTGTCCAGCCCTCAATTCGCTGCCCGCCCGAAATCACCGGGTGCGCGCCAGGCGCGGCCTGATACCGCACAGTATAACCGTCTTGACCGCCATCAGCTGCGGTAAACCTAAGCGGCGCCTCAAGCCGGTAAAGGCCATCGGCGATACTGACGGTCACATCATTATCCTGATTGAGCGCGCGTACAGCCACCTGGGCACGTGACAGTGTGGCGAAGGGATGCGCGGACGAGCCGTCACCCTCATCTGACCCTTGCGCGGAAAGATAAATAATCGATGGAACAGGCGCCGGACGGTGAGCCAGGTGGACCGAGCCGGCCGGACGATCCGATGCAGGCAGCGCAACGACCGGGATATAGGGCACGGGAGGGAGTTGTGCGAAGGCCGGCAGGGCTGTCGTCACAAGACCGGCCAACAAGACGATACCGCAGAGGGTATGATTACCGGGGCGCGTTTTCATAGAAGCTATCCTTCCCAGCGGGCATCTTATTTTGCGCACCGTCAGAGATAGCGCCGTCCCTACATCATACGTATTACATGGGCTTGTTTTTTCGTCCATGCTGATTCCCAGGTAAAAGGAACTTTTATCTATTGAACGGATGATAAATTGCTCTAACCTCTTCTTAAATGGTAGCGGTCACATCAATGAGGCCGATATAAAAAGCCGCAGGTGCATACACCTGGCCAACGCTGTGGAAATTTCGTCGCGGTCGCAGGCTGGCAATAACAAGGGGAGAGAATATGCGTCATTTACTCAGTCTAACATTAGCCATGCTGGCCACGGGCAGCTTTTCCTCTGTGCCCAAAGCACAGGCCGAGGCGGTTGTGCAGGTCAGGCTGGATGTCGATAAACCTGGCCCTGTGATCGATCGCCAGATTTTCGGTCAGTTCGCCGAGCACCTCGGCCATGGCGTTTATGAGGGCATCTGGGTTGGCAAGAACGCGTCCATTCCCAATACGCGTGGTATCCGGAATGATGTCGTGGCCGCGCTCAAGGACCTGCATGTGCCCAATGTCCGCTGGCCGGGAGGGTGTTTTGCCGATGAATATCATTGGCGCAGGGGAATTGGCGCTAAGCGCAAGCCTGCGATGAATGCGAATTGGGGCGGCGTGATTGAGCCGAATACGTTTGGCACAGACGAATATTTCGATTTCATCTCTCAGATCGGCGCCAAGGCCTATGTATCGGTAAACGTCGGCTCCGGGACAGTCGGCGAGGCGGCCGAATGGATGGAATACATGACCGCGGATAAGGCGGACGCCATCGGTGCGGAGCGGGCGGCCAATGGTCATCCCGATCCCTATCAGGTTGCCTATATCGGTCTTGGGAATGAAAGCTGGGATTGCGGTGGCGGCATGTCGCCCGATTTTTACGTCAGCCAGATGAAGCTTCACGCCCGCTTTGACCGCAACTACAATCCGTCCCAGCCAATGAGCCGGATCGCCGTCGGACCCGGAACAGCCGATACCGCCTACACGGAAGCGGTGATGAAGGCCTATAAGGGCCACAGTTGGGCATGGAGCATTGAAGGGCTGTCCCTGCACAATTACACGACGGGCGGCGGGTTCCCGGTTTCACAACCGTCAACGCATTTCGGCGAAAAAGAATATGCGCTCATGCTCAAGGAAACGCTTGGCATGGACGATCTCATTAAAACCCACAGCGCGATAATGGACAAATATGACCCTGAAAAGAAGGTCGCGCTTGTCGTGGACGAATGGGGCGCATGGTATGCGCCGACACCGGGGACTGATCCAGGCTTCCTCATTCAGCAAAACAGCCAGAGGGATGCTGTCCTGGCGGCCTTGAATCTCGATATTTTCGCCCGTCATGCCGACCGTGTGCGCATGGCGAATATCGCGCAAATGATTAATGTCCTTCAGGCGATGATCCTGACCGATAAAGAAAAAATGCTGCTGACGCCCACCTATCACGTCTTTAAAATGTACGTGCCGTTCCAGGACGCCACCTTTATTCCCGTACAGTTTGACGCCGGCCAATATAGTTTTGGCGATATGGTCCTGCCACGCGTTGACGCCATTGCCGCCAAAGGCAAGGACGGAAAAGTGTGGGTGTCGGTCACCAATATCGATCCGGAAAAGCCTGCCACCTTCAGCTTTGAACCGGCCGGATTACAGGTCGGATCCGTAAAGGGCACGACCCTGGCTGCGCCTCGTGTAGACAGCGTCAATACATTCGATGCCCCGAATACGGTCGCGCCAAAGCCGATCGTCGCGACTGTTTCCAAAGGCAAGATAACGCTGACGGTCGCGCCGGCCTCGGTCAGTGTTTTCTCGATTGAACCGTAATCCGGAAAGGCCCGATATTCACATCGGGCCTTTTGCATCTCCCCGGGGGCCGGCGATCCCGCGCTCGTCAGTCAGTGGCCGGAGACCCTCTGTCAGTGGTCAGTCCGAGCGTCGCGTTTATCCAGATTTGCCAGTTCCGCGCCAAGCTGATCCACGGTAAATGGCTTTTTGACCAGTCGGGTGCCCGCATCCAGCTTGCCGTTATGGACAAT
>CAMLIY010000356.1 GCA_946480125.1 uncultured Asticcacaulis sp.
GTCGAAAGTCTCGGACAGAACGACATTAAAGTTGCGCTACCGCTTCGCTGCTTGAACACTGTTAGACGTCCAAGTCTTCGAAGCCGGAGTACGCACCTCCAAGCCGAGGCGCTCCTATTACAATCAAAGCCGTGACAAATCAAGAGGTAGAAAGCGATTTATCGATCGGTACCAATGCCTGTAGCTGGCGGAAACACATACTAGGCCGTAAACTCATAAATATCGCGGCCATGGTGGCGATATTTATAAGTTTACGGCCTAAAGAATAGATCATGCCAAAAGAAACCCCCTTCAACCGCAATGTCGCCCTTCTCGCTTTCGACGGCATGCCGCTGTTCGAATTCAGCATTGCCGTCGAACTGTTTGGGTTGGATCGTCCGGAAATGGGGCCGGACTGGTATAGCTTTCAGGTCGCTAGCCTTGAAGGGCAAGCCGCACGCTCGACTGCGGGCATCAGGGTTACGGTCGATTCGGGGATTGAAGTTTTCACCGACGCAGGCACGATTATCATCCCTGGCTGGCCTGTTGACCGGCTTGTCCCGCGGGAACTGACACAGGCCCTGCTTAGGGCTCACAAACGTGGCGCGCGCATTCTTAGCATCTGTTCCGGTGTTTACGTTCTAGCCGCCAGCGGCCTGCTGAAAGGTCTTCGTGCCACCACACACTGGAAATATACCGATCACATCAAGGCCGCCTATCCCGATATCGATGTCGTGCCTGATGTGCTTTACGTCGATGAAGGCCAGATACTGACCTCGGCCGGAAGCGCTGCCGGCATCGACCTTTGCCTGCATCTGATCCGCCGCGACTTCGGTCCGGCTGCCGCCAATACTGTAGCCAGGCGTCTTGTAGTGCCGCCGCATCGTGATGGCGGGCAGGCACAATTCATCGAGCGAAGCGTGCCGATCAGCTATGAAAGCGACCGGCTAGGCCCCCTGCTCGATTACATGCGCAAACATCTGCATCAGGAACATCGCATACCCGAACTGGCCCGACGCGCCGGTATGAGCGAAAGGACCTTCCTGCGCCGCTTCAGCGAAGCCACTGGCATGACGCCGGCCAAATGGCTTTTAAACGTCAGGTTATGTGAGGCCCGTGATCACCTGGAAACAAGCAATATAAGCGTAGAACACATAGCCGAGCATACCGGCTTCGGGACGTCGACAAATCTTCGACATCATTTTCGTGAACAAATGGGCACTACCCCCACTGCCTACAGGCAAACCTTCACACGCATTATGCCTGAAGCCGCCCACAGCAAAATCGCACAATACCGGACAACACATACCTGATAATAACAGTGAAAAGGGGAAGATGCGCCTACACCTTCCCCCACATTACCTGAGCTGCGGCAACCCGGAGAGGAAGTTCACTCAGATAAACTCTTCGCCGGTCAAATATTAACAGGCGCCATGTGTGTTATAACAGTAAAAAGCAGTTGAAATGCACGAATGCGCGCATAACATCAATATGTCAAATGTCGCAATAAAAAAATACCGTAAAAAAACATGAAGTCGAGTGAATTATGGGTAATGTTTTCTCGAACAATTTTGCATAAACATGAAATATTTACACTTGATTTTATTTACATTTGTTACAACTTCACAATGAAACAAAATTTCAGCATCAAAATAATCAGTGACTTGATTTAAGCATGCGTCATTGCCACTCAGATGGCACGAAGAGAGGGGCTATGCTGAACGATATTCACGCCTTTTTGGGCAGCGCTACACCACCAGCCTGGATCAAGGCCGCGCTTGCGAACCAGGACATCCTGCTGCTGGACCACAAGAATTGTGAGTATAAAGCTGCCAGCAACGCCATAAACCTGATGGCCAAGTATCAGGAAAGAGAGGCGCTGGTTTTCGCCATGGCGCGTCTGGCGCGTGAAGAACTGGCCCATCATGAACAGGTCATGAAGATCATGAAGCGGCGCGGCATCGCTGTGCGCCCGCTCACGGCGTCACGGTACGCGATAGGCTTGCGCAAACTGGTTCGCCGGACGGGTCCTGGCATGATGATCGATATCCTGCTGATCAGCGCCTTTATCGAGGCTCGGTCATGCGAGCGTTTCAGCGCCCTCGCCCCGCATCTCGATGACGAGTTGGGCAAATTCTATAGTGGTCTTCTAAAAAGCGAGATGCGCCATTATCAAGGCTATCTCAAACTGGCTCATCTGTATGGCGATGCTGACGATATCGCTGAGCGTATTACCGTTATCCGCCCGGTCGAACAGGCGTTAATCGCCGAGCCAGATACCGAATTCCGCTTTCACTCCGGTCCGCCGGCGTAAAAAAAAGCCGCCCCGTCACCGGAGCGGCTTTTCATTTCAGTATGAAACCGAATTTAACCTTGGGCGGAAGCCGTATCGACCTTCACGCCGGGCCCCATGGTCGAAGACAGAGCGATCTTCTTGACATAGAGACCCTTGGCGCCGGACGGGCGGGCCTTGACCAGCGCATCGACCAGAGCCTTAACATTGAGTTCAAGGGCTTCGGTCGTGAACGAGATCTTGCCGACGCCAACGTGGACGATACCGGCCTTTTCGACGCGGAACTCGACCGCACCACCCTTGGCGTCCTTGACGGCCTGGGCGACGTTCGGAGTGACGGTGCCGACTTTCGGGTTGGGCATCAGGCCACGGGGACCAAGCACCTTACCGAGGCGACCGACCAGGGCCATCATGTCCGGGGACGCGATAACGCGGTCGAAATCCATGAAGCCGCCCATGATCTTTTCGACCAAGTCTTCGGCGCCAACGACTTCAGCGCCGGCGGCGAGAGCTTCTTCAGCCTTCTTGTCCTTGGCGAACACAGCGACGCGAACGTCCTTGCCGGTGCCGGACGGGAGATTGACAACGCCACGGACCTGCTGGTCGGCGTGACGCGGGTCAACACCCAGATTGATGGCGATTTCGACGGTTTCGTCGAACTTGGCCTTGGCGTTGGTCTTGACGGTTTCAAGCGCTTCGGTAAGGCCGTAGGTCTTGTTGGCGTCGGCGTTCCACGCCTGAATGCGTTTTGCGATCTTGGTCATATTAGTCCACCACCTGCAGGCCCATCGAGCGGGCGGAACCTTCAATGATCTTCACGGCCTGATCCATATCGTTGGCGCTCAGATCCTTCATCTTCTTTTCGGCGATATCGCGCAGTTGCTGGCGCGTGATCTTGCCGGCGGAATCGCGGCCCGGCAGCTTCGAACCGGACTTCAGGTTCAGCGCCTGCTTGATGAAGAAGGTGGCCGGCGGAGTCTTCG
>CAMLIY010000357.1 GCA_946480125.1 uncultured Asticcacaulis sp.
AGCCGGTCGAAATTCTGTTCGTTGGCGGCGTGGAGAAAGTCTTTCAGGTCGGCATTTTCACCGTCACCGGCAAATTGCATCAGCCAGGTCAGTTCGGTCTGATCCTCGCCCACCGCCTTGAAAATGTGAGTCATCAGGAAATGATGGACGGGTTCGATGTGCTCGAAAACCACACGCTCGGGCGCCACCACCTCGGTGAAGCGTTTGACGTTCTCAAATCGTCGGTCATTTTCGTTGATCATGACGATCTCAAAACGGCCGCCGACCTCAAGCTCGAAGGCCACCACCTCATTGGTGAAACCATCCGGCCCCCACCAGACAGCCAGCTGGTCCGGTTCGGCAAAGGCGGCAAACACCTGTGCCTGCGGAAAGGGCAGAAGACGGGTATTGACCACTTCAAAGGCATTAAACTCGGTCACTTAAGCGCTCCGGCTTGCAGGGTTTTCAGATAGGCCGCGAGGCGATCAAGGCGCGCTTCCCAGATTTGCTTATAGTATTGCCACCACATACCGGCCTCCTCAATTCACGTTCGTTTGTCACTTTAGTTGGTCGGGCCGTCCGGCTTCAGAGTCTTCAGATAGGCATCGAGGCGGTCGAAACGGGCTTCCCACATCTGGCGATATTCGCCGATCCAGGCATCGACCTCTTTCAGCGGCTCCGGTTCCAGCTTGCACGGCCGCCATTGCGCCTCACGACCGCGCGAAATAAGCCCAGCCTTTTCCAGCACCTTCAGATGCTTCGAAACCGCCGGCAGGCTCATGTCAAACGGCTCGGCCAGCTCCGTCACCGAGGTTTCGCCGAGCGACAGGCGGGCCAGTATGGCGCGGCGCGTCGGATCAGCAAGGGCGGTCAGGGTTTGCGACAGGCGGTCAGCGGACATGATACTCAACTCAATTTAACCGATTTGTTAAATAACTTATCGGTTAAATAAAAATGAGAGTCAAGCGGTGTGGCTAAGAAAATTACACGTCTTGTTTTTTAAAGGAATTTTTTTCGGTTTTCGCGCCACGCGTCACGTGTCTGCCCCCAGACGTCGACCATTAGATCGGCGTAAGGATCCGGCAGATAGGTTTGCCTCATAATGTGAGATCCCAGTGCCTTTGCCAGCTTCGCCGAAGGCAGATTGGCCGGCGCAATGGTATGGATAATCACGTCCCAGCCAAGCGTATCACAGGCGAAATCCATACAGGCGATCGCTGCTTCTTTCGCATAGCCCTTGCCTTGCGCTTCGGTGAGCAGACCCCAGCCGACTTCACGGTCAGGCCAGGCGTGCGGATACAGCGGTCCGATCCGGCCGATCCATTGGCCGGTGCGTTTCTCGATGACGCTGAACATGCCAAACCCATCGAGCGCCCATGAGCCGGCTATGGTGCGCATCGTGCGCCAGACCACCGGCGGCGTGGCTATTCCGCCAAGGTGCGTCATGGCCTCTGTATCGGCATGGAAGGTGCAGAAGCCATCGAAATCAGCGTCAACCGGCGGGCGCAGGATCAGGCGGTCGGTTTCCAGCGTGGGTCCGAGCGGAGAGTTGTAAGGCAGGGTCACTCAGCGATCTTCCACATCCAAAGTCCGTCCGGTACGGCGATCGACATAGACATAGCGCGTGACAGTCGAGGCCCCGCCACCCCAGGCGCTCAGGCCCGCCAGGAAACCGAGGTCATACCAGCGGCCGATATTGGGATAGGCATACATGCGGATGGTATCGGAAAACAGGCTGATAACGAAAGAGATCGGGGCCAGCAGGCCATCGATAATGCCACGCACCAGAGCCGGATCATCTTGATGCCCCATCGGTCGCGTGGCGCAGGCGGTCAGGAGACACAGGCCTGCGATAGCGGCGGCCGTCAGGATAGCTTTCTTCATGATTTTACCTCCTCGCAAGTGACCATGCCCTTACCCGGCACAGTCCACATCACCTTGTCACCCTTGTTCCAGAATTCATAGGCGCCGTCCGGCAGATCGGCGGTGTAGCGTGCGCCGGACGCACTTCGGCCTTGCGTTAACACGGCGCTCTTGTCCGCCCATTTGACATAAACCATCGCATTCGCGCCATTGATAAAGGTCGAACTTATATCACCGGCCGGACAATGCCAGCTTACCGGTCCGATGCTGACGGCGATATCGTTGCGCGCCACCGGATAGCCGGCGCGCAGATCGCTGATCCGCCCGGCATAAGCATTAAGCAGGCAGGTTTCGCTGTCGGTTGTGGTGGCGCAGGCATTACGTTTGTTCAGCCAGCCTCCCTGGAGACGTTGAAGACCAGCTCGATCAACGTCCGGCGCCTTGCCAATCAGATCATAGAGGCGCGTGACCTCGACATCGAGCTGCGCCAGGCGGGCATTGCCGCATACCATGACTTCGGCCTTGAGTGTCGCTGTCTTGCAATTGAAACTGGGCGTGGCCGCTGCGGCCTGCGCCAATGGTGCAATGGCGGCGCTGGCCTGATCGCTGGCGGCGGCGGAACTGCTTTGCGCCTCGGCTTGTTGGCTGGGTGCGCAGGCGGCCATCAGGGTGGTCACGGCCATAATCGAAATAAGCGGCTTGAACATAGCGAAACTCCTCAGATGCGGGAGCCTAGCATATCCGGAAATAAAAAATCTGCCCGGTTTGCAGGGGCGTTTGCCGCCCGTTTGTACATATCCCCCTTCAGGCCGCGCCTTTCTTCTTGCGGCGAATACGACGCGGCAACTGGCGCAACTTGGTCCAGAGTTTGGTCTTGGCCGGCTCGGGATAGGGCTCAAGATTGCGGATAAATTCCGCTGCGCATTCCGGCCATGTGAATTTTTCGGCATAGGCCCGAACGGCCTTGCGGTCTATCTTCAAGGCTTCCTGTATAGCGATCTTAAGATCGTCATTGATGACCCCCGCGCCCGAACCCGGAATAATGTCTATCGGACCATGCGCCGGAAAGGCCGCCACCGGCGTACCGGCGGCCATGGCCTCGGTAATCACCAGGCCGAAGGTATCCGTAAGGGATGGAAAGACAAATACATCTGAATCACAATAATAACGCGCCAGATTCTCACCAAACTGCGGGCCGGGGAAAACGGCATCCGGATATTTCGCCTTTAGTTCTTCCAGTTGCGGCCCCTTGCCAACCAGCACCTTGGTGCCCGGCAGGTCGAGTTTGAGGAAAGCTTCCAGATTTTTTTCAATGGCGATGCGGCCGACATAGGTCATGATCGGACGCGGCAAATCGCCATTGATAGGCTCCAGACCCGGACGGAAGGTCTCGGTATCGACACC
>CAMLIY010000358.1 GCA_946480125.1 uncultured Asticcacaulis sp.
GCCCAGTTTCAAGGGCGCCAAGCCCTATCACCAGGCGCACGCGCGCGGCGTGAAGATTATCGGCGCCACGGCGCACTATGTCACGTCGGATCTGGATGAGGGCCCGATCATCGAACAGGACGTCCAGCGCGTCCATCACGGCCTGACGCCGGAACAATTGGTGGCCATTGGCCAGGATATAGAGGCAAGGGTGCTGGCGCGGGCCGTAACGTGGCACGCCGAGCGCCGGGTGATCATCAACGGCGCGAAGACGGTTGTTTTCAGCTAGAAGATAATCTTGAAAACGGCGATCCAGAAGATCGAGCAATAAACCGTCAGTCCCGCAAGCGTATAGATAAAGGGATACTTGCGATCATCAGTGGCGGCGCGAACATGTTCGCGGCTGCCGAATATACGGTCGAAATCCTGCTGCGCCATAAAGGCCGATATATAGGGAGCTTGTGCATAGCAGATGGCCGTAGCGGATTGGCGGGAAGTACTTTGCATAAGGGTCTGGGGGCTAGAGGGACAAAAAACGCTTATTTGGGGTATTACACGCGCGGAATCTGGCTTTTTTGGGTTTAAAAAAGAAATTGGTCATAAAAAATTAATACTTTTGTAAAAAGCACCCATGACGATTCGCCTTTAAAAACAAAATATCCCAGCCTGAATGGCTTTGTTAGCGGTTCAAGAGTTGGATGATTGCGTAGGCTATGCCAAACCATACGGCGCTGCAGATTATGAATGTAGCCGCCAGCGTAATGGCAAAAGGAATTTTCTTATCAGCGGGATCTTCAATGCCCTGGTCTGCCTCGGTTTGTGAGGGCAGGGGCGTATAGCTCAACAGGTATGATGCTTCATTCTTTTTGACCGTGTCGTCAAAACCGAAGGTATCGCTCGGAACATATTTCGCCAAAACAGGTACTCCACTAACGCTATAATACACCAAATACGCTAATTTTCTACGAGAGTCAAAAAATTAACCAGATGAGAGCCTGTTTCAGGTAAATTTTCTCTTAATACCGGCAATCTCACTTTGAACGAATGAGCCCTGATTCTTCGTTTTCCGGGTAAATCCGTAAGGTCTGCCAATATCAATTTTTTGTGCGCAACCAAGGGCGCGCTGCGGTGCAGCATAGATTGCCCTGCATTACCTGTAAGGTGCTTTTAAATACTGAGACAGCCATATCCAGGATGCGCCGATACTCGCTTATTGCAAAGCAACAGAAAAAGTGCCGGCAGCAATCAATCCTCGGAAACCTTGCGGATAAACGGCACCTTTAGTGTCAGATAGGTGCCGGCGCGCCACAGCCATTCCAGGGGGCCGTAGAGGAAGCCCCTGAACCAAAGATGGGCGAAGACGACCTGGGCGATAAAGGCCGGTATGGCGATCAGTACGGCGGTGGATTGCAGCATGGTGGCGTGCAGGCCCAGGCCGAAACTGTAAAAGACCGGCACGAAGATGAGCGATTGAGCCACATAGAGCGTCAGGGTCATGCGGCCGGCCGGCGCCAGCAGGTTGAGCAGGCCGTGAGCGAAGCCGTAATAGAGGCAAAGGAAGCCCATCATCAGCACGGTCATCAGGCTGAGGTCAAACCAGCCGGAGAGCATGGTGTCCCACAGGCTGCGGGGCATGAATATCGTCTCAGAGGTCGGCATCAGTGCCGCAAGCACAGGCTTGCCATAGGACAGGCCGATGGCGCAGAGTCCGGCTATGGCCAGGGCAACCAGGCGGAAGCGTATAAAGCGCTGCGGCTGGCTGAAGAAGTGGATGCGGCCAAGCACCATGCCGATCAGTGACAGACCCAAAATCTGGCTGAGGCGGCCGGACTCATACATGAAGGACCACTTGAAGGGGTGACCGTCCACCCAGTTCATTCGCATGGTTTCCAGCAGGCTCTTACCCGTGAGATAAGCTTCGGGTGTGGCGGCCGTCCAGAAGCCGGGCGCTTTGTTGGCCCAGGCGGCGCCATTCAACGCGCTGAGGATCTGGAAAATCTGTATCGGTTGCAGCAGGAAGAAGATGCCAAGCGCGATCAGCAGCGCATTTGACTTCACGCGGTAGAAGGGCACGAGGAAGACCCCCATAAGGGCCAGCACTTCCAGCACATCGCCGCGATACCATAGGCCGTGAAGTATGCCGATCAGGCCCAGCAGCGCCAGTCGCCACAGGAACCGGACGGTGAAATCGACCCCGCGTTTGGCGGCGCGGTCCATGATGATGAAGAAGGACACGCCGAAGCACAGGGCCAGCAGCGAAAACGACTTGCCGGCGAAGGTGGTGAAGATGATGTTGTGCCACAGAAGTTGCGTCGGGTCAGTGGCCGGGTGCGCCCAGTAGAGTTCATAAAGCTCCGGCATGTGAACCAGGAAAAGGCCCATCAGGGCAAAGCCGCGCAGGGCATCCAGCCCCTCCATGCGAGGCACGAAATCCGGTTTCAGCGCAGCCATGTTTACCCCCGTTGTCAGTATGGTTTTTTCCTGCATAGCGCAGGAACTGCATTTTTGAATAGAAAAATCAGCAGAAACGCCTATATGGACCGGATGAAACGTTCCTTTAAAGACAAGCATCACGGCCGCGCGCCGGCCGAACTGGGGCCGTCCCAGCGCCAGTTGCGCGCCGGCGAACTGGTGCGCCACGCCCTGGTCGAAATCCTCCGCGAAGAAGAAATCCATGACGAGGCGCTGCATAATGTCTCGATCACAGTCACCGAAGTGCGCTGTTCGCCGGACCTGCGCCACGCTACGGTGTTTGTTGAGCCGCTCGGTGCGGGCCTTGGCGGCGTGACGATCACGAAAGAGCAGATCGGCCCGGCGGTCGACGCTCTCAACCGGCACTCGAAATTTCTGCGCGGCATTCTGGGCAAGCATATCGAGATGAAGTTCACGCCCGATCTGCGCTTCCTGCATGACGAGAGCTTCAATGAAGCGGCGCGCATCGATGCGCTGTTCATGCGCCCGGATATTGCCAGAGACCTAAAACCGGACCTGCATCACGATGATGAGGAAGATGAGTAATCCATTTTATGGAACTTAAGTCGCTTTTGCCCGGGCATGAGGAACTGCGCCAAATCATATACCCCTTGCTCGGTTGGGGGATTGGAGAGAGCCCGAAGCCTTGCCTTGTCGCGATTGATGGGAGCATGGGGACTGGTAAATCTCATTTGGCAAATTGGCTCGCGTGGCAGTTTGGGGCCGTCGCTGTACACACAGATTTATATTGGCACTCTTCGCCTTTAAAACGCGAGGATGTTAGAGAAG
>CAMLIY010000359.1 GCA_946480125.1 uncultured Asticcacaulis sp.
GCACATCGCAGCGCACAACCTGGATCTGGCCGACATCGCCGAGCGGCTTCAGGTCATAGGCGAAGGTCGGCTTGCGCACGGCGACGCGGACGCGCCAGCCCTGTTTTGCCAGGGCGCGCACCACCTGCTTGCCGAGAAAGCCCGAACCGCCGAAAACCGTGACCATATTCGTCATGATCTTATCCTTAAAACACTGTTAGACCCGCCGAACCGGCCTGTGGCGGTGGCGCGTGACTCCTGATAACGCAAGGTTTTTGCCGAGGCAATGTCTTTGCGGAAATATTGCGCACTACAATATGAGCAAGTGTTATGAACATTGTTCAATTCGTATATTGAACATCGTTCATTTTGTGATAATGTAAGGCGGCAGCGCTTATGCTGTCGCATGGACACCTTCAAGGAAACCCCAATGTCCACTACCTCCACGCCGCAATACAGCCCTCCGCCGCGTCAGATTATCAGCCGCAGCCAGGGCACCAAGCTTCTGATCGTCTGCATTCTCGCCGTCCTGATGTCGGTGCCGGCCGGTTGTGTCTTCCTTTTGCTGCTCGATCGCACCCACCGCGCCGAAGAGGTGACAAAAGAGATCGGCAGCCTTATGGGCGGGCCACAAACCTTTCTCGGTCCCGTCATCGCTGTTCCCTATATCGTGCTGCCGAAAACCGAGGTCGATAGCCAGGGCAACAAGACCACGACGCCCGCCCGTACCGGCCAGCTTATCGTCTTTCCGGTGACGGGTAATGCCGTCGCCACCAGCAAGAGCGAAGTGCGTTCGCGCTCATTGTTCCGCGTACCGGTCTACGCCACTGACCTGCATTTCACCGCCCGTTTCGACCTGTCTCAGATAAGTGCGCCGGCCAATGCGACGCTTGACTGGAGCCACGCCCAGCTCATTTCCGGCGCCTCGGATTCACGTGGCGCCCGCAAGGATATCGTGGGTCTGATCGATGGCCAGCCGGTGACGCTCGCCCCGGCCTCCGAAGGGGCGCAGAACATCAATACCGAGGGCGGCAATGGCCAGCTCGACCTGTTTTCCAGTCCGCTGGCCGTCCTTGATGTCACCAAACCGCATGAGGTGACGCTTGATATGAGTTTTACCGGCGCACAGAAATTGGGTGTACTGGCCTATGCCAAGTCGTCCGAGGTGACGCTTTCCGGTGACTGGAATTCGCCCTCTTTCGGCGGTGGTTTTCTGCCCGCAACGCGCGCTTTCCACCACGATCAGCAAACGCCGCTGATGAAGGGTGAACAGGATCTGAAATCGGGTTTCAAGGCCACCTGGTCGGTGCCTTTCATCGCCCGTGGCCTGCCGGCGGTGATCAATCTCGACAGCCTGTCTTCGCTCGGCAAATCGGAACTGTCGGTCTCCTTTGTCGAGCAGACCAATCCCTACAAGAATGTCGGCCGGTCGCTAAAATATGCCCTGCTGTTCGTCGGGCTGGTCTTCCTGACCTATTTCGTCTTTGAAAGCACCTCGAAGCGCGAACTGCATCCGGCGCAATATATCCTGATCGGTCTGGCACAGATCACCTTCTATCTGCTGCTGCTCTCCTTGGCCGAACGCATCGGCTTCGATCTGGCCTTTCTCGCCGCCGCCGGGGCAACGGTGGGACTGATTTCGGTCTATGCCGGTATGGTGTTCAAGAGCCGGCTGCGCGGCCTGGCGGCGCTGGTGGTTTTTTCCCTATTGTACGGCATGATCTATACATTGATGCGTATGGAAGATTATGCGCTGCTGATCGGCGCCGTGGCGGCCTTTGTGGTTATCGCCACCGTGATGGTGCTGACGCGCAATATCAACTGGTATGGCCGGGAGCCTGAGACGACCTAAAGCGCGACCTCAGAAAAAATGGCTTTGACGCAGAGGCGCGGGCGGCTAGAACCCGCGCCTCTTTGTCTCGTGTCGGTTTTCCCATGGTTATTTTCGAAAGGCTGAAGGCTTTTTATCCCCGTGCCATGCCGGTCACGCTTGGCGAGCGCCTGCGTAGCGGCATCGGCGGCGGAATCGGCATTGCCTTCACCGCCCTGATCAGCTTGCTCATCGCAAAGGCCCTGCACCTGACGCCCTGGCTGGTGGCGCCCCTCGGCGCCAGTGCGGTGCTGGTGTTCGCCGTGCCCTCCAGTCCGCTGGCCCAGCCGTGGTCGGTGGTGGGCGGCAATACCGTTTCGGCCCTCGCGGGCCTTCTGGCCTGCAATCTGATCCCCGATCCGGTCATCGCCGCCAGCGTGGCCGTGGGGCTGGCCATCGGCGCCATGTTCACCCTGCGCTGCATCCACCCACCCGGCGGGGCCATGGCCCTGCTGGTAGTGCTGACCCACACCCATGATCCTGTGTTCGCCCTGTTTCCCGCCCTGACCAATTCGGTTTTGCTGGTGGCCATGGGGCTGATCTATAATTTCCTGACTGGCAAGCGCTATCCGCATGTTTCTGTCACCGCCACGGCCCAGCGCTCAGGCTTGTTGCGCATTAGAGAAGAAGACCTGGCGGCCGCCCTGGCCGAACATAACGAAGTACTCGATATCGCGCCGGAAGATCTGGCACGCCTGCTGGAGGTCAGTGAACTGCGCGCCTGGCGGCGCATGGCGGGCCATAAGACCTGCGCCGATATCATGACGACGCCGGTGATCAGCGTGCATTTCGGCACTCATCTGAAAGACGCCTGGCACCTGATGGAAAATCACGACATCAAGGCCCTGCCGGTGGTGGACCGCAAACGCCGGATTCATGGTGTGGTCACGCGCGAAGATTTCTTACGTCAGGCTGGGCTGATTGATGCGAAAAACCCCGACGCCGGTTTGCAGCGCCTGATCATGCGCTCCGGCCAGCTGCATTCGGATATTCCGGAAGTCGCCGGCCAGATCATGCGTGAAGATTGTGTCAGCACACGCGCGGATACGCCGCTAGATGACATGATGCCGCTGTTCCGCCAGGGCGACAAACGCCATGTGCTCGTCATCGATGACGAGCGCCGCCTGGCCGGGATTATCAGCAGTTCGGACATGATGCGGGCCCTTTTCCACGCGGCGAATTAATCCCCCTTCGGCGTTTCGCCGCGCAGTTCGCGTTCCTGCTTGACGAAGCCCTGCGACAGGCTGTGATAGAGCGGGCGCGGGCAGACCAGTTTAGAGACGCCGTAGGCCAGCAGGCTGGTGGCCATCAGCGGGATGACCATGTCATGGTCATTGGTCATTTCCAGCACGATGAC
>CAMLIY010000360.1 GCA_946480125.1 uncultured Asticcacaulis sp.
CCGACATTGATATTCATGACCACCCAGCCCGGCGCGAACGGGATGACCGCCCAGGCCAGGAAGGCGATGATGAAGGTCAGAAGCGGCGCCAGCAGGAAGATCGCCTTATCGGCGCCGGCCGGGATGATGACTTCCTTGAACAGGAACTTGAAAAAGTCGGCAAAGGACTGCATCAAGCCGAACGGGCCGACGACGTTGGGGCCCTTGCGCATCTGCACGCCCGCCCACACCTTGCGGTCGCCCCACAGCAGGAAGGCCAGCGACACCATGACACCCATGATGACCGCCAGGGTTTCCCCGACCGTGATGATCGTCCAGCCCCAGCCCGATGCCCAGAAATTATTCATCGTCATAAAGTCCTTACTCAGCCGCCACGCTCAGGGGCGCCTTGCGGGCCGCCGAGCATTCCGCCATGGCCACGGAGGCACGGGCGATCGGGTTGGTCAGATAGAAATCGGTAATGTGCGAAACGAAGGGGCGATCGCTGATCTCGCCCTTGGCGCCGATCGCTTTCACATCGAAAGCTTTTGAAGCGGGGCGTACATCGACGCGACCGAAGACCGGATGGTCGGTAATCAGCTTTTCACGCAGGGCCGACAGATTGTTATACGGCAGGGTATGGCCGACATAGCCCGACAGGGCACGGATAATGGCCCAGTCTTCCTTGGCGTCGCCTTTCGGGAAGACGCAGCGTTCGGCGATCTGGATACGGCCTTCGAGATTGGTGTAGATGCCCGATTTTTCGGTATAGGCAGCGCCCGGCAGAATGACATCGGCGGCTGCCGCCCCGGCATCGCCATGCGAACCGATATAGACGACAAAGGTATTGCCAAGATTGCGCGTGTCGATTTCATCGGCGCCCAATAGCACCAGCAGATCGACCCCGCCATTCAGCATGGCGGCGGCATCCTGGGCTTCACCGACCGGCACGAAGCCGAGATCGAGACCGGCGACACGCGAAGCGGCGGTATGGACGATGTTGAAACCGTTCCAGCCGTCCTTCACCACGTTGTAATCGTCGGCGATCAGGGCAATTTCCTTGAGGATAGCCGCACCATCCGCACCGGAAATAGCGTTGGAACCGACCAGAATCGCCGGCTTTTGTGCATTCTTCAGAACATCGCGGAAGGCATGCTTCTTCAGGTCTTTCAGCGACTTGGGACCGGCGCCAATATGGGCATAGTCATAGGTAAGATCAGCCGGCTGGCCGATCACCGCCACCTGCACCTTGCCCTTGAGCCACGACTTGCGGATACGGGTATTGATCAGGCTGGCCTCGGCGCGCAGGTCGGTACCGATCAACAGGATGGCGTCGGCCTCTTCCAAGCCGGCGATACCGGTATTGAACAGCCAGGACTCACGCGGCGTCGATTGCGTCACCGGGCCGATCTTGGCGCCTTCCTGACGGCAATCGAGATTGGTGACGCCCAGACCGTAGAACAGATCCTTGGTCGCCTTCATGGCTTCGGCGTCAATCAGGTCGCCGGCGATGACGCCAATCTTCGAGGCATCGGTCGCTTTTATTTTACCAGCGACCGTGCTTAGGGCCTCTTCCCACGACACCGCCACCAACTTGCCGGCCTTGCGCACATAGGGCTTGTCAAGACGCTGGCGCGACAGACCATCGACTGCGTAACGGCTCTTGTCGGTCAGCCACTCCTCGTTAATCTCTTCCTTGAGGCGCGGCAGGGCGCGCAGCACGGCCGGACCACGATTGTCGATGCGGATATGGGCGCCCAGCGCGTCATGCACATCGATTGTCTCGGTCTTGGTCAGTTCCCACGGGCGGTAGTTGAACGACCACGGGCGATGCGTCAATGCGCCAACCGGGCACAGGTCATTGACATTGCCGGACAGTTCCGACGACACCGACTGCTCCAGATAGGAGGTGATCTCGGCGTTTTCACCACGCGAAATCATGCCCATTTCGGTGACACCGGCCACTTCCGTAGTAAAACGGACGCAGCGCGTGCACTGGATGCAGCGCGTCATGAAGGTCTTGATCGTCGGACCTAAGTTCTTTTCGTCGACGGCGCGCTTGTTTTCATCATAGCGTGACGCGCCCTTGCCGTAGGCCACCGACTGATCCTGCAAATCACATTCACCACCCTGGTCGCAGATCGGGCAATCGAGCGGGTGATTGATCAGCAGGAACTCCATCACGCCTTCACGGGCCTTCTTGACCATCGGCGTGTTGGTGAAGATTTCCTGGCCTTCGGCGGCCGGCAGGGCGCAACTGGCCTGCGGCTTCGGCGGTCCCGGCTTGACCTCGACGAGGCACATACGACAGTTGCCGGCGATCGACAGGCGCTCGTGATAGCAGAAACGGGGAATTTCCTCGCCCGCCAGTTCTGCCACCTGCAGCACGGTCATGCCGGGGTCGAACTCGACCTCCACACCATTGACTTTTGCCTTAGCCATGCCAGTTACACCTCAACAATTGATAATAAATTACGGAATTTAATCAGATTCTTTAGAACCACGACTTGTTTCCCGCAATATAGTCTTCATAAAAACTCTGGTCGGATTTGACCAGATAGATGATCGTCTCAATAAAGGCGACCAGCCCCATGATGAGCGGCGGAATACCGACCAGGATCCACCCGATCGTCCCGCAGACCAGCATGATGATCCCGGCGGTCGTCTTGCCGAGATAGAACTTATGTACCCCGAACATGCCGAGGAAGAAGGCCAGAAGCGCCGCCACATATTTGTTGCGCTCACCCATCGCCGTCATGATGACATAGATGCTGACCGCCGTGTCGCCCGACGCTTCGAAATCGACCGTGGAACCGGCCGGGACAAAGACCGTATCCCCCATCAGATCGCTGACGCTGAACGTATAGCGCTTGCCGTCATCACCGCTGATGAGGCCTGTCGATCCGTTGAATGAGAGTACCTTGCCCCGCATGAGCCCCTACTCCGCCGCCAGTGTATGGCCGGCAAAATTGCTCTTGCGTGACCTGTACAGCGCGATGCGTTCCTCGATCTCCGGACGGAAATGACGGATCAGGCCCTGGATCGGCCAGGCCGCCGCGTCGCCTAGGGCGCAGATGGTGTGGCCTTCGATCTGGGTCGTCACTTCCAGCAGAGTGTCGATTTCCGACGGATCGGCATCGCCCTTCACCATGCGCTCCATGACGCGCCACATCCAGCCGGTGCCTTCACGGCACGGCGTACACTGGCCGCAGCTCT
>CAMLIY010000361.1 GCA_946480125.1 uncultured Asticcacaulis sp.
AGACCTTCGACCAGATCGTCACCCACTCTCAGGAATGGTATGACGGCAATGGCGTGAAGACGCATTTCGGCTACTGGGTGCAGTCGATCGAAACCGCCGGCAAGTTCATCACCCTGCACGATGGCCAAACGATCCATTACGACAAGCTGATCCTGGCCATGGGGTCTGACCCAATCCGCCTGCCCTTGCCCGGCTCCGATCTGCAAGGCGTCGTCGCCTTCCGCGACCTGCTTGATGTCGACCTGATGACCCAGGCTGCCAACCGGGGCGGTGAAGCGGTGGTGATCGGCGGCGGCCTGCTCGGCCTCGAAGCGGCCTACGGCCTGGCCAAGCGCGGCATGAAATCGACCGTCATCCACCTGGTCGATGTGCTGATGGAGCGCCAGCTTGATGAAGCCGCCGGCCGTCTGCTCGAAAAGGCTCTGCTCGATCGCGGCGTCATCTCGGTGCTCAACGCGCAGTCCGAAGCCATTGTCGGTGAAACCCACGTTGAAGGCCTGAAGCTGAAGGACGGCCGCGTCATTCCTGCCTCGCTTCTGGTGATGGCCGTCGGCATCCGTCCGCATGTCGAGCCGGCGAAATCCTCCGGTCTGGTGGTCGAACGCGGCATTGTGGTCGATGACCAGATGCGCACTTCTGATCCGTCGATCTTTGCTATCGGCGAATGCGCCCAGCACCGCGGGCAATGCTATGGCCTGGTCGCCCCCATCTGGGAAATGTGCCGCACGCTCGCCGATGTTTTGACCGAAAAGAACGTCGATTCATACTATGCCGGTTCGCAAATGGCCACCCGCCTGAAGGTTTCCGGCGTCGATCTGTTCTCGGCCGGCCAGTTCGGCGGTGGCGAAGGCTGCGAGGACATCGTCTTCCGTGATCCGTCACGCGGGGTCTACAAGCGCATCGTCATCAAGGACGATCAGTTGGCAGGCTGCGTCCTCTTCGGTGAGGCCAGCGATGGCGGATGGTATTTCGACATGATGAAGACCGGCGACAGCGTTGCCGACATCCGCGACACCCTGATCTTCGGTCAGGCCGTCACCAATGCCCTGGCCGGCCAGGACCCTTCTGACGCCGTTGCAGCATGGCCCGACGACACCGAAGTGTGCGGCTGTAACGGCGTATCCAAGGGACAGGTTGTGGAAGCCATCTGTGGCGGGGCGGACAGCCTCGACAAGGTACGCGGCTGCACCAAGGCGTCAGCCTCATGCGGCTCCTGCACCGGCATTGTCGAAAGCTTGCTGAAATGCACTTTGGGCGACGCTTTCAAAGCCCAGACCGGCCCGAAGCCGATGTGTAAATGCACCGAACACGGCCATCAGCATGTGCGGAAAGCCATCATCGAGCAGGGTATCAAAACCCTGCCCGATGTGATGCAGGCGCTGAAATGGACCACGCCCGACGGCTGTTCGTCGTGCCGGCCGGCGCTGAACTACTACCTGCTGTGCGCCTGGCCGCGCGAATATAAAGATGATCCGCGCTCGCGCTTCGTCAATGAGCGCAACCACGCCAACATTCAGAAAGATGGCACATATTCGGTCGTGCCGCGCATGTGGGGCGGGCTGACCTCGGCCAAGGAACTGCGTGCCATCGCTGATGTGGTCGACAAGTTCAATGTGCCGATGGTGAAAGTCACCGGCGGCCAGCGTCTCGATCTTTTCGGTGTCAAAAAGCAGGACCTGCCCGCGGTCTGGGCCGACCTCAACGCCGCCGGCATGGTTTCCGGCCACGCCTACGCCAAGGCCCTGCGCACGGTGAAAACCTGCGTCGGTTCGGAATGGTGCCGCTTCGGCACGCAGGATTCGACCGGTTTGGGCGTCAAGCTGGAGCAGGCGACCTGGGGCAGCTATATGCCGCACAAGTTCAAGATGGCCGTGTCGGGTTGCCCGCGCAACTGCGCAGAAGCCACCATCAAGGACTTCGGCGTCATCTGTGTCGATAGCGGTTATGAACTGCATGTCGGCGGCAATGCCGGCATCCACCTGCGTGGCACCGATCTCCTCACCAAGGTCGCCACCGAAGCCGAGTCGATCGAATGGTCGATGGCCTTCGTCCAGCTTTACCGCGAAGACGCCTGGTATCTGGAACGCACCGCGCCGTGGATCGAACGGGTGGGGCTGCAATTCGTCAAGGACCATCTCGCTGAGTCGGAGATGCGTACCGCCCTCGTCGCTCGCTTCCTGGAAAGCCAAGCCGTCTATCAGGTCGATCCGTGGGCCGAACATGCGCCCCTGTCCGCCCCCGCCAAGGTCTTTTCACCGCTTGCCGATCTGCGTGACGGCGTGGTCCAGCCGGAGCCTGCCGAATGAACGCGAATGTCACTATAAACTGGACGGATGTCGGTGCGGCGATCGAGGTTGCCCCGCAAAGCGCCCGCCGCGTCGAGACAGGCATGGGCGCCATCGCCGTCTTCCGCACGGTGGCCGACGAATATTACGCCGTCTTCGACAAGTGCCCGCACAAGGGCGGTCCCTTGTCGGAAGGCATTGTCCACGGGCGTGCCATCGCCTGCCCACTGCACAACTGGTCGATCTCGCTGGAAAGCGGTGAAGCCCTCGGCGCCGACGCCGGCAAGGGCTGCACCCCTACCGTACCGCTAAAGATAGAGGATGGCCGCATCCTGCTGGGATTGAATTTTTGAAATTTCTCCTCCCCTGCGTGAGCGGCAACGCGGTTGTCGGGGAGGTGCAGCGCGCCGTGCGCAGCACAAGTCGCTGACGGAGGGGGCAACCCCAATCTCAGCAAAGCCCCCTCCGGCGCGACAAGCGCGCCACCTCCCCCGCTAACGCAAGGGAGGAGATTTCAGAGGAAACCATGTTCGAGTCCGCCCCAACCGTCACGACGAAAACAACCTGCCCCTATTGCGGGGTCGGCTGTGGCGTGAAGGGGGAACTCAGCGGTGGCCGGCGCATGACGGTCAAGGGCGACGAAAGCCACCCCGCCAACCTGGGCCGCCTGTGCTCCAAAGGCACAGCGCTCGGCAACACCTTCGGGCTCGAAGGCCGGCTGCTTGAGCCGAAAATGCGTAAAGATGGCCAGTTAGAAGCCGTCACCTGGGATGAAGCGCTCGATACGGTGGCACACAAGTTCAACGCTATTATCAGCGAACACGGCCCAGACGCCGTGGCTTTTTATGTCTCAGGCCAGTTGCTGACCGAGGACTATTACGCCGTCAACAAGCTGGCCAAGGGCTATA
>CAMLIY010000362.1 GCA_946480125.1 uncultured Asticcacaulis sp.
GAGATCTACACTCTTTCCCTACACGACGCTCTTCCGATCTGGCTTGTCCATAGCCGCATACGCACTCAGTCTTTTCGCCTGCCTGCTGACGGCTGCGAGTTACCCGGCTTTTGCCCATGAGGTCCGGGATGTTCTGGCTATTAACGCCAACTGGACCTTTCAGCACGGCGGCACGCCCGGCGAGAGACTGGCGGCTGATCCATCAGGCTGGCAAGGCGTCAATCTTCCGCACACCTATAATGCAGTGGATGGGGATGACGGCAGCGGTTATTATCGCGGCCCCGCCTGGTATTACAAAACGGTTTCCCTGCCTGCCGCTTCTGAATTTACCCGGACGTTTATCGAATTTGACGGCGCGGCCGTGGTCACCGATCTTTGGGTCAATGGCGCTCACGTCGGGCAGCACAAGGGTGGTTATGCGCGCTTCCGTTTCGACCTGACGCCTTATCTTCGCGCCGGCGAGAACCAGTTGCTCGTGCGCACCGATAACAGCGCGTCGCTTCAGGTCGCGCCTCTCGGCGGGGACTTTACCATTTACGGCGGGATCTATCGACCGGTCAGGCTCATCCGGACGCATGACATCCATTTCGACATGCTGGATTATGGCTCTTCCGGCATCGAGATCCGCCAAACCGAAGTCAGCGCACAACAGGCGAAGCTGGCCTATCGGGTGAGGGTTGCCAATGACGGTCGGGTCGATCGGGCCGTCAGGGTGCGCGCGCGTTTGAAGGACGGCCGTAAGACAGTTCTCAGCCTGGAAACATCGCTCACCGTGCCGGTAGGCACCGTGGCCGTGGCCGACCTTGCGGGTGAACTTATAGCGCCGCATCTGTGGAATGGCGTGATCGATCCGCACCTTTATCAAAGTGAAGTAACGGTGGAAGACAACGCGCGCAGTCGGTTGGACAGCGCCACGATCGCCACCGGCCTCCGTTCAATTGTGATAAGTCCGGATCAGGGCGTCCTCCTGAATGGCCGGCCCTACAATGTCCATGGCGTCAATATTCACCAGACCATGCTGCCGGGACGGGGACCGGCCGTCACGGACGCCAATATCGACAGCGACTTTCACGCGCTGGAGGATCTGGGCGTCACCGGATTAAGATTTGCGCACTATCAGCACCCGCAGCGCGACTACGATCTGGCTGATGACAAGGGCATCCTGGTTTGGACAGAAGTCCCGTTTGTCGCCAAGGCGTCGCCGGATACGGGTTTTGAGTCCAACCTTCAGGATCAGTTGCGCGAACTGGTGCGGCAGAACAGGAACCATCCCAGCGTTTTCGTGTGGGGGCTTGGCAATGAAATCTATAGTGTTGATGCCGACAGCGCGCGATTGCTCGATGGTCTTCAGGCCCTTGCCCACAAGGAAGACCCCGACCGGCCGACGACCTATGCCAATTGCTGCGCGCCCATCGACGGACCGCAGGCAAGCCATACGGATACCGTCGGCTCCAATGTCTATTACGGCTGGTATGACGGTCAGTTCGATGATCTCGGTCCCTGGCTTGACGCCAATCATGTCAAGCGCCCCGCCACGCCCGAGGCGGTCAGCGAATATGGCGCCGGCGGCAGCCCCTACCATCAGGCGGACCCGCCATCGCGGCCACAACCGGGATCGTACTGGCATCCTGAGCAATACCAGGGGCTTTATCACGAACGGGCCTGGGCACAGATCGCCCAAAAGCCCTGGCTGTGGGCCAGCTTCATCTGGTGCGGCTTCGATTTCCCTTCGGATGGACGCAGTGAGGGTGATCATGCCGGCATTAACGACAAGGGCCTGATCACCTATGACCGGCGGACCCGCAAGGACGCCTACTTCTGGTACAAGGCCAACTGGACGACGCAGCCTATGCTTTATATCACCTCGCGCCGGGCCGTGACCCGCCATACAGCGGACGTAGCGGTAAAGGTCTACGGCAATGTGGACAAGGCCCGTTTGCGGCTGAACGGCAGGGATTTAGGCGAAAAAACGCTTGGGAACCACATGGCGATCTGGAATGTTC
Source organism: uncultured Asticcacaulis sp. (assembly GCA_946480125.1). Next base: position 2,004 of record CAMLIY010000362.1, read on the forward strand.
ACCTCACCACCGGCAAAAACACCCTGTCCGTCGAGGGGGGGACGACCACGGACACTGTTACCTGGGGGCTGATGCCCGAATAGACATCGGCCCTCAAGGACTATGTTGATCAGGCAAGCCGCAGTTCGATGACCGTGACCGCGGGGCCGCGTGAGGCTGGCGGTACGGACAGAGCAAGACCGTCGCTGGTGGCGGACCAATTTACCGTTTCACCCGAAAGGTTACGGACATCGACGATCTTGCTGGGCAGCGGGGGCAGCACCAGTTCGTCCTGCGGCCAGCCGACAATATGGATGAACACGCTATTGCTGGCCATCGTGGCGCCATAGACGCCATCCACGGGCTGGAATGGCCCTGGTCGCGTGCCGTAAACCGCGCGGCCATGCCGTTTCAGCCAAAGTCCCACGCCCTTCAGTGTCTCGGCCTGTTTGGGTGGGATGAGACCATCACGATCCGGGCCAAGATTCGCAATCACATTGCCATTGCGCACAATGGCATCGACGAGCAGCCGCACGAGCTGATCCGTGGTCATGACGCTATCTTCGGGCGTATAGCCCCAGGCGCCACTATTGATGGAAAAGGCTTTTTCCCAGGGGCGGGCGCGGATAGGGCCGGTGATCGGGCTGGCCCCTTCGGAAATGTCGAAATCGCCCTGCCAGCCGGAGCGCGGATTAATGACGATATCCGGCTGGTATTTCCGCACCATGCGATTCAGCTTGTCCGGCTCCCAGAACCAGGCGGCGTCAGCGTCCGTGCCGGTATGCGCCAGCCAGCCGCCATCCCACCACAGGATGTCGATATGGCCGTAGTTACGCATCAGTTCTTCAACCTGGGCATAGGTCTGTTGTTTGAACAGGGCGGCGTCTTCGGGCATTTCCTTGGGATGGAAATAGGCAGGGAAACGCCAGTCGAGCGGCGAGTAATAGAGACCGACGCGCAGGCCCTGATGCCGAACCGCTTTCACGTAGGGCGCAATCAGGTCGCGGTGGGCGGCCGCGTGCATGGAATCATAATGACCGTAACTGGCTGGACTGTCCCAAAGCGCGAAACCGTCATGGTGGCGCGCCTTCATGACCATGTAGCGGGCGCCGCCGACTTTTGCCAGCCGGGCCCAGCTATCCGGATCATAGTGGCGGGGATTAAATTCCTGCGCGAGCTTGGCGTAGTCCTCCGG
>CAMLIY010000363.1 GCA_946480125.1 uncultured Asticcacaulis sp.
ACAGCGGCGTGTTGGACACTAGGCCGGCATCCCAGTAGGCCTCGCCATCGATATGGACCGCCGGGAAACCCGGTGGCAAGGCGGCGCTGGCCATGACGTGCTCCGGACCGATCTGGCGATCACGACTGTCGAAATAGACAAAGTTACCGCTGCGGATATGAACAGCGCCGAGACTTAAACGCATTGGCCCGGCATTGATGCGGTCAAAATCGACGTGACGCAGCAAGGTCTCACGCAGAGGCGCGGTGTCGTAAAAACTGGTGGCCTCCGATGTGCCCGGCGCATTGAACCACGGCGGCAGGAACCACGGGCGGTAGAAGTTTTTCACGCCGGCCATCAGGCTCATCAGCCCGCTCATCTGGCGGAAGCTGTAGTCGCTGACATCGTGCTTTTGCGCCAGACTTTCACCAGGCACCGAGGTGCTGATCTCTTTCCAGAATTCGCGCAGATGGTGGAGACGGTCTTCCGGCTTGTTACCCGCGATAATGGCGGCATTGATCGCGCCGATCGAAATACCGGCGATCCAGTCGGGTTCAACGCCGCTCTCATGAAGCACTTCATAGGCGCCGGCCTGATAGGCGCCGAGCGCCCCGCCGCCTTGCAGGACGAGCACAGTCTGCTCATAGGCGGCCGTCAGAGCTTCGGCGGCGGGTGAGTCTTTTTCAAACGACATGAGGCAAAAATCCCGATTTCAAATGAAACCGGGATTTATATTGCGCTGCAATAGGTTTATTTCAAGGCTGGATTAATTCAAGCCGTAGACCACGCAGGATTTGGCTTCCAGTCGTTGCAAGGGCGGAGTCTGGATAAATGGGTTTTGCAAGGCCTTGGCTTCGAGATATTCAGCGGAACCTTGTACAGGCACGGGCGGAACAGGGATAGGCGGTGGCGGTGCAATCATTGCCATAGGCGCGCTCTCCCTTGCCTGAACGACCGGAGGTGTATAATTTGCCTGTGTGCTGTCCCAATCGCCGGACGGCGTGCGGGCCAAAATGTCGGTTTCGCAGGCCCGGCCGGTCGGGTCAATCACCTTGATACCACCGAGCTTGCCACCTGCCGCCGCCGCCGATTGCAGCGCTCGCTCATGAGCATCCCTGGTGGCCTCGGTATATAGCCAGGTATTGGTGGCGTTATCGGCCTGAAGGCTGAAATTGATCGGTGTCGATGACGTCGGCGCCGCCGCCAGCACCAGGGCATAGGCCTTTTCAAGCTGCGCCATATCGCGCACCTCGACCGAGAGATTCAGCGACACCTGATACTTATCGATCTTGTCGCCACGCTGATCCTCGATGCGGTTGCCATTCTTGTCGCGGTACTGCTCATAGAGCGCCCGCATCGAGAAACTGGTGCTGATCCGCACCTTGTCCTTGCCGAGCTTGTCAAGCGCCTGGTTGAGGCCCTTGGTCTGGGCAATCGCCAGGTTTTGCGCCTTTTCCGCCGTATCAGCAACGGTCAGGAAGGTGGCCGAGAAACCGGCGCGATTGGCGGGCACCTCGGTAAAGACATATCCCGTCTGGGTAATGACGCTTTCCTTCATCCACCACGGCGCCCGGTCATAGGGCGAAGCGACGGGTGCCGTGGTCTGAGCCGAGGCCACACCCGCGATAAAAAGACCGGAAACAGCCGTCAAAAGCATGAATTTACGCATATTACCCTCCCAAATATGTCAATCCCGACACTAGACCTTTCGCTTGCGGCAAAACTGAGACCGCCGATTTTGGCTTAAGGGTTCCACCTCAGATCGAGCGTATGCGGATAATCCGGATTGACGATAATCGGCGGAATTTTCACCTTGCCCGGCGTATGGGTCGGGGCCTCGAAACGCGACAGGCGACGGCCCTCGGCCTCGTTCTCATTGAGCGGCAGGGTGTCGTAATTGCGCCCGCCGGGATGCATGACGTGATACTTGCAGCCACCCAATGACCGTTCCAGCCGGGTATCGAGCACATCGAACTTGAGCGGCGTATTGATCGGCAGGTTCGGGTGCAGGCTCGACCACGGGTTCCACGCCTTGTAGCGGATACCGGCGACCTGGATATTGCCGTCACGCGTGGCCGAAAGCGGCAGGCGCAGACCATTGCAGGTGACGACATGCTGGGACGACACCGCCCCCTTCAACACGATTTCCATGCGCTCGACCGATGAGTCGACCCCGCGTGAAGTGCCGCCGGCGGAGGATTCCTCGCCCATGACCGGCCAGGGTTCGAGGGCGTTTTTCAGTTCCAGCGTGATGCCGCCGATCTGCACCGTGCCGACACTGGGGAAGCGGAAATCGAAGAACGGAATGAACCAGTCCGGCGAGAAGGCAAATCCGTTCAGTCTGAGATAGTCCAGCACTTCGCTGAGGTCTTCGTGGACATAGTGGCCGAGCATGAAGCGATCATGCAGTTGCGTGCCCCAGCGCACCAGCGGCGCGGTGTAGGGCTTCTTCCAGAACACCGCCACCAAGGCGCGGATCAGCAGGGCCTGGATCAGGTTCATCTGCGGATGCGGGCTCATCTCATAGCCACGCATTTCCAGCAGGCCGAGACGGCCGCGATCGCTATCCGGCGAATAGAGCTTATCGATGCAGAATTCGGCGCGGTGCGTATTGCCGGTCAGGTCGACCAGCAGGTTGCGCAGCAGGCGATCGACCAGCCAGGGCGAGACCTCACCACCGGGTTGAGGAATGGATTTCAGCGCGATTTCCAGCTCATAGAGCGAGTCGTGGCGGGCCTCGTCAATGCGCGGCGCCTGCGAGGTTGGCCCGATATAGAGGCCGGAAAACAGATAGCTTAAGGCGGGATGGTTCTGCCAGAATCGGATCATCGAGGCCAGCACATCGGGACGGCGCAGGAAGGGGCTGTCCTCCGGTTTTGAAGCCCCCATGACGATATGGTTGCCGCCGCCGGTGCCGATGCGCTTGCCGTCGATCATGAACTTGTCGGCGATCAGTCGGGCCTGCGTCGCCTCTTCATAGACCGTGGTGATGATGGATTTCAGTTCCGGCCACGATTTCGCCGGCTGGATATTGACCTCTATGACGCCAGGGTCAGGCGTGACCGACATGCTCTCGACGCGGTGATCGCGCGGCGGCGAATAGCCTTCGATCACCACCGGAATTTTGAGCGACGTCGCCACCGCTTCGATGGCGTGGATCAGGTCGAGATAGTGCTCGATATAGGCCAGCGGCGGCA
>CAMLIY010000364.1 GCA_946480125.1 uncultured Asticcacaulis sp.
ATGGCTGCGCCGTCGATTTTGATCCGGACCGCAATGCTTTGGGTGACCACCAGCCCAATTTTGCCGCACCGGAAAACCGTTATGTCGTCGAGGCCTTTCGTATGGAGGGGTGGGTCTGGGGCGGCCGCTGGCCGACGCCTGACGGCATGCATTTTCAGGCGGCGCCGACGATTAATGGCGTAACCGCGTTTTAAATATCTGTTAAGTATAATCGACTACAACTCAGGGTGTTGAGAATGCGACCGGTTATCCTTCGGGAATAGCCGGTCGCATTTATGATTCCAGCATCCCGGTAGCGTAAGGCATAAGTATAAATGTTTTTCATTTGTTCTCTACTTATCCACTATTTGGCGGAGTTGTACTCAGAATCCGTTTGCGGTGTCATTCAGAGTCATTGCATCCCATTTAATCCCATGTTAACCCTATATGCATCCCGAAGTGATCTGGCCGGGAGGGCTGGCGAGGCGTTTCGGCGAAAAGGGAGCGGGCTAAAACGGTCCGAGGCGGGCACTTGTTTCTCTCGACCCATGAGAAGCAACTGGATTCTAAACGGAGGCTTCTGGTCCCGCAGGATTTCCGCGCCGCCGCGCTGGCGCCTTATGCCGGCGTTGAGCCGTTCGAAGGCCTCTATTGTTTTGCTGCGATCAACGCCGCGTGTCTCGAATGCGGCGGGGGTGCTTTCTTTGCCATTTACCGCGACGTAATCAACGAGTACCCGCCTATGTCCCCGACCCGCACAGCCATGCAGCGCCGTTTTTATGCCTCTATGCACCGGCTTGGATTCGATACGGCCGGACGCATCACCCTGCCGGAAAAGCTTTGCGAGCAGTTTGGCCTGACAGGGGACGTGGTGATCGCCGGCCTGGGCGAAAGCTTCCAGATATGGTCGCCTGAAGCTTATGCTGATTATGCAGCCGCGCAGGACAAGCTGGTCGAGGCGGCTTTCGCGAAGCGCGAGGCGCTGATATGAGCCAGCCAAATATAAACCAGGATGTCCATGTCTCCGTCCTGTTGCCCGAAGTGCTGACGGCGCTGGGTGATGTGTCCGGCAAGCTGGTGGTTGACGGCACTTTCGGCGCCGGTGGCTATTCGCGCGCCATTTTGCAGGGCGGGGCGCGCGTTATCGCCTTTGACCGCGATGCTCGCGTCAAGCCGTATGTCGATGCGCTCAAGGCCGATTATCCGGATCGATTCCAGTGGGTGAACCGCTGCTTTTCTGAAATGAAGGAAGGCCTGGCCGAACTGGGTCATGACTCGTGCGATGCCATCGTGCTCGATATCGGCGTGTCTTCGATGCAGCTTGACGAGGCCGATCGCGGCTTCTCCTTCATGCGTGACGGGCCGCTCGATATGCGCATGAGTGTGGACGGGCGCAGCGCCGCCGATATCGTCAATGAGGACGATAAGGATGAGATCGCTCACATCATCTGGCTGTATGGTGAGGAGCGCAAGTCGCGCGGTATCGCCGCCGCCATTGTCAGGCGCCGGGACGCGCAAAAGTTCGAGCGCACGCTTGATCTGGCGGAGGTCGTCGAGCGCGCCCTGGGGGGGCGTCGCGGTGCGCCGGTGCATCCGGCGACACGCACGTTTCAGGCGCTGCGCATCGCGGTCAATGATGAGTTGGGCGAGCTGGAGCGTGCGCTCGAAGTGGCGGAAACCCTGCTGAAGCCTGATGGCGTTCTGGCGGTAGTCACCTTCCATTCGCTCGAAGACCGCATCGTGAAAAACTTTTTCAATGAGCGGTCCGGAAAGCTGCCTTCGGGATCACGATACGCGCCGCAAAAAATCGAAGTCCGTCAATCTGTTTACACCTTGGTGACGCCCAAGGCCGTGCAGGCCTCCGAGGCAGAGATCGCCATCAATCCACGCTCGCGGTCGGCCAAGTTACGCGCCGTCCGACGCACCCGGATGCCTCATGTTGAGATGTCATCGCACAGAAAGGTCAGATCATGAATGGTTTGATGCGCCTCTTTGAGCAACGTGTCCGCGGTATCCGCCTGATCGAACTGGTCGGGCTGGTGCTGGTGTTCGGTCTGATCTTCTGGGTATGTGTCAGTAAGGCGCGCGAAGGCGAGGATGTCCGCCGTATGAACGACTTGGACCGCCAGATTGCCGCCGAGCAGGAGGCCGTCGATGGCCTCAAGATACAGGTGGCTCAGTTAGAGCGTCCCGGTCGCCTGGAGCAGCTGGCGATCGAATATCTCGGCATGAAGCCGACGGATCCGAACCATGAAGCGCGCCTGGAATCGCTGGGTGAAATTTCCCGTGCCGGATCGCAACCGATTTCAACGGTGTCCACCATCGCCCCGGCGCCGCCCAGGCCTGTAACGGCGCCGGCCAATCCGGCTGACGACCTGATCGCTGTTGCCCCCCGCCAGGCGCCGGAAGTCGCGTCGGCCGCTGCCCGCAGGGGAGGGCGCTGATGGGCATTTCCATCATAGAATCGACACAGTCCGGCTTTCAGTGGGTTGCTGACAGGGTCTGGAAAGTGGAGCACGCGTTCGAGCGCGCCAATGCCTCTGGTGTCAAGGCGTCGAGTACGCGGATGCGGATATTCTGCATCCTGGTCGGCATGACCTTCGCCTATGTTTGCCTCGCCGGATTTGCGGCGCGCGGTTCCCTTCAGGGGCGCGGACAGATTGCCGCCCTGACCGGCGAACCGAATGCACGGGCGCAACTGGTCGACCGCAACGGGCAATTGCTGGCCACCGACGTCAATGACTACAGCCTGTTTGTTGACCCGAACGACATGACCGGCGACGACCGCAGCCTGGTGCGCCGCGCCCTGCTGCAAATCTTTCCGGATATCCCCCGCGAGCAGATCGATAAGCCCTTCAAGTCTAACCGACGCCTGCTGCTGACCAATAATGTCAAGGCGGCCAAGCGCGATGAAATTCTCAATTACGGCCTGCCGGGCATTAGTTTCGAGGCCGTGCGCGTCCGTGATTATCCGCTGGCCAATACCGGCTCGGCCTATATCGGCATGACTCAGCGTGGTGGCGAAGGCATGTCCGGCGCCGAAAAAGCCCTTCAGGATCAGATTTCCGCTAATGCCGCGGCGAATCTGCCGGTAACCCTGGCCATGGACCTGCGCATTCAGGGCACGCTGGAAAATGAAATGCGCGCCATGGCCGTGGCCCAGCGCGCGCAGAGCGCCATCGGCAT
>CAMLIY010000365.1 GCA_946480125.1 uncultured Asticcacaulis sp.
CGAGCCCGAATTTTGAGGCGATATCTTCCCGCAGAGCGGTTCCCAGCGAACGGCCATCAAGGCGGCGGAAGACCTCGCCGAGCAGATAGCCGCCGGCGATGGGATGATAACCTGACCCTTGGCCCGGCGTCCACAACGGCGCCTGTTCGCACAGCGCCTTCAGCGTGGCCTCCACATCGAACCAGATGGTCGGGTCCTGCGGTGGCGAAAAGCCCGGCAATCCACCCTGGTGCGAGATCAGTTGGCCGACCGTGATGCGCGACTTGCCGTTCTGGCCGAATTCCGGCCAGTAATGCGCCACCGCCGTTTCGTAATCGAGCTTGCCCTTGTCGACCAGCCGGGCGATCATCACGGCCATCACCGCCTTGCCGGTCGAAAATACCGGCGTCAGGGTTGTGTCGCTGAAAGGCACGGCGCCTTCACGGTCGGCATTGCCGCCCCAGATATCCAGCACCGTCTCGCCATCAATCACCGCCGAGAACCGTGCGCCGCGTTCAAGGCCGCCCGCGAAGTTGGCAGCGAAAACATCCTTAACGGCGGCGAATTTGGGCGGGCAAATACCTGAAATCTCGGTCATGGGGAGGGCACCTGTAGCTGTTTGCCTGTGTGTATCTCTACACCTGTTACGTGACAAGCCAAACCCGCCACATCAGACCGTCAACGACTCCCGCAGCCACTTTTCATAGTCCGCACTGGCCCAGACAACAGGCGTGGCGAGGATTTCCGGCACCTCATAGCTGTGGTGCTGCCGGACGAGCTTTTCCAGCATGGGTAGCTTTTCCATCAGGGTCTTGGCTGTCAGCATGATTTCGTTGGCCGTGTCGACTTCACCCTTCCAGCGGTAGGTTGAGCGCACCTCGAAGCTTTGTACGCAGGCGGCCAGGTGAGCGGTAACCAGCAGGCCGGTCAGGCTTTGCGCCTCGGCCTCGTCAGCACAGGCGATGGAAACGGTGACGATATCAGTCATAACGACGACCATACATGGATTGGCGCCACAGAAAATAGAACGGGGCACGAATATATGAAAATGTTATTCAGGGCATGGCTACCTTGTCCGACGATTTGAACACATCCGTGAGTTTTCAAACTGCAACTGTTTGCGCAAGGATTGCGGACTTTCCGTACAACTCCCATGTCATGCGGCAGACATAGCGGAGAAAAATGATGAAGACCCTGCTTTTGGCGTTGCTGGCCAGCGCTCATCTGCTCGGCCAGCCGGCCGTGACCGAAGAATTGCTGAACGATGCAGCAAGCGATTTCCAGGCGCATCAACCGCCAACACCCATCGATATCCGCAATTTGCGTCTTGGCTATATTCCCAATGGTGATGGCAGAAACTATCTGATCTGCGGCGAATTTCTGACGGCGGCGAATCCGGACTGGGTGCCGTTTTCCACCATCAAGACCAGTGGTTACGAGCAGTCTCTGGGGGCAAACGCAACGGCGCTTTGCAATCGGCCGCAAGCCGTTTGGGAAGAAGGCCATGACCTGTCTGTCGATCTGAAGGCGAAGCTGGGGTTGAAATAAGCAAGTGCGGTCTGTTAAATTGCCGGGGGCAAGGCGCCTTTCCATCTGTCTTTGGTCGTGCCGATGGGCACCGCCTGTAATCCCTTATCGCATTTTTATAATCGGCTGGCCTAGACAGATAGGCGGGTCACGGCAAACGGGGGTTTGACAAGACGGAGTAAAGCTTATGAGCATTTTCAGCCAAATCAAGGACTTCATCTTCCACAAACATGGCGATCAGATCGTCCCGGCGCCGCGGCAGCCGATACCGGCCGAAGAGTCTATCCATACATCCGAAGCCATCGCGCCGGCCACCACCATGGCCGATCCCTTGCCGGCGCCGGTGATGGAGCAGGTCGATGTGGCGGCTATTCTCGACCAGGAAAACGCTAAGCGCGACCCGAAGCTCAACTGGCGCATGTCGATCGTCGATCTGCTGAAGCTGGTCGGGCTGGAATCGGACCTGGGCGTGCGTCAGGCGCTGGCGGCCGAACTGGGCTTCACCGGCGATATCCGCCATTCGGGCGCCATGAATGTCTGGTTGCACAAGCAGGTCATGCAGAAACTGGCCGAAAACGGCGGCAAGGTGCCGGCGGAATTGAAGAACTGATCGGGTTGTGAGATTGCATTCAGTTCTAATCAACCTTCAAGATACTAACCAATTGATATAAATATATTTTATTGGGAGCAATGCATTTTGCATTTGAGGGGGAGGTTGTGCGGCGACCCTCATTAAGGTTGTGTTGTCGGCACGGTGAACACGTTCACCCCCGGTTTCAGGGGCATCGATTTGTCGTGCCATTCGAACACACCTGACAAATCACCAGGTAACCTGACAGCAACCCTGATTTTCGCGCCAATCCTTTCATATTCTACAGTCACGAGCCCCTTCGGAGACATTGCGGCTGCGTCGAAGGATTTGAGGTTGCCTGGATGAGGCGCGACACGAACGGACGTATAACCGGGCGCATTTGGCGAAATGCCAGCCACCATGCCCAGTAAATCCGCTGTCGGATGGGCGCTCCAGGCGTGCGTATCCGATCGCGTGTTGCCGCGCTGCTCGGGCCAGGTCGTGTAATTGAGTTTAGTCAGGTCGCGCCACGTCTGTACCTGATCGAGATAACGATCGCCAAGACCGGCATGGTCGAAGGCATGGATCAGATACCACGAGAAATAATAGCTGCTCTCAAGAATGCCCTCCGGCGCATCTATGCCCTTCGCCAGGGTAATTCTGCTCAGAACATCCGCTGCCTTATCCTTTGGCGCCACATCGTAGAGGACCGCTAACGCATTCGCGTGCTGGCTGAAGATCGTTTTGGAAGGATCGTCCGCATAGAGCCCCCGTTTTTCATCCCAGCAATTATTCTGGATAGCCGCCGAAAGAGAGACAGCTTTTTCCTTGTCGGATGCGGCCAGGGCGGCCTCGCCTGTCGAACCCTCCAGATCGGCCGCCTGTTGCAGAGCGCCCAGGTAAAACAGCGAGGTGAGGCAGGACGTCCCCGACGCCGGATCGAAGGACGGGAACTTTTCACGGGGGATGGATGGATCACCGACCCAATCGACGAAGTTCCATTCTGGATTCTGCTTCAAAAGCCCATTGCCGGATACATAGGGGGCATACCAGTCCAGAATCCGACGCATACCTGG
>CAMLIY010000366.1 GCA_946480125.1 uncultured Asticcacaulis sp.
CGAAGATATTGCCGTTCAGCACATCGAACACGCCGGCCTTCACTTCCTTGCCGACGATCTGCTTCTGGTAGGAAATGACATCGACGACTTCCAGGGTGCGGGTATCGACGAGGCGCAGATCCAGCGCCACATTCATCACCAGGGTGCGGCCATAGAACATGCCCTTTACGCCGGTGTCCTTGGTGTCGCCGGCATAGGCGTCTACACCCGACGAGCGCAGATTATCGTTCAGTTCGGTGATGCCGCCGACGATAAAGAAGTCCGAGCCGGCCACCTGACCAGCCATGATCTTGCGATAATCAGCTGGGCGCGTCGGGTTGGCGACGGAATCGTCGGTAATCAGCTTGTTATTGGCGTATTTCAGTTCGAGCTCGCCGACCGAGGTATCGAAACGCTCAACCTGGCGGGCGCCGGCCTTGGCAAGCGCCGTCATAGCCATCAGCGACGCGCCCTGGGTGATTTCGCGGCCACCGTCAAGCGAGGCGCGGCCGGTGTAATCCGAGATGCGGCCAACGGCGAGACGCGGCGAAGCGAGATGGTGCGAACGGGCATAGGAGCCCAGGCAAACCAGCGCGTCGGAATAGGCGGTGGGGTTAGCCGTCACCGGCGCCTTGCCGATCGGCGTCTTGTAATTGCCCGATGCATTGACGGCCGGTGTGGTCATGCAGCCAGAGAGGGCGACGCTGAGGGCGGCCAGGCTGGCGATAGTCGCGACCAGTGTCTTGCCGGTCTTCTTTTGTGTCATGTGTGCCATTAGAATTGTACGTTCCCGGTGATGTCAGTGCCCGTGGCGCCGGTGGCCGTAGAGCCATTGGCGGTTGCGGTGACGTTGCCATTATTGGTTTGGTTATTATGAACGATAACCGTGTTGTAGCTGCCGTTGACCACGACAGAAAGACTGTTGCCAATCGCTGTGGCGCCCCCCAGCGCCCCGGCTCCGGAATAGGAATCGCCGGCGCCGAGCGTTTTTGAGTAGGCATAGACGCTGTTGTCGGTGCCGGTGACCATCATACCGTCAACCAGAACCCGGTTGCCGTTGGCGTCGCGGGTCGAAGGATCAATCGCGCTTTGCATCTGGTGAAGGCTCAGGCCATATCCCGCCTGATACGAAGACGCGGAGGTGCTCATTGTCTGCGCGCCGGCCGGGCTTGATAAGGCCGCCACGCTCAATGCGCCCATTATTAATCCGATGCGGGCGCGGGTCATAAGCAGGGTCTTGGTTTTAGTCATTCGTACGCTCCATGCCTGAGGCGATATCGCCACAGACGCAGCCACAGCCAGCAATTCGGATGCCACTTTGGGAGCCAACCCTAAAAATAAGGTGTATTTTTTCAGGAATAGACGCATTAAATTCAATTTTATGAGTTTTTTTGGCGTCAATGCCGCTGTCGTGCCCCTGTTAAAAGGGAAAAAGCGAGGGCATATATAACCAGAATGAACCGTTTTTGTTGAACACGTACCGAGAAGTCCCGAAATATGACAGACGACGCCGCGCGGCCGGATCAGGCGCCCCGTAAAGAACCGGCCTTCAATGCGCCGCTGATGGCTATTGTTCTGCCGTTGCTGATCATCGGTTGCTATGCCTTGCAGATATCCGGCGGTCCTGTGCTTGAAAACGCGTTGTTTGACAGTTTTGCCTTGTCGCCTGTCCTGCTGAGGCAGGGCAATTTCGAGCTTCTGTTCACCCATATCTTCCTGCACGGCAGCTGGACCCACGTTCTCTTTAATGCCGCTGCCTGCCTGATCTTCGCCACGCCGGTGATACGCGCCTTTGGCAGGGGGGTGGGGGCGACACTCTCTTTCTTTGCGTTCTTCTTCCTGTGTGGAATTGCGGCAGGCCTTGGGTTTTGCCTGCTCAACCTGTCTTCCAACATGCCAGTCGTCGGCGCATCCGGCGCCATATATGGCCTGATCGGGGCCTCAAGCCGCATTGCCGGTATTCGTGGCCTGAATGGCGGCGTCGTGCCCTTGACCAACCGGCGTGTCCTCAGTTCGGCCGCGGTGTGGATAGGGCTCAATCTGGCGACGGCCTTATTGCCGCTTTTACCTGGCGGGCAGGGCGTGGTTGTGGCCTGGCAGGCGCATATCGCCGGCTATTTGTTCGGTGTTCTGGTTATTGGTCATTGGCTTAAGGCGTTTCACCCGCGATTCTTCACGACAAGTTGACGTCAGCTTTGCGTATTTGAATTGATTTTCCACAGCTTGGGCGCAGGCTGACCCTCCCATTAACGCGAACGCCATAAGGCGTCGAAATGCCAATATCATCCGGGGAGGGTGGTTCATGCTGATAACCCAGTTGCTGAATAATAAAGGCCGCGAAGTCTATACGGTCACGCCGGATGACAGCCTGTCTTCGGTTGCGGCCCTTCTTTATACCCGAAAGGTCGGCGCCTTTATCGTTCTGGATCGTTTGGATCGCGTGGTAGGCATTGTTTCTGAGCGCGATATTATCCGTGCCATCGCCACATCTGGCGGTCAGGCGCTAGGGCAGCCAGTCAGCCATATCATGACGCGCGAAGTCTTCTCAGCCAATCCTGGCGAAACGATCGATGCCTTGCTGGGACGCATGACGGATCGCCGGATTCGCCATTTGCCGGTCATAGATGGCGAACGACTTGTCGGCATTGTCTCAATCGGCGACCTGGTCAAGGCCAAGATCGCGGCGACGGAGCATGAGGCTCAGACTTTAAAAGCCTATATTACGGCCGGCTAGGGGCGCGCGTTTTCTGCCCGTATATAGGAGTAGGATTTGGGTCACACCTACTGCAAGGTGTGGAAAAGACTCATTTTGCGCACTTTAGGGGTTGCGAGCCCGGCTTCGTATCTTTAGAGACCACCCCTCGCTGTTACGGTCCTATATGGGTTGCGACGAAAGCAGAGTTGGCCAGCTTGGTTGATTCATTTTGAGTTTGTAAAAATTCAATTAACGCTTGATGCCGATCTGAAATGGGATTAGAACAGCGCTTCTTCTGAGTCTCGCATATCTGACGAGGATTGTTCTTAGGAATTGTCCAGCGCGGTTATGTTGTCTCTGCTTCTAACGGGCCGGAAACGGCGTTGTTGAAAAAGAGAAAATCTCGGTTGACATAGGGTTGGTGGTTCGATTAGAAGCGCCGCTCTGGTGGTTTTGGGAAGCTTTGGTTT
>CAMLIY010000367.1 GCA_946480125.1 uncultured Asticcacaulis sp.
AACTGCCGATGGAATTCGCCGTTGAGGCACAAAAACTGGTAGCCATCAGCCTTGAAGGCTCGGTGGGTTAGGAATTGACTATTATGCTTTCGATCAAAGACTTATCTGTCGCTGTTGACACCAAGCAAATCCTGAAAGGCCTGTCTCTGGACGTGCCCGCTGGCGAAGTGCATGCCATCATGGGGCCGAATGGCGCCGGCAAATCAACACTGGGCTATGCGCTGGCCGGTCGCCCGAACTATGAGATCAAGTCCGGTACGGTCATGTTTAACGGTGAAGACCTGCTCGACAAGGACGTGCATGAACGCGCCGCTGCCGGCCTTTACCTGTCGTTCCAGTATCCGCTTGAAATTCCCGGCGTGCCGGCCCTGACCTTCCTGCGCACGGCGCTCAATGCGCAAAAGAAGCTGCGCGGCGAGACCGAAATGTCAGCGCCTGACTTCCTTAAGCGCGTGCGCGAGGTCGCCAGGACGCTCAAGATCGACATGGACATGCTCAAGCGTCCGCTCAATGTCGGCTTCTCCGGAGGCGAGAAGAAGCGCATGGAAGTGCTGCAAATGGCCCTGCTGGAGCCAAAATTCCTGATCCTAGATGAAACCGATTCCGGCCTCGATATCGACGCGCTGAAAGTGGTTTCGGATGGCGTAAACGCCCTGCGTGCGCCTGATCGCGGTATGCTGGTCATCACCCACTATCAACGCTTGCTCGATCATATCAAACCGGACCTCGTGCATGTGCTGGTCGCAGGCAAGATCGTCCGTTCGGGCGGTCCCGAACTGGCGCTGGAACTGGAAGCGCACGGCTATGATCAGTATCTGGGGGAAGCGGTGTAATGCCAGAAACATTACAAACGAAACTGGACATATTTGACCCGTCGTCCTATCCGACGCGCCGTGATGAGGAATGGAAATATTCCGACCTCAGTCGGATCTTGCGTGAAGCGCCGAAGAAGGCGATGGTCGTTCGTACGCTCTCCGAACTGGAAGCGGAGCCGGATGGGTTTGTCTATTTCTCCGCCGATGAAGCCGGTTTTGACGGCCTGCAACACGCCGCCGATTTCGCCATGCAGACATCCCACGGCCGCCTCTATATCGACGGCAATGATTTCGGCGATGAGGACGGTTATCTCGGTTATCAGGGCCATGGCGAGATCAATGTGCCCGCCGGTGAGGAATTGCTGCTGTTTGAGGACTATACCGGCGCTTTCGATTATGCCGTACATAGCCATCTGCGCTTCACCCTGAGCGAAGGTGCGAAGCTGACCCGCGTGGTTATACTGGACGAACCAGAGACGGCCGTGTCCGTGCGTCAATCAACGGTTGAGACCGCACCAGATAGTGTCTTCAAGCAGTATGTCTTTTCGACCGGCGCGAAATTTCAGCGCTTCGAAACGCACATCAATCACGCCGGTCAGGGCGCTATCGTCGAGATGAATGGCGCCTATCTGCTGAAGGACAAACGCCACTTCGACCTGACCACGCGCGTGTCGCACGGGCAGGTCAATGGTGTGACCAACCAAACGATAAAGGGGCTGGTCAAGGATAGCGCCACGGCGGTCTTCCAAGGGCGTATTGTGGTGGAAAGGGGGGCGGACGGCACCGATGCCCGTATGCGCCACCAAGCTCTGATCCTGAACGATGGCGCCCATATCCGCGCCAAGCCGGAACTGGAAATCTATGCCGATGACGTGCAGTGCGCCCACGGCAATACGATTGGTGCGCTCGATGAAGAGGCCCTGTTCTTTGCGATGAGCCGCGGCATTCCGGAAGAGACCGCCCGCGCCATGCTGACCCACGCCTTTGTCCTGCCGGTGGCCGATGCCATCGAGGATGAGGTTTTGCGCGAAACGGTATTGAATTTCCTGGAAAATGCGTCGGAGAGCTTTCATGCCCTTTGACGTAGAAAAGGCCCGCGCCGATTTTCCGATCCTGTCGCGCGAGATCAAGGGCAAACCACTGGTCTATCTCGACAGCGGCGCCTCGGCACAGAAGCCCAATGCCGTGATCGACGCCATGTCGCACGCTATGCGGCACTCCTACGCCAATGTGCATCGTGGTTTGCATACCTTAGCCAACGAGACAACCGACGCGTATGAGGCCGGCCGCGAGACGGTGGCGAAGTTCATTGGCGCGCAGACCAACGAGATCGTCTTCACCAAGTCGGCGACGGAATCGATTAATCTGGTGGCCAACACTTGGGGCGAAAGCCTGCAGGCTGGCGACGTCATCCTGACCACCGAGATGGAGCACCACGCCAATATCGTGCCGTTTTACATGCTGGCCGAACGCAAGGGCGTAAAGCTGGTCTATGTACCGATCCTGGATGATGGCGCGCTCGATATGGCCGCCTTTGATCAATTATTGACCCCGAAGGTGAAGCTCGTCTGCGTCACTCATATGTCGAACGTGCTGGGCACCATCAATCCGATCGCTGATATCATCGCCAGGGCGCACAGCATTGGCGCGAAAGTCGTGGTTGATGGCTGCCAGGGCGTCGTCCACCTGCCTGTGAATGTGAAGGCGCTCGACGCCGACTTCTATGCCTTTTCGGCGCACAAGCTCTATGGGCCGACCGGTCTGGGCGTACTTTATGGCAAGGCGGAACTGCTGGCGGCCATGCCACCCTGGCAAGGCGGCGGTGAGATGATCGCCCATGTCACCAAGGACAAGATCACCTGGAACGAGCCGCCCCATCGCTTTGAGGCCGGCACACCGGCCATTCTTGAAGTGATCGGGCTGAAGGCGGCGATCGACTGGCTGTCGCAGTTCGACCGCAGCGAAGTTATCGCCCACGAGCACGCCTTGTATCAGCGCGCGCATGATGCCCTGACGCAAATCAATTCCTTACGGGTGCATGGTGAGGCACCCGGCAAGGGCTCGATCCTGACTTTTTCGCTCGGCCAGGCCCATGCCCATGATGTGGCGCAAATTTTGGATCGCTACAATGTCGCTGTTCGCGCCGGCACGCACTGCGCCGAACCTTTGATGACCCGATTGGGCGTGACCTCTACCGTTCGCGCCTCCATAGCCCTATATAATACGGAAGCCGAGATCGATATCCTGGCCGAGGCCGTCGCCAAAGCCCAATCCTTCTTTGCGTAAGTTGAGAGCATAATGACCGAAGC
>CAMLIY010000368.1 GCA_946480125.1 uncultured Asticcacaulis sp.
CCAGTAGGCGATACGCGCGTCATCTGGCTTTAGATAGATATTTTCCGACGGGAAATCGCTCACCTCTTTTCGATACAGCGGCAGGAAATCACCCATGACGGCCCAGGCGTCGGTCGCGCCGTTTTCAAGTTGCGGAAAATTACGTTGCAAAATGCCATCGATTGTTTGGGTGCGGTGAGCGATCACGCGCGCTTCCGGAAAACTACGTTGGAAAAGCGATTGCAGACGCGGCTCGACAGCAATCCAAAGTGATCCCGCATCTCCCATATCGCGGATCAGATCAGGCAGGATAGAGGCAAAAAGCACTTCATCGCCAAGGCCTTGCTCGCTGCTGACTAAAAGATTGCTATTCGCAAGCGATTGCCCCTCCCGCCAGCGTCTTGACCATAGCGAATAATGCACCTGCCGGGCGGTGCCATACCGTTCACGGCCTTCATAAGTGCGCCAACCGGCCTCAAGATTGCCAACTGACAGCAGGGCCTGGGCGTAGGCGATCTGCGCCGAGGCCAGATTGTCCGGATCATCGAAGGCATCGGCGCAGGCCGCGAGATCTTCCAGACCGGCCGACTCTTCACCCTGGTCAAGCAGGGTGCAGCCCCTGTTGAAGCGTGCGTGCAGGTTGTCGGGCTGAAGGCGCAGCGCCTCGTTGAAAAAGGTCAGGGCATTTTCGGTATCGCCCTGCGACGCCATGACTGTGCCGAGGCCTTCCCAGAGGGAGGCTTCTTCCGGCCGCTGGTTAAGCACGGTCTTCAACACATCGATGGCTTCGTCGTATTTTGACTGCTCACGCAGGCTGGCGGCATAGCCAGTGATAATCGGCATCTCGTGAATGCCCTGGGTGATCAGGTGGGCATAGAATTTTTCCGCCATTGCCCACATATTGAGCCGGAAGGCGAGCACCGCCAGACGTCCGGCGATTTCCAACGAGTCCGGCGCCAGTCTTAGCGCCGCTTCGTAGGTGTCCAGGGCCTTGGGCAGATCAAGATTGGCTTCTGCCTCCGCCGCCTTGGCGACCAGCGCTTCAACCGACATCGGCAAAAGTCTCGATCAGGGCGTCCTTGACACGTTCCATCACCGGCGCCCAATCGAGCAGGGACTCGGAGAAGAAGACGCGCGTTGACGGATACCAAGGGAAATAGTCGGTGCCGAGGCATATCCAGGCGTCCTTAGGTATTATCAGCCACACCGTGGCGCCAGCGGCACCAGCAATATTACTTGTGGCGTTAGCGGGGCAGAGGATGCAATCCATGGCAACGCACAAGGCTGACAACTCGTCGAGATCGTTCTTCAGATCAATGTCGGGCGGCGTCCAGATATCCAGCCCCATTTCCTTCGCCAGGGCCAGTTCTTCAGAGGTGTCGCCATATTGCAGATTGACGAACTGAATTCCCTTGATGCGCAGAATATCTTCCCATTGCGTGAAAGGCGAATAGTAGCGGTCACGGCGTGAGTGCTTGATCAGCGATTTCCACAACAGGCCAACCTTTGGTTTGTTGTTAAGTTCGCTGAGGACAGTTTTCCAGTAAGCAACACGATCCGGATCGGGACGCAGCCAGCTATGCGGCTTTTCATTTTCAAAACGCGGAAAGTCTTCGAGATTTTTGCGGTAACGGCCAAGAAAATCGCCCATGATCGCCCAGTAGTCATAGTTTTGCCAGTCAATGACATCGGGAAATAATCGGACTGGCAGAGTCTTGTGCCGGGTCGTGTGGTGCTTGAAAATGGTGGCATCCGGGAAGGCCTTCTGGAAAATCGGCACAAGCCGGGACTCCACGCCAATACTCAAATGGCCATCGGGCCCCAACTCGCGTTGCAGGTCAGGCAATATATTGGAGAACATGATTTCATCGCCCAGACCCTGTTCGGCCGAAACGAAAATGCGCTTGCCTTTCAGTGGCTGATCCGGCGTCCAGTGCGGCCGGTTGATCAGGTAATGCACTTTTTCTGAGGTATTGTCCTTGTCGCGCGCCTCATACCATTTCCAGCCTTCCTCGTAATTGCCAAGATGGAGATAGCAGAAGGCAATGCTGAGTTTGCACGTATGGACGTTGAGCGGGTCGGTGAAGAGGGGCAGGGCGGCCAGCAGATCCTCAAGGCCTTCCTCTACACGGCCGACCGAGGCCTTGGCATTACCAAGATTATACCGGGCATGGACGTGGCCGGGATCGTGGCGAAGACCTTCTTCATAAAATATGACGGCATTATGCAGGTCCCCCTGAGCGTTGACGACCGTGCCAAGCGCATTCCACAACTGTACATTGGTTGGATTTGCGCCAATGGCATCACGCAGCAAATCTACGGCCTCATCCAGGCGGCTCAGTTCACGCAATGCGCTCGCCAGGTTATTGATCGCCTCGACATGGCCTGGGATTTTATTGAGAAAGAAACGGAAAAACTTTTCGGCCAGTTCGTTCATGCCCATCTTGTAGGCGAGGCGGCCGAGATCATTAGCAATTGCCGGGTTCTCCGGCAGCAGTTTCAGCGCTGTCTCGTAGCAGGTGATGGCGCTGGCGAAATCATTGCATTTGTCGCGTGACACGGCCAGGATGTGCCAGGCCTCTCCGCTTTTTTCGTCAATGTGCAAAGCCCTGAGTGCGCAATCGCCGCCGCCCTGCCAGTCACCTTTACGGAAAAGGTCGATTGCCTCCCGTAAAAGCTTTAACGTATCTGTTCGCTTGATATGTTCGGTGGCATTCAACAGGATTTTCAGGGCTTCGGACGATCCGGAGTCTCCCAGAATTTGGGCCGCAGGATTGAATATTTCCACAGGTTCGAATATAGCCGTCTCAGTAACAGCGGAAGCGAAGGGGGGGGACGGCTCAGTCGCGGCACCCAACACCAAAAGCCCTGACGCGGCGTTATTTATTGATTTTTTTGGCTGTTTTACGCTGAGCGACATGACTAGCTCCAAGGGCACTGACGTGCCATTCTGTAAATAGAGATTCGCTTAAAACTCCCTAAAGAAATATGGGCGCGCCATCTTGAGGGATATCAAATTCCCGGCATATTAACTTTAGTTGAAACCTGCTGTTAACTCGACATGCGCTATAGGCATTCCAATACGGGCCTGTGCGTTCCGGCAGACCCGAAGGAAAAAAAATGCCCTTAAAACTG
>CAMLIY010000369.1 GCA_946480125.1 uncultured Asticcacaulis sp.
CGGTCGGCAAGAAGGTCGATTTCCGCAATGTCATCCTGATCATGACCACCAATGCCGGCGCTTCGGATAACCAGAAGAACTCGATCGGCTTTGGCCGTGAGAAGGTGTCGGGTGAAGACGAACAGGCCATCAAGCGTCTGTTTACGCCGGAATTCCGCAACCGTCTCGACGCCATCGTCACCTTCAAGCAACTGAAGCCGGACGTGATTTCGCTGGTCGTCCAGAAGTTCATCCTGCAACTGGAAATGCAACTGGCCGATCGTCATATCTCGATCGAACTGACCGACGAAGCGGCCGCCTGGCTGTCCGAAAACGGTTACGACGAACTGTATGGCGCCCGTCCGCTGGCCCGTGTCATCCAGGAAAACATCAAGAAGCCGCTGGCCGACGAAATCCTTTTCGGCAAGCTGGTCAAGGGTGGCCATATCCTGGTGAAACTGGCTGACGGCAAGATCGCCTTCGATATCACGCCCTCGCAAAAGGGCGGTGCCGACAAGGCCGGTTCCAAGGCCGAAATCGTAGACTAGGGGCAAGCCCCTAGGACCGGATCGTTGACAGCGTGTGTTGAAACGTTGGCAGCTAAATAAAAAGCCCTTCGGTGCAAACCGGGGGGCTTTCCTTTCTTATACCTCCCCGACTTGTCGGGGAGGGGGACCGCACGAGCGCGAAGCGTGAGATGTGGTGGTGGGGTTTCTTGCTTTCTTGCAACGCTTCCCCTCGCAATCGTAACCGAAGCACCTACATAAGCTCCATCGCAAGGAGCGCCGCATGATCCCCTTTTCCATCCTCGACCTGTCACAGATTGCCGAAGGCAGCAGCATCAGCGATGCCCTGGCCAATTCGGCAAAGATGGCGCAAGGCGCGGAAGCGGCGGGCTATAAGCGTTACTGGCTGGCCGAACATCATGGCATGCCCGGCATCGCTTCGGCGGCAACCTCGATCGTCATCGCCCATGTCGGGGCGGCGACAAAGACCATCCGTATCGGCTCCGGCGGCATCATGCTGCCTAACCATTCGCCGCTGGTCATCGCCGAGCAGTTCGGAACGCTCGAAGCGCTCAATCCCGGTCGGGTCGATCTTGGTATCGGCCGTGCGCCCGGCACCGACATGATGACGGCGCGCGCCCTGCGCCGGAACATGGACGCCGGCGTCGAGAGTTTCCCCAACGATATCCTGGAATTGCAGCATCTGCTTGGCGCACCGGACGAAGGGCAGCGCATCCTGGCCGTGCCGGGTTCAAATAGCCATGTGCCGATCTGGCTGCTTGGGTCTTCGCTCTACAGTGCGCAACTGGCGGCGCAACTGGGCCTGCCTTACGCCTTCGCCTCGCATTTTGCGCCGGAACTTTTGTTCGACGCGCTCCAGCTTTACCGCACGCATTTCCGCCCATCGGCGGCGCTCAACAAGCCGCACACCATGGTCGGCGTCATGGGCGTGGCGGCGGATAGTGATGCCGAGGCCGAGTTTCAGTTCACCTCGATGCAGCAGTCCTTCGCCAATCTGCGCCGCAATGTGCGTGTGCCATTCCCGCGGCCGAGCTATGATGCGGTGGCCAGTCTGACGCCGGACGAAAACACCATGATCGACCATATGCTGCGCTACGCCATGGTCGGCTCACCGGACACCATCGAGAAGCGCCTGGGCAGCTTCCTGGAGCAGACGGGGGCCGACGAACTGATCATCTCCATGCCAATACACGATATCGGCGCCCGCCTGAAATCGGTGGCGCTGTTCGCCAGCCTGCCGTTTATTCAAAAGGTCTAAATACGCCCCATGGTCGTCTGGGCATTGTAGATCTGCTGGATTGGTGCGTTATCCGGATCGAGCGGAACCATCCGCCATTTGTCGCCGTCCGCTTCAAAGCGCACCGGCGCGGCATTGGGGCTGGAGTACATATCGTTGAGAAACTTGCGCGTCACGGCGCGGAAGGGGATGCCGTGGAAGACGAACAGGCACTTGCCGGTTTCGCGGTAGTCATTGATGCAGGCATAGACCCGCTCGATCACTTCCGGCAGCGGTTCGGCGTCCCACGGATAATGCTTGCCATCGACATCGGCCTGGGGGTTCATATGCTCGCGCATGTCCTCGCGGTGCTGGTGAACCTCGTCGATCGTCATGCCCTCGAACTGACCGAAATTGCGCTCAATCAGCCGACCATCGATCACAGGTTTGATACCAGCGGCGGCGCCAACGATCTGGGCCGTTTCCAGGGCGCGGGAGAGGGGACTGGCGATAATCTGTGTGATGCCTTCGCCCGCCAGTATCTGCGCCGCCATATGCGCCTGGGCGCGGCCGGTGTCATTGAGCGGAATATCGGTTGAACCCTGGAGTCGCATCTGCACGTTCCAGTCGGTCTGGCCATGCCTAAGAACGTAAAAAGTCATTACAGTTTTGCTTTAATTTGTGTGGCCAAGGCGTTCAATTCATTCATGTCCGCCATCTCGCCGCCATGCTTGCCAAGCGTTGCATTGGCCCAGATCGGGATGATATGAAAGTGGATATGGAAGACCGTCTGGCCGGCCGGTTCGCCATTGAATTGCGCGATGCGGATGCCGTCCGGCTTCAGCGCGTCACGTACGGCGCGGCCGATGGTCTGCGTCTTGATGATCAGGTTTTGCAGGTCATCCGCTGCGATATCGAACAGGTTACAGGCCGGCACCTTGGGGATCACCAGGGTATGGCCTTTTGATTGCGGAAAGGCGTCCATGAAGCTTAAGATCCGGTCGTCCTCATACACCTTTACCGACGGAATATCGCCGCTCAGGATTTTGGCGAAGATGTTTTTCGGGTCGTATTGGGCGGAAAGGCTCATGATTTACCTGCAATTTGTGCTGATTCCAAGTTTAGAGGACTATGATAACAAGGCCAAGAGGGGTATTAGCTCGGCGATGATCAATATCCTTTTAGTCATGCTGGGTGGTGCTTTTGGCTCGCTTTGCCGCTATCTGCTCGGTGTGGCTTCTGCTGGCTGGTGGGCGGGTGAGCGCTGGCCACTGAATGAATGGCCGGTCGGCACCTTCCTGGCCAATGTCATCGGCGGCCTGTTGATGGGGGTGCTGATGGGGGAGTTGTTTAGATCGGAAGAGCACACGTCTGAACTCCAGTCACTTG
>CAMLIY010000370.1 GCA_946480125.1 uncultured Asticcacaulis sp.
TCATGGATCAGGCTTCCAAATAGACGTCGGTATACAGTTCGGACGGATCGGGTTCAGGGCTGGTCTGGGCGAAATCGACCGCTTCCAGCACAATGGCCTTTATCTCATTGTCGATCGTCTTGATCTCGTCCTCAGCCACGCCGGCTTGTTGCAGCATGGTCTTGACGTGATCGATCGGGTCGCGGGTCGTCTTGACCTCATCAACCTCTTCCTTCGAACGATACTTGGCGGGATCTGACATCGAGTGACCGCGATACCGATAGGTCTTCATTTCGAGGATATATGGTCCCTTGCCGGAGCGGGCATGTTCGGCGGCGCGTTCAGCCGCGTCCTTGACGGCAAACACATCCATGCCGTCAACCGTTTCACCCGGAATGTCGAACGAAGCGCCGCGTTGCGACAGGTTAACCGTGGCCGAACCGCGGGCCAGTGAGGTGCCCATGGCGTATTCGTTGTTCTCAATCACATAGACGACCGGAAGCTTCCACAACTGCGCCATGTTAAAGCTCTCGTAAACCTGACCCTGGTTGGCGGCGCCGTCACCGAAATAGGTGAAGGAGACATTGCCGTTTTGTTTGTAGAAGTCGGCAAAGGCCAGGCCGGTGCCGAGGGAAACCTGGGCGCCGACGATGCCGTGGCCGCCGAAGAAACCGGTCTCGATATCGAACATGTGCATCGAACCGCCCTTGCCTTTCGACGAACCGCCGGAACGGCCGGTCAGTTCGGCCATGACAGCATTGGGGTCCATGCCGGCGGCCAGCATATGGCCGTGGTCACGATAGCCGGTGATGACCTGATCGCCGTCCTTCGAGGCGGCTTCCATGCCGACCGCGATGGCTTCCTGGCCGATATAGAGGTGGCAGAAGCCGCCAATCAGGCCCATGCCGTAGAGTTGACCGGCACGTTCTTCAAAACGGCGGATCAGCACCATCTGGCGGTAATATGTCAACAGATCGTCTTTGGAGACATTGCTCAGCTTGTTGCCACTATCGGTCTTGCCGTCTTTTTGGCTGTCTTTCTGGGCGGCACGCGCCATGGACATCTCCCATAATCGTAAACTACGGCCGTATATAAGCATCGGCCTTGGAAATAGCAGCACTTCGGGCACGCGGCGCAGATAGCGCGCGCACCGCAAATCAAAGGCACACTTCCTTTATGAGAAGCCTGCCTTCGCGTAAAGGGCTAAAGATAAGCTCAGGAGGTGGCGTTCTTGACGATCGGGCCCCGGATGACATAGGCCTTTGGCTCGGAAAGGCCCAGCAACACGCGGGCGCGCTCCTCCAGTAAATCCTTGGAAAGGTTATCCGTACGCAAGTATTTGGCACGTGCTTCCAGGTCAGCATGTTCTGTTTTAAGTTGCGCAAGCTGATGTTGCTTAACAACCATCTCCCGATTACGCGACTCTTGGGAAAAAAACCCTTTGTCTCCGGTCAGATACTGAACACAGACATAGGTAAGAACCAATGTAATAATTGCGGTTGGCAGATATGGCCTTAAACGAAACAACACTATTAAAGCCCCTTCTGGACGACGATAATACCTGAAGGCCTTTTTTCGGCCCTTGCGATTAACATAATGTTACCAATCATGTCCGGGCATACAGAAGAATTTATCACTGATGGCTTTTGAAACGTCTGATTTATCACGGCGTTTTTATCTTTATTGTCAAAAAGTGAGCGCAGAAAATCTGCCAATCCGAATTGATGACGATGGACGCCGCCGGACTCCCCTCGTTTCAGGCGAAATCATAAGCCTAAAAGGGTTAATGAAGGCTGAGTTTTGCCCTGTCGAGTTACAGGTTTGGGACCTGTGGCCCCATAACCTTGCCGTGTTCAAAGAAAAACCCGGTCCTTAAAGACCGGGTTTTTCTTTGAACGAAAGAAGACCTGGGGCCACAGGCCCCAAACCCCATAGTTAGCAGCGGATAACCGATACGCCGGCATAAACCGCTTCATCATCCAGCATCGATTCGATGCGCAGAAGCTGGTTGTACTTCGCCGTGCGATCCGAACGCGCCAGCGAACCTGTCTTGATCTGACCGCAGTTCATCGCCACGGCCAGGTCGGCGATGGTCGAATCCTCGGTCTCGCCCGAACGGTGCGACATGACAGATGTATAGCCGGCACGATGCGCCATATCGACGGCATCCATGGTTTCCGACAGCGTGCCGATCTGGTTGACCTTGACCAGGATCGAGTTGGCCATGCCCTCGACAATGCCGGTTTCCAGACGGTCCGGATTGGTGACGAAGAGATCGTCGCCGACCAGCTGGATGCGGTCGCCCAGGCGCTCGGTCAGTTCCTTCCAGCCTTCGTAATCATCTTCCGACATGCCGTCCTCGATCGAGCAGATCGGGAACTTGTTGGCCAGATTTTCGAGGTAATCGACCATCTCGACCGGCGTCAGAGTCTTGCCCTCGCCTTCCAGATGATACTTGTCGTCCTTGAAGAACTCGGTCGAGGCGACGTCAAGCGCCAGCCAGAAATCAGACCCCGCCTTGTAACCCGCCTGCTCACCGGCCTTCATGATGAAGGTCAGCGCGTCTTCGGCCGAAGCCAGGTTCGGGGCGAAACCGCCTTCGTCGCCGACATTGGTATTGTGACCGGCGGCCTTCAGGCCCTTCTTCAGCGAATGGAAGATTTCAGCGCCCATGCGCAGGGCTTCCGAGAACGATTCGGCGCCGGCCGGCACGATCATGAATTCCTGGATGTCGATGGGGTTATCAGCGTGGGCGCCACCATTGATGATGTTCATCAGCGGTACCGGCAGAACGCGGGCGCCGAGGCCACCGACATACTTGTAAAGCGGCAGACCCGAAGCTTGCGCCGCCGCGCGGGCCACGGCCAGCGACACACCGAGGATGGCGTTGGCGCCGAGGCGCGACTTGTTCGGCGTGCCATCGAGATTGATCAGGGCCTGGTCGAGGCGGCGCTGGTCGAGCGCTTCAAAACCGGCGATGGCCTCAAAAATTTCACCGTTGACGGCATCCACCGCCTTGCGGACGCCCTTGCCGCCGTAGCGCTTCATGTCGCCGTCACGCAGCTCGGTGGCCTCGTGCGCGCCGGTCGAGGCGCCGGAGGGCACGGCCGCACGGCCGAACGAACCGTCAT
>CAMLIY010000371.1 GCA_946480125.1 uncultured Asticcacaulis sp.
AGATGGTGGTGTCGGATGTCGGTTCGATCGGCGAGGTGCGGCTGTTCCTGATGGCGGCGCTTTTGATGATCGATGAAATGCAGGACCTGCGGGCGCAACTGGATGAGGCCCATTCGGCCAGCTCGCGCCTGAATGCCGGTGCGCACGAGATGGAACGCAAGGCGGCCTTCGCCATCACCGACGCGGCCGCCCGGCTGGAACGCCTGCTGGGCGCCTGAGAATAATCTCCTCCCCATCGTGATGGGGAGGTGGCGCGAAGCGCCGGAGGGGCGCTACGACTGAAGTTTGGCCAATCTCAGCCGTATTTCATCCGCCACATAGAGCGCGGCGCTGTCCGGATATTCCATCACTTGAATGGCGGGTATGCGCAACGTTTCTATTCCATGCGCCTTGAGGTAATCATCCCGTTTTTCATCATAAGCCCGTGCCTCATCAAAATGGTGCTGGGCGCCATCGACTTCGATGCAAAGCCTGGCTTCGTCACAATAAAAATCGAGGATATAGCGGCCGAAAGCGTATGAACGGCGAACATTAAAACCAAGCGCTTCTCTGTTGCGTAATCGAACCCATAAGCGAGTTTCCGCCGGTGACATCTTTCGGCGCAATTTGCGGGCCAAGTCGTATTTTGCCGGTGGTCTGGTCATCGTCGGTGTTGCGCCCCTCCGGCGCTTCGCGCCACCTCCCCATCACGATGGGGAGGAGAATTAAGCGCCATTTTCTGTCATGGGAACAGCCAGCTTGAAGCGTTCAATTAGCGCTGTGACTTTTTCAGGACAACTGGCTTGTCCGAACAAGAAAGTCATTCCGTCTTCAACAGGTTTGTAGCCTGCCAGTTCAACGAAGCATTTCTCATTTATGAAATCATCAAATTCGTCAGCCCGTTCTGTGTCCTTAACGGTGAGTTCAACGCCATACTCCGTCTCAATCAAGCTGAAAGTTTCATAAAATTCGGGCACGAAAATCTATTCTTTCTTCTTGCCGATCTTCGGTTCTTCGCCCTTGAGCAGGCGGCGGATATTTTCGCGGTGGCGGATATAGATCAACACCGCCATGAACAGCGCCATGCCAAGGAACGGATAGGGCGCGACATGCAGAAAGAAGGCCAGCGGCACGACCAAAGCGGCGGCGACCAGGGCGCCGAGCGAGGATATGCGGAAAATAAACGCCGTCAGCAGCCACAGAGCTGCGGCGATCAGGCCCATCGGCCAGCAGGCGGCGAACAGGGTGCCGAAAAAGGTGGCGACGCCCTTGCCACCCTTGAATTGCAGCCAGACGGGGAACAGGTGACCGAGAAAGGCCGCGCTACCTGCCAGCGCCATGGCGGTCCGGCGGGTTTCAATGTCGGTTTGCAGCAACAGGACAAAGGCCAGTCCGACCGCCAGTGCGCCCTTGCCGGTGTCGCCGATAAAGGTGATGGCCGCCAGATCCTTGCGGCCGGTGCGCAGCACATTGGTGGCGCCGATATTGCCGGAGCCGACCGTGCGTATATCGATACCGGCGGCTTTCGCGGCGATATAGCCGAACGGGATCGAACCGAGCAGATAACCGCCGATCAGGGCAAGCGCGTAGATGGCGACATCGGGGAGAGCAGGCATGGCGTTTCTTCCGGTTCAAAGTGTCGAAGCGGGAGAACAGGAAAGCCCCTCCCACCGCTTCGCGGTCCCCCCTCCCCGTAAACGGGGCGGGCGAAATATATTGGTTATGTCTCGTAAACGATACGGCCGTCGACGAGGGTTTTCAGCACCTTGCCCTGTAAGGTACGGTTTTCAAAGGGCGAGTTCTTCGATTTCGACAGGATGTCTTTTTCGCGCAACGCAAACGGCGCGTCGATATCGACCAGGATCAGGTCGGCGGGCGCGCCTTTGGCGATGCGACCGGCGGACAGGCCCAGCAATTGTGCCGGATTTTGCGTCACGGTGCGCAGCAAATCGATCAGCGGAATGTCGTTTTCGTGGTGCAGGCCGATCAGCGCTGGCAACAGGGTTTGCAGGCCTAGCGCGCCGGGCGTCGCTTCCGAGAAGGGCAGGCGTTTGTGTTCGGCCGGTTCCGGCGAATGGTTCGACACGATGACGTCGATCAGGCCGGTCGAGACGGCGTCGATCAGGGCCAGGCGGTCGCGTTCGGCGCGCAGGGGCGGATCGAGGCGGAAAAAGGTGCGGTAATCGCCGATGTCGAGTTCATTGAACATCAGGTGGTTGATTGAGGCCGATGCGAAGACCTCCAGCCCCTTGGCCTTGGCGCGTTCGAGCGAGTCCAGCGCGCCGCCGGTCGAGATCAGGTCGACCAGGAAGCGCGCGCCGGTCATCTCGGCCAGGGCCAGGTCGCGCTCGATCATGATGCGTTCGGCGAGCGGCGACACGCCGGAAAGGCCCATTCGCGCCGCCATTTCGCCGGAAGTCGCCACGGCGCCTTCGGAAAGCCACGGCTCTTTCGGGCGATGGGCGATCAGGGCATTGAAGCCGCTGGCATAGTTCAGCACACGGCTGAATATCTTGGAATTGACGATCGGCTCGTCGGCATTGGTGAAATAGAGCGCGCCGGCCTCGGCCATCAGACCGATTTCCGCCATCTGCTTGCCTTCCAGCTTCTTGGTGGCGGCGCCGGCGGGATAGACGTGGACCAGTTCGATATCGCGGGCGCGGCGCAGGATAAAGTCGGCCATGGCCGGCTCATCTATGCACGGGTCAGTGTCGGGCTGGACGACGAAGGAGGTGACGCCACCGGCAGCGGCGGCGAGGCTGGCCGATTTCAGCGTCTCGGCGGGTTCGTGGCCCGGTTCGCCGGTCTTGACGCGCATGTCGATCAGGCCGGGCAGGAGGGCGTTTTCATCGCAATCGATGAGGCGGATGCCGGCGGGCAGGGCCGGGGTATCGTGGCCCAGGGTGACAGTGGTGATCACGCCATCGGCGACGATGACCGAGCCGGGGCCGTCATATTCGGTGGCCGGATCGATGAGGCGGGCATTGACGAAAGCAATTGCGGGGGAGTCTTTGGTCATAGGCTTTCTTTCTCCTCCCTACGCAGTGGGGAGGGGGACCACGAAGTGGTGGAGGGGCGCCCCTCCGTCATTTGCTGCGCAAATGCCACCTCCCCAGCTTCGCTAGGGAGG
>CAMLIY010000372.1 GCA_946480125.1 uncultured Asticcacaulis sp.
GAAGGCGTCACAGATGAAGACGTGGCGCGCGCCCGGAGCGATTTCGGCCAGAGAGCGCTGGTGCTCAAGCCGGCGATTTCCGCCGGCGCCAAGAACACCCTGATCTGGGAAGGTGATCGCCTGGCCGATGTGACCGAAGGCGCCGCCGATGTCGAGGATCGCAAGGCCACGCCGCCAGTCGGACCCGCCATGATCCAACCCTTCATGCCGTCCATCCAGTCGGAAGGCGAATGGTCTCTGCTCTACTTCGTCGGCCAATTCTCCCACGCCGTGCTGAAGACACCGAAATCCGGCGACTTCCGCTCGCAACCCGATTATGATGCCCATCTGCGCGTATTGATCCCGCCGCCGGAAGCCCTGGCCCTGGCGCAATCAGCCATCGATTTCATCGGCCGCGACCGCCTGCTCTATGCCCGCGTCGACATGGTAAGAGCGGCAGATGGCGGCTTCTGCCTGATGGAGCTGGAACTGATCGAGCCCGATCTTTACCTGACCTATGATCCGGAAACGTCGATGCGTTTCAAGGATGCGGTCGAGGCGGCGATGCGGGTTTGCGGCTGTTCGGGCACCGACCATGTTCATTGAAACCGAAAGGCTGATTCTCCAACCGCTGGCCGCTACCGATCTCGATGCCCAACACGCCCTGTGGTCGCAGGAACCGGTCTATCGCCATATCACCGGCAAGCCGATGGACCGCGAGACCGTCTGGCTGCGGCTGCTGCGCGATATCGGCCACTGGCAGGTTTTCGGCTTCGGCACCTGGTCGGTACGGCTGAAGAAGACGGACCAGCATATCGGTGTCATGGGCATTTTTGACTACAAGCGCGCCATCGATCCACCGCTCGACGCCTTCGAGACCGGCTGGGTCTTCGACAGCACCTTTCATGGCCAGGGCTATGCGTCCGAGGCGCTGAAAGCCGCGCTGGTTTACGCCGACGAGACGCTGAACCTGCCGAAAACCCAGTGCGCCATCGCCCCGGAAAACGAAGCCTCGCTAAAACTGGCCTTGCGCCACGGCTATAAGCCTTTGCGCGAATGCCTGTTCCACGGTGAGCCAACTTTCATTCTGGAACGGCTTAAACCAGCGGTGTGAAATCGACGCCGATCTTCGGACACAGATCCCGCACAATACAAATATCGCACTTGGGCTTGCGCGCCACGCACACATAGCGCCCATGCAGGATCAGCCAGTGGTGCGCGCGGGTGAGCCAGTGCTTCGGGATGACCTGCATCAACTGCTTTTCCACCTTGTCCGGCGTATTGGCCGAGGTATCAACGAGGCCCAGCCGGTGCGACACGCGATAGACGTGGGTATCGACGGCAATCGCCGGTTCGATATCCATTTCATTGAGCACCACGCTGGCCGTCTTGTTGCCCACACCCGGCAGGCTGACCAGCGCCTCGCGGTTCATCGGCACCTGCCCGCCGTACTGATCGATCAGGATGCGGCACATGGCCAAGACGTTCTTTGCCTTGTTGCGATAGAGGCCGATCGAACTGATCATCTGCATCAATTTGTCTTCGCCGAGCGCCAGCATGTCCGCCGGATTATCGGCGATGGCGAACAAGGGGCCGGTCGCCTTGTTGACCGAAACGTCGGTCGCCTGCGCCGATAGCGCCACTGCCGTCACCAGAGTAAAGGCGTTGCTGTAATTCAGCTCCGTCTTCGGCTCCGGCTTGTCCTGCTCGAAACGCTCGAACAACTGGCGGATCAGTCCGGGATCAACCTTGCGGCGTTTGGTGGTTTTAGGCTTGGTGGTTTTCATCAGCGCGCTTCAACAGTAGATGTGAACCTCTTATGCCCGATTCTCCGGAAAGCCTGAAATGACCGCCATCCTGTTCGTCTGCCTTGGCAATATCTGCCGCTCGCCCCTGCCCGAAGGCATCTTCCGCCATCAAGTGAGGCAGGCGCGAATGCCGGATCGCTTCACCATCGATTCCGCCGGCTGCGGCGGCTGGCACAGCGGCGAACGGCCCGATAAACGCTCGATCACCGTGGCGCAGGCCCACGGCATCGATATTTCAGGACAGCGCGCCCGGCAGATCCATATCGACGACTTCGATCGCTTCGATCTTATCCTGGGCCTCGACCGCGACAATATCCGCCACCTCAGCGCCATGCAGCCGCAGGGTTCGCAGGCTCGCCTCGCGCTCTATCTCGAAGAGGCGCTGGGCCTGACGAAAAACGTGCCCGATCCCTATTATGGCGGGACGGCGAATTTCGAAGCGGTTTACCAAATGTGCGAAAAAGCCAGCACGGGCTTGCTAAACCGGCTTGCAAATGCCTGAATAGAACAAACCTATAATTTCGAGGAAAGCATGACCCAACAGACAACAGACCCCGATTTTCTAAAACGGGTCGACGACCATATCGCTCTTTCCAATGAACACATTGAAGGCGCCAATGGTGCGCGCGTCGCCATGTCCGGCACTTTCGCTGCGGCCCGGTTTACCGCCTGGATGTGCGCCAATAGCGATGGCTCCGGCGAACGCATGAAGGCGCGCCGCGAGGAAGCCGTGCGCATCTTTACGGATGAATTTCGCCGCATGTTTGAGGAAAGCTTCGACGACTTCGCCAACAATTTCGAGCGCTATCGCCCCGACCAGGCCTGACTATAGGATGTAGCGGCTCAGGTCGGCGTCCGTGGCGATATCGCCCAAACGCTTCCGGACATAATCGGCATCGATCGTCACGGTCTGGCCGTGCATGTCGGATGCGGTAAACGAAATCTCCTCCATCACCTTCTCGATCACGGTCTGCAGGCGACGGGCGCCGATGTTTTCCACCTTGGCATTGACCGTGGCGGCGGCTTCGGCCATCACGGCGATGGCGCTGTCATCGAATACAAGGGTCACGCCTTCAGTGGCCATCAGGGCCTGGTTCTGCCTGATCAGATTGGCTTCCGGCTCGCTCAAAATGCGGCGGAAATCTTCCTGGGTCAGCGCCTTCAGCTCGACGCGGATCGGCAGGCGGCCCTGCAATTCCGGCAGCAGGTCCGACGGCTTCGACACATGAAACGCGCCCGAAGCGATGAAGAGGATATGGTCGGTCTTGACCGGGCCATACTTGGTCGAAACCGTCGTGCCCTC
>CAMLIY010000373.1 GCA_946480125.1 uncultured Asticcacaulis sp.
AGGCCCGGCCAGCGATGCGAATCCTGCATGGCGCGGCGCATGATCAGGGTGCCCAGTTCGTTCATCAGGCCGCATTCTTCAGCCAATGGAATGAAATAGGCAGGCGAAACCGGCCCGCGCGTCGGGTGTGTCCAGCGGCATAAGGCCTCGACGCCGACAATATGGCCAAAGTGATCGACCTGCGGCTGGTAAACCACATCAATATCGCCAACATGGATCGCTTCGCGCAGACCGGTTTCCAGCGTCTTGCGCAACTTGATGGTGGCGTCCATCTCGACTTCGAAAAAAGCGTACTGGCCGCGGCCTGAATCCTTGGCGCGATAAAGCGCGAGATCGGCCTGTCGCAGGGCTTCGGCCGGCTCGATCTCGCCGTCGCCGATCAGGGTAACGCCGATTGAGCAGCTTGAGAACACCTGGCCGGACTCCAGATTGACCGTCCCGGTCAGGCCTTCAAGTATGCGCTTGGCCAGGGAGGCGGCGCTGGAGCCGTCGGTATCGGTCTGGATAATGACGAATTCATCGCCGCCAAGACGGGCCAGCGTGTCGCCAGAGCGGATCATGCTGTTGATCTTGGTGGCGTTGTGGCGGATCAATTCATCGCCGGCCAGATGGCCAAGCGTGTCATTGACGTCTTTGAAACGATCAAGACCGATGCACATGACGGCGACGTGGCCGCCCTGGCGTTTCAGGCGCTCACTGGCTTGATTAAGCCGATCGGCGAACAGGGTGCGGTTGGGCAGGCCGGTCAGGTTATCGTGGAGGGCCATATGCTTGGCCTTGGCTTCCGAAGCGATCAGTCCCTGTGCTGCGCGCTGACTCTGATGCAGCAGGAAAAGAGCAATCAGGCCTAGTCCCAGTGAAATCATCAGGACGGGGCCAAGCGTACGGATAAACAGGGTGTGGCCGGGTGTCTCAGGTATCCACGTCAGTTCGCCCAGAACCTTGCCATCGTCATCGTGGAAAGCGACCAAAGCCGACCCCTTGGCGCGGGATTGTCCCGGATGCAGCACCTTGATATCGGAGACCATGTAACGCTGGGATAACGTGATCAGTTCCTCGCTCGACAACTCATGCATGCCAACGGCGACAAAGGGTTTGTATTTCAATAAGGGGGTATCTTGCTTGACCGGCAGGATCAGGCTGGCGCCGACAATATAGATGTGACCGTTCATGGCCATCAGGCGCCCGACATGGTCGCTGCCAGTGGTATGTGGCAGGCCGCGGGCATGGCGATCATCATAGGTCTGGCGCAGGCCGTTAATCAAGTCGCGTGTCTGGCGTGTCACATGGCTCAGGGTGGCTGGCGGAACTTCCTGGCCATTGTGATAGGCGAAGACGATCTTGCCCTTGTCATCCATAAGGACATTGGACTCAAAATTGAGGAAATCCTGGAAATATTCGCCGATATTGCCCTTCACCCAGTCATCATCATATTTGACGGCCGTGCTTTCGACGGCCTTGTCCCAAATAGTGATCGGTGTCATCAGCTGCGAATGGTCATCGGCCATCTGGTTCAGACCCAGCATGACGAGCTTTTCCTCGCGCGAGCGGGACAGGGTATCGGCCTGCTCGGCCCATACCCACAAACTGCCGACCAAAGCACACACGGCCACAACCACAATCAAGGCCATGGGCGCAAGCAGTTTTAATTCGCCTGAACTATGTTTCACCAGTTCCTCGTTCTGAGGTGAGTTGTATATCCAGGTGTAAGGTTACTGTAGATATCTTAAATTAAGGCAAACACATGATTTTTTTATTTAAACGCTTGTTAACGCATCTATGCGGCAGAACGGGTTGAAATTTGCTGCTTTACCCTTGGCGGTAAAGGCATTGCAGCGCTCGCATCGGCCATTAAACATTAAGCTGTTAACGATGTTATGAAATTATGTGTCAGCCTGACATCTGTTTTGTACGAAAGGTTCGTACCGTCACGGAAAGAGTCTGGTGGACCGGGTAGGGCAGGTATTGCGGCCTGCGCGGCGAACTGGAAAAGCATCAGAGCTTTATTGATACCTATCCGAAATAGGTTTAGGCAGGGGCCGCATCTTTTTTTGAGAGTTTGAAATCTTGATACACCTCCCCGACGCCAAGCTGGACCAGGTCATGGACCGCTTCCGCATGATCGAAGCGCGCATGGAATCGGCGACCGACGGCACTGAGATCGTCAAGCTCTCCAAGGAACATGCCGAGCTGAAACCGGTTTTCGACGCGGTGACCCGACTGCATAAGGCGCGCCTGTCGGTGCCGGAACTGGAAGAAATGGCGGCGCTGAATGACCCGGACCTGTCGCCGCTGGCGGCTGAGGAACTGGAGGCGCTGAAGACCACCCTGCCGGACCTGGAGCATGGTGTGGCGCTGTTGCTGGCGCCGCAGGACAAGGATGTCAACGCCTCGGCCATTCTGGAAGTGCGCGCCGGCACCGGAGGCGATGAAGCGGCGCTGTTCGCCGGCGACCTGTTCCGCATGTACAGCCGCTATGCTTCCTCGCAAGGCTGGAAGGTCGAGATTGACAGCGTGTCTGAAGGGGAAATGGGGGGGTATAAGGAAATCATCGCCTCGGTGACCGGCGATGGCGTCTTCGGCAAGCTGAAGTTCGAATCCGGCGTCCACCGCGTGCAGCGCGTGCCGGCCACCGAAGCCGGCGGCCGTATCCATACCTCGGCGGCGACGGTGGCGGTGTTACCGGAAGCGGAGGATGTCGAGATCGAGATTCTGGATAAGGATATCCGTATCGATACCTACCGCGCTTCCGGCTCCGGCGGTCAGCACGTCAACAAGACCGACTCTGCGGTGCGGATTACCCACATGCCGTCGGGCATCGTGGTGACCTCATCTGAAAAGTCGCAGCACATGAACCGCGCCATCGCCATGCGCAACCTCAAGGCGCGTCTGTATGACCAGCAGCGCAATGCCCTCGATACGGCGCGCTCCGATGCCCGCAAGTCGCAGGTCGGTTCGGGCGATCGCTCCGAGCGCATCCGCACCTATAATTATCCGCAGGGCCGCGTGTCGGATCACCGCATCAACCTGACCCTCTATAACCTGCCGCAGTTCATGGAAGGCGATATGGACCAGATGATCAA
>CAMLIY010000374.1 GCA_946480125.1 uncultured Asticcacaulis sp.
AGCGCCGGCGCCAACCAGGGTGCGCAGCGACACCCGTTTGAGATCCAGCCACTGACCGATCTTGGACGCAATGCCGCCCCCCAGTTGCGCATACGCCGCTTCCAGCCCCACCGAGGCGCCAAATCCATTGGACAGGAAGGTTTGAAACGACACGATCAGGCTGTCACGCAAAGGGATTCGGCCACCGTAAAGCGCATTGGCCTCAACCACGTCGATCGGCGCACGCGTCCGGCGCGGAAAGATAAAACGCACCAGCCCCAAGGCTGCCCCGCCGAGTGGCAGAGCGATCAAATGCCAGGCCTGGATCGACGGCAGGGCACTCAGGCGCAGATCGGGTGAAAACCCATAAAGGATGGATTGCAGCAGATGAGCGAAATGGCCGAGAAGCGCCGCCGTGACACCAGCGACAAGCCCGACACCGCCCGCGAGGACAATAAACCAGACCTCGGACCCCTGCAAATGTCGCTTGACCAGGGCCACACCTCGCAAGACGGGGCGCTTGACGACCTTTCCCAGGACATAATCACTCAAATGGGCGTTCGGCAATGACATGAAAGCTCACAAAGGCATACCCTACCCTATGCCCGCTTCGCCGCCTTGTGAAGACAAATCGCGCTTTCAGATCAATATGATGCGCATTTTACGAGTCTTCAGTGAATATGTCAGGATACCCTAAGTCATCGCAGATAACCCCCGCTCAGACTAAACGCTGAGGAGCGGCGGGACCGTTCAATCCGCAAGCAGGATATGCACTGCCTTTTTGGCGACCTCGAAAACCGACGGGTCCTGCTGCATCTGGGCGGTCAGCGCCGCGCCCTGGAACAAAAGATTGAGCTGACGGCCGGTGTCGCCAGCGGCTTTGACACCGGCTTTTTCACACAGTTCGATAAACCGGCCCTCGACATACTCCGACGCGGCTCGCCCTCGTGCCGAGATGCCAGCGTGCTTGCCGATATATTCCTGCCCGGCCTTCATGGCCAGGCAGCCGCGACAGGCGGTCTTCGCCATCATTTCACGGCGGACATCGAACAGAGCCAGTATCTGCATGAATGGATCATCGCTGCGCGCCAGGGCCGGCTGGAAAAGATAGGTGTCAGTGTCCGCGCCATACTGCTCCAAAACCGCCTCGATCAGGTCTTCCTTACTGGGGAAGTATTTATAGAGGGTACGCTTGGAAATACCGCTATTGGCCATGACCGTATCGATGCCCGTGGCGTGGAAACCACCGTCATAAAAGGCGTCGTAGGCCTGGGCGATGATTTCCTGCTTCTTGGTAGGGGCGGCGGACATGGCAAATTCTCCTTGAAAAATTTTATATCAGACCCGCTTGACAATGTAAACCGATCTGTTTACTTAGGGCAATGTAAACAGATCGGTTTACACAACAGCGCCGCCTGAAATCGACGGCTTTTCAAAGGAAGATAGTCATGTCGTACACCCATCAAACCGTCCTCGTTTCCGGCGCAAACCGCGGCATCGGCGCCGCCACCGTCCGCGAACTGCTGAAAACCAATGTGAAGAAAATCTATGCTGGCGCCCGCCGCGTGGCCTCCCTGCCTGATTTCGGCGATGCCCGCGTCGTGCCGCTGCAACTCGACATCACCGACCAGGCTTCGGTCGATGCCGCCGTCAAGACCGCCGCCGATACCGATATCCTGCTTAACAATGCCGGCACCGCCGTCTTCGCCAACTTCATCGAAAGCCCGATCGAACTGATCAATGGCGACATGAATACCAACTATTATGGCACCCTGCGCATTATCCGCGCTTTCACGCCAGTATTCGAGGCGCGCAAGTCCGGCACCATCGCCAATGTCATCAGTGTCGTCGGCCTGACCTCGGCGCCGGGCCTCGCCGGTTACTCGGCTTCCAAGGCCGCCCTGCAATCCCTGACCCAGACCCTGCGCGTCACGCTGAAAGGTTCGGGCATTAAGGTGCTCGGCATCTATCCCGGCCCGATCGATACCGAACTGGCCAAGGATATCCCGATGGACAAGGCCACGCCGGAACACGCTGCCGAACAGATCGTCAAGGGCATCGCGGCGAATGAGACCTATATCTTCCCCGATCCGGTGGCGCTGCATATCGGCAACCTCTGGGCCACCGACGGCAAGACGCTCGATACGGCCCTGGCCGGTGAAGGCTAAGTTAAAAAGGCCGGGACAATCCCGGCCTTTTTTTATCTAAAAGAACACCGGCGACGGGCGATCCAAATCCATCTCGCGGCTGACCTGTATCAGTTCGCGCGCTTCGCCGTGCAGACGTACCGCCGTCAGGATACCGCTGTAATAGACGCCGGTATCGATGCCGATCCGCCAGCGCGTATTGACCGGCACCTTGTGCGGCGAATGTCCGTGAACCACGACATATTCACACGCCTGATCCGCCCGCAGGAAGCGCCCGCGGATATACATGAAGGTGGCGCCATCCTGCTCCGCCAGCGGCCGGTCCGGATCGACGCCGGCATGGACGAACAGATAATCGTCTGCCATGAAGGAGGACGGCATGGCCCTCAGCATCTCCAGATGCGCCGGATCGACCTTGGCCGCGAACCGGCGGCTGACCTCCTCCCAGATTTCTATGGTCCGCGCCATATAGGGCATGACCACGCCATAGGAATCGAGCGTAGCTGCTCCGCCCCAGTCGCGCCACGTATCGCCAAACGCAGGCTCATCAAGGAAGCGCAGCAGCGCCTCTTCGTGATTGCCCATCAGCGCCACCACATCGCACCAATCCGCCGCCAGCAGGCGCCCAACCCGATCCAGCACCTGGCGCGAGGCCGGTCCGCGATCGACATAATCCCCCAGCAGGACAATACGCGGCCGCTCCCCCAGCCCTTCCGCATCAGCCCGAATTCGCTCGATTATCTGCTCAAAGAGATCGTCATGCCGTGGATATCGCCGATGGCGTAGGTCAGTTGTGCAATGCGGGAGGTCATGCGCCCTATATAGGCAGGGCGCCGCCGGTTTCAAAGCAAACTCTTCATGGCTTCACTGAGCGGCGTGCGCGGCAACTCGCCGATCACCTCGGCCAGACGCGGGTCTTCCAGCGCGTGCGGCACATCCCAC
>CAMLIY010000375.1 GCA_946480125.1 uncultured Asticcacaulis sp.
ATTCTGATCCGGCGGCTTACGCTAAATACTGGATGCACAATGGCTTTCTCGATTTTTCCGGCGAAAAGATGTCAAAATCGCTGGGGAATGTCGTGCTGGTCCATGACCTGATCAAGGACTATCCGGGTGAGGTGGTCCGGCTGGCACTGTTGTCGGCCCACTATCGAGCGCCGTTAAATTGGACACAGGAATTGCTTGAGCAGTGCCATAAAAATATGGACAGACTTTATGGTGTGCTACGCAGGGCTAAAAATATTGAAGCGATAACACCATTGCCAACACCAGAAGATCAAAAAATTCGCGTGCTTCATGATTGGCTTCTCGATGATCTTAATACGCCTGCGCAAATAAGCACTTTATTTGAAACAGCAGGCGCACTTGAAAGAGCCATGCTGGATGAAAATACGACTATGGCTGGAGACCGCAAACTTGCTTTGCTTGAAACTGCAGAAGTGCTCGGTATCTTGCAACAAGATCCCGAAGCTTGGTTCAAGGGCGGGGCTTCCGATGATCTGACCGCTCAGGTCGAGGCCTTGCTGGTCGAGCGCGCCGCGGCCCGGGCCGCGAAAAACTGGCCGGAATCGGATCGCATCCGTGATGCGCTCAATGCGCTCAATGTCGAGGTCATGGATGGCCCGGCCGGCGCGACGTGGAAAGTGAAGGGCAAATAATGGCGCTTAAGATCGAACAGCGCGTCGGCATCGCCGCACCCATAGATGATGTCTATGAGGTCATCGCCGATATCAATGCCTGGCCGGAATGGAGTCCGATCCACAAGGCCGCCCGCGCCGACCTCCATTTTGGCGCGCCGGTGCATCTGGAAGAATATTATGAGGGCCTCGGCACCTGGGAAACCGACGGCGTCATCGCCGACTGGACGCCGCTGTCGCATATTCATATTTCGGTGCCGAAGCCCTTCTATGCCGGCACCCTGGTTCGCTATTTCGAATTTGACGCCCTGTCGGAATATGGCAGCAGCTTCTCGATCGGTGCTCTGTTCAACGGTTATTTGTCGGAACGCGAAGGCAAGGCATATAGGCAATATATCCGCACCGGCTTTGCCGCCTTTGGCGAAGCCCTGAAAGTACGCGCCGAGGCGAAATTCGCCAGCAATCCGCATGTCTCGTCGGTTCTCGTGCTGCCGGTGCCGAAGGACGATCCGTTATCAAAGCCCCGGCCAAAATGGCTCAATACCCACTTCTGGGGTAAGAAGAAGTAAGCCTTGCGGGAACCCGCTGTCACGCCCATCTGGTAGCCATGATCGACGACCTTTATTCCCGTGAAATCCTGCGCCGCACGACACAGCTCCAGCATGTCGGGCATCTGGCCAATCCGCAGGCGACAGCAGACAAGGTGGCGAAGCTGTGCGGTAGCACCATCCACGTCGAACTGAATATGGAGGGCGATGTGATCAGCGATTTCGCCCAGCAGGTTCAGGCCTGCGCCCTCGGTCAGGCCAGCGCGGCGATTCTCAGCCAGCATGTGATAGG
Source organism: uncultured Asticcacaulis sp. (assembly GCA_946480125.1). The sequence goes on from CAMLIY010000375.1 coordinate 1,491, forward strand.
TGCCACCGGCGATGAGGTGTTGGCGGCCCGCGAGGCGCTGCGCGGTCTGCTCAAAGGTGAGGCCGTGACATTCCCGGACCGCTTCGCCGATCTGGCTGTGCTGTCTTCTGTCAAGGATTATCCCGCTCGACATGCATCGACCTTGCTGGCTTTCGAGGCAACCAGTGCGGCTATTTCATCACTGAAATAATATAAAGTTGAAAAAGAGACGTTTGGGGCTTGTCTGGAGGCCTAAAATACCTTTTCTTTGGTTATGCAGGCGGGGGGTAACGACTGCGGGGGGTTGACGCGTTTCGTCTTTTTCTTCATTCGACTGGGCATGACCGCTCTTTATGAACGTTCCGTGCGTACGGCCTTGCGGGCTTATAAGCTCACCTTGTCGCCGTTTATTGGACAAGCCTGCCGCTTTCGGCCGACCTGTTCCGAATATATGGCCGAAGCGCTGATTGGCCATGGCCCTGTGCGTGGGGCGTGGCTGGGCATTAAACGGATATGCCGTTGCCATCCGGGGGGAAGCAGCGGCTATGATCCGGTACCGCCACGGAATATAAGAGAGTAAGGTCTGTGTGTTTTTAAGGACACGCAAGCGCGGATTTGGTGTGGCTTTTTAAAGGCAATATCGAATCCTTATTTAAATTATTGCGCGATGAAGCCCGCCGTAAGGGCTATAGGTCGCCAGCTAAAAGTTGACTAAGATGATGATAGACTTGACGTTTCCCGATGGCGCCGTTCGCAGCTTTGACAGGGGGACAACTGGCCGGATGATTGCCGAAAGCCTGTCAAAATCACTGGTGAAGAAGGCGGTCCTTATCAAACTTGATGGAGAACTGCTGGATTTGGACCGTCCGCTTGAGCAGGGGGGGGCATTGGAAATTCTGACGCGCGACGCCCCTGAGGCGCTCGAAGTGATCCGTCACGACACCGCCCATATCCTGGCCGAGGCGGTTCAGGAGCTGTTTCCCGGCACGCAGGTCACCATCGGCCCCTCTATCGAAGACGGATTCTATTATGATTTCGCCCGAGATGAGCCGTTCTCGACGGACGATTTCACCAAAATCGAAGCGAAGATGAAGGAAATCGTCGACCGCGACGAAAAGATCGTGCGCGAGGTATGGGACCGCGACGCGGCCATCAAGCATTTCGAAGGTATCGGCGAGGCCTACAAGGCCGAGATCATCCGTGACCTGCCGGGCACCGAAACCATCACCATGTATCGTCATGGCGACGCCTGGAAGGATCTGTGCCGCGGACCGCACCTGCCGTCGTCGAAATTCATCGGCAAGGCCTTCAAGCTGACCAAGCTGGCCGGCGCCTACTGGCGTGGCGACCATAATAATGCACAATTACAGCGCATCTACGGCACGGCCTGGACCACGGAAGCCGATCTCGAAGCCTACATCCACCGCGTCGAGGAAGCCGAAAAGCGCGACCACCGCAAGCTCGGCCGCGCCATGGACCTCTTCCACATGCAGGAAGAAGGCCGCGGCATGGTCTTCTGGCATCCCAAGGGCTGGCAGCTCTGGCGCACGCTGGAAGCCTATATGCGCCGCCGTCTCGATGCCGCCGG
>CAMLIY010000376.1 GCA_946480125.1 uncultured Asticcacaulis sp.
CAATCCGAACTGGTGGCACAGCGGGCCATCCGTGCCGGCCTGCTTCAGGGCCTGGATATCGGCCTGGCGCCGCGATCCTTCTACTTGCTTCGCTTGAAGGAACGCAGCGGCACCCGCGCCGAACAGGCGTTTATAGACATCTGTAAAGGTTAAGGCTGGCGGCGCAGGATGAATTCGTCGTCAAGTGTCTGGCCGACCGGGAACTGGTATTCGCCCACCTGCTCGAAGCCGTAAGACCGGTAGAGCGCCTGCGCCTTGTGGTTTTCGCTCCACACGCCGATCCATTGCGGCGCATTGCCATAGGTCTCGCCGAGCCAGTTCAAGGCAACGGCCATCAGCATCCGGCCCAGGCCCTTGCCTTGCTGGCTGGAATGGACATAGAGGCGCTTCAGTTCGCCGGCACGGGCCGGATCGGCATCGGGGTGGGGCAGGCCGACCGGTCCGCATTGCAGATAGGCCACGGCGTCATCGCCATCATACACTATGCGCCAGAACTGCGCCGGATCGGCGGCTTCCGCCGCCAGTTTTGCGGGCGCGTAGGATTTTTCCAGAAAGGCGCTGAGGTCTTCCGGCGGATAGAGGGGACCGAACGTCTCGGTAAAGGTATCCCTCGCCAATTGCGACAGGGCGGGGATGTGGTGGGGTTCGACGGGCAGGATGCGCATGAACGTGTGATAGCCTGTGTGCGCGGCCTAAGCAAGAAACCCCACCACCATCCGGCTTCGCCTAAAGGCTACCCCGGACGGTCCCCCTCCCTACCAGAGGTGGGGGAGGTATAGTTTAGAATGCCGACTTGCTGGCTTCCAGGAAGGTGCGCAGGGGCTCCGGCTTGCGGCCGGTAAGGGTTTCGACATCATCGGTCAGGATATCGAAGCCGCCTTCGCGGGTGGTGGTGTCGAAGGAGACCAGCATGTGAATGATGGCTTCCGGTACGCCCGCCGCCTTCATACCGCCGGCCAGTTGCGCGTCGGTCAGGTCGACGACTGCCAGCGGCTTGCCGATGACTTCCGAGGCCAGGGCGGCGATCTGTTTCGTGGTCAGAAGTTCAGGGCCGGTCAGGGTGAGAATCTGGTTGGCCGAGGACCTGCTCAGGGCCGCCGCCGCTGAACGGGCGACATCTGCGTGGGAGACATGGGATATCTTGCCATCGCCGGCGGAGGTATAGAGCGTGCCTGAGGCAAAGGCGCCCGGCAGGGTCATCAGCAGGTTTTCCTGATACCAGGCGTCGCGCAGGATCGTGTAGGGACGGCCAGTGGCAATGATCGCCTGTTCGGTGCCGGCATGATCGGGGGCGAAGGTGACGGCGGAGCCTTCCGGTTTCGGCATGGAGGTATAGACGATTTCGGCGCCGGCCTCGGCGGCGGCTTTTACGGCATTTAGATGCTGCCTGAGGCGCTGGCCGGTGCCGAGGGAATCGGTCGAAATGATCAGGACGCGGTCGACACCTTTGAAGGCGGCGGCAAGCGAAGCGGGATCGTCGAAGTCGGCGGTGCGGGTTTCCGCGCCTTTGGCGGCCAGATCGGCGATCTTCGCGGTGTCGCGCGAAGCGGCGATGATATGGTCCCGGCCAGCTTCGAGCAGAAGCTGGGTGACATGACGGCCGAGCTTGCCATTGGCGCCCGTAACGAGAAGATTGGACATGATGGTTCCTTTATGATATTTGGTTACTAAATGAGACCATGTATAAAATAATAGCTTATTGCCGCCTGTAAAGGCGGCAGGTTTTCGGGAGATAGTTACCTTGAAGGAACCAGTAATCACGCCTGCGCTGCGTCAGGCCATGCAGGCCTTCATGGTTCAGGTCGAGGGCCGGGTAGACAGCAGCAAGTGTCCGATACGCGATGTGATGGATCATATCGGCGACAAGTGGTCGAGCCTGCTGATGGTGGCGCTCGGCACCCGGCCGCACCGCTTCGGCGAGTTGAAACGCGCCGTGCCGGATATCTCGCAGCGGATGCTGACCCAGACCCTGCGCGATCTGCAACGCGACGGCCTGGTCAGCCGGCATGTCTTCCCGACCCAGCCGCCGTCGGTCGAATACCGCCTGACGCCGTTGGGCGAATCGATGATGCCGCCCTTGATGGGCCTGATGAAATGGGCGGCCGATCACCACGCGCAGATCCGCGAGGCGCGGTCTGACTTTGCCGACATACAGGCCGAACTGGCCTGACCCTGTCCGTTTGGCGCGACAACATACGCTTTACGCGGGCTTGGACTTCCACGACCTCCAACCTAATTGAAAAATTATTCCCGCTGTAATTGACTGATTTCAAGGCAATTTCAGCGAGAGGCCCAGTGAGAGAGGCGGAGACGACAAGTCCGGTTATCAAGACCGGCATAGCAGCATTTGATGATATTCTCGGCGGTGGTTTGACGGCCAACCGGGTCTATCTGCTGCATGGAACGCCCGGATCGGGCAAGACAACCCTGTCATTGCAGTTTCTGCTGGAGGGCGTCCGTCAGGGCGAGAAGGTGCTCTATGTCACCCTGTCGGAAACCCGTATGGAACTGATGGCGGTGGCGAAATCGCACGGCATGGTGCTCGATGAGGTCGAGATTTTTGAACTGATCGCCGAGGAGCAGGACCTCGACCCGGACAACCAGTACACCATGTTCCAGCCTTCGGAAGTGGAACTGAGCGTCACCACACGGCGTATCCAGGACGAGGTTGAGCGCATCAAGCCGAAGCGGGTGGTGATTGACTCCCTATCAGAGGTCAAGTTGCTGGCCCAGAGCGCCTTGCGGTTTCGCCGCCAGGTTCTGGCCCTCAAGCAGTTTTTCGTCGGCCGCGATTGCACGGTGCTGTTTCTCGATGACAAGACGGCGCGCGGCGAAGACGATCTGCAACTGGAAAGCATCGCCCACGGTGTCATCAGCCTGGAACAGCTATCCCCGGATTACGGTGCCGAACGCCGGCGCCTGAGCATCACCAAGTTGCGCGGTCAGCGATATCGCGGCGGCTATCACGACTTCAGCATCCAGTATGGCGGCCTGATCGTCTATCCGCGCATCATCGCCAGCAAGGCGAACGAACTGCTGCTCGGGCCACAGCA
>CAMLIY010000377.1 GCA_946480125.1 uncultured Asticcacaulis sp.
TGCGCACTCCTGAACGGGGCATTTAAGGACAGACGATGGCGAGAGCTACCACAAAATCAACGACTGGCGAAAATAAAGACATTCCGGCCGACGCCGGCGTGAAAAAGACCCTGGCCCGCAAGGCGCCGGTGGAAAAGACCGTTGCTGTGGCCAAGCCGGCCGCTAAAAAGGCTGTCGCCACTGCGAAAAGCGCGCCGGCCAAGGCCGCCGCCACCAACAAGCCGGCCGCGAGCAAAACCGCTGCCGCCGTGAAAGCCGCGCCGAAGAAGGCCGCTGCTGCCACCAAGTCGCTGGTTGCCGATGTCAAGAAGCCGGTCGTTGCCGAAGCCAAGACCGTCTCGAAGAAGGCCGATGAGGCCGTCAAGACCGTGAAAAAGGCCGCCGCCGCCACCAAGGCAAAAGTAACCAAGGCCGCCGCGGCGGCGCCGGCCAAGGCCAAGCCCGCTGCCAAGAAAACTGCGACGGAAACCAAGGCCAAGGTCGCCAAGGCGGTTGAAAGCGTGAAGGTTGCCGCTGCTGAAGCCAAGGCCGATGTCGCTGAAAAAGTGGCTGATCTCAAGGCCGCCGCCGAACCGGCGATCAAGGAAGCCGCCGCCAGGGCTGAGGCTGCGGTCGATGCCGGCAAGGATAAGCTGGATGACGCCGTGAAAGCCGCCAAGCCGGCCATAGACGATCTTGCCAAGAAGGCCGACGAGGTTACGGCCGATGTGACTCAAAAGGCCAGCGATTTCTCCGCCAGCACGGCCACGGCTGCCAAGAAGAAGCCCGGTTTCTGGGCCCGTCTTTTCGGCGCCAAGTAAGCACAGGCAATGGCCTGATAAGTTTAACCCCCGTCGGCGTGCCGGCGGGGTTTCTTTTTGTGCGAGGCGGGGGCATATGCAGGGCATGTCCCTGATCAACGCCCTCTATAGCCGCTTCGAGCGGATGATCGATCCGTTCGGTCCGCACGAAGACGGTCCGCCGCCCGATAAGCTGCTGCCGTTTTTCTGGCAGTTCCTCAAGCAAGCGTGGCCGCTTTTCGCCGCGATACTTGTTGCCGGTTTTCTCTATACCATCACCGAGGTGGCGGTGTTCCGCTTCATGGCGGATATTGTCGATTACCTGACCCACACCAGGCCGGCCGACCTGTGGCACGCGCATGGTCCTGACTTCATCCGCATGGCGGTGATTATCGGTATCGCCTGGCCGCTGATCGGTTTCATCCATTCTTTGTTCCTGCGCCAGGCGATCACCAGCAACTTCCCCAACCTGATCCGCTGGCAGTCGCACCGCCATGTCGTGCGCCAGTCGATCGGTTTCTTCACCAATGACTATGCCGGCCGCGTCGCCTCCAAGGTGGTCGAAACCGCTTCGGCCGTGCGCAATACGCTGACGACCCTGTGCGATACCCTGCTGTACGTGGTCATCTATTTCGGCAGCGCAATTGTGCTGTTCTTTCAGGCCGACTGGCGTCTGGTGATCCCGTTGCTGGTATGGAGCGTCGTGTATGGCCTGGCCTGCGCCTGGTTCGTGCCGAAGCTGGGCGTGGCGGCCAGCGAAGGGGCAGAAGCGCGGTCGGCGCTCGTTGGGCGCATTGTCGATACCTACACCAATATCCAGACGGTTAAGCTCTTCGCTGGCACGCGCCACGAGGACGACTATGTGCGCGAAGGGCTGCAAACCAACAGCCAGAAATGGCAGGTGCAGGAACGCCTGATCACCGGCCTGGATACCTCCACCGCGTTTATCAATTCCGTTCTGCTGCTCGTCATGGCCACCTTGGCCATCTGGCTGTGGAGCCAGGGGCTGATCACGGTCGGGGCCATTGCGCTGGTGGGCGCCCTGACCCAGCGACTGATCAGCATGTCGAACTGGGTGATGTTCCAGGTGACCAGCCTGTTCGAAAATATTGGCTCGGTGCAGAACGGTATCGAGACCATTTCCCGTCCGCATACGGTGGTGGATAGCGTCGCCGCGCCGCCGTTCGATATCCGCCATGGCGAGGTCCGTTTTGATCAGGTGGGCTTTTCCTATGGTGACCTGCCGGCCATCCAGGACTTTACCCTGACCATTGCGCCGGGGGAAAAGATCGGACTGGTCGGGCCTTCCGGCGCCGGCAAATCAACCCTCGTCAACCTGTTCCTGCGGCTTTACGATCTGAAAAGCGGCCGCATCCTGATCGACGGACAGGATATCGCCCATGTCGGTCAGGAATCGCTGCGCGCCCATATCGGCATGGTGACACAGGATACCTCGCTGCTGCACCGCTCGATCCGTGACAATATCGCCTATGGTTCGCCGGGCGCCACGGATGCCGAAATTGAACGCGCCGCGGCGCGCGCCCATGCGCAGGGCTTTATCCCCGATCTCAATGACGGCCAGGGGCGCAGTGGCTATGACGCCCATGTCGGTGAGCGTGGTGTCAAGCTTTCCGGCGGCCAGCGCCAGCGCATCGCTATTGCGCGGGTATTGCTGAAGAATGCGCCGATTCTTGTGCTCGATGAGGCGACCTCGGCGCTCGATTCCGAGGTCGAGGCGGCGATCCAGGAAAGCCTGCTCGAACTGATGGCCGGCAAGACCGTCATCGCCATCGCGCACCGGCTGTCTACCATCGCCCGCATGGACCGGTTGGTGGTGATCGAGGGCGGCCGCATTATCGAAACCGGCACGCATGAGGCATTGATCGTAGCCGGTGGTCTCTATGCACGGCTCTGGACCAGGCAAACCGGCGGTTTCCTGGCGGAGACGGTCTGAGAGCGCCTGATGATAGCGGTAGCGTGAGGTGATCACGGATATCTGTGTAATCTGTGGATACCTCTTCCTGCCAGCGTCAGAGCGCGCGCGAAGATCTGTTTTTTGATCCACAGATTACACAGATGTTCATGGCAATTACACGCTACCGCTATCGTCTGGAGATAGTCACAACCTTGTACCTCCCCGGCTAAGCCGGGGAGGTACAAGAAGAGATGCGAAAATATACCCCGTTACGCATAAATTCATTGCGCTTTGACCCTTGCGGACATAACGGATAGGCGCACGTTTTTTGCCGGTTATGGAGGGCGTTATGGGGTT
>CAMLIY010000378.1 GCA_946480125.1 uncultured Asticcacaulis sp.
ACCACGCGCAAGCCGCGTCCGGGTGAGCAGGAAGGCCGCGAATACCATTTCATAGACGACACGCACATGGACGAACTGGTATCCGAGGACGCCTTTCTTGAGCACGCTTCGGTGCATGATCATCGCTATGGAAGTTTGCGTGAGCCGGTCGAACGCGCCTTGTCTCAAGGCAAAAATGTGCTGTTTGATATTGACTGGCAAGGTGCGCAACGTATCTCGGCCAAGGCGCCGTCGGACGTGGTACGCATCTTTATCCTGCCGCCGTCGATGGAGGAACTGAAACGCCGGCTGATCGCCCGTGCGCAGGACGACATGGCGGTCATCGAGCGCCGTCTGGCCCGCGCCAAGGGCGAGATTTCGCACTGGGCGGAATATGATTATGTCATCTTGAATGATGACTTTGACCGGTCCTATGCCGAGCTGATCCACATCTACCACGCCGAGGTGGCCCGCCGGTCTCGCGGCCTGTGGATTGCGCCTTTCGTTGATGAGCTGATGTCCGAACCAATCTAGGCTCGATCGAAGGGCTGCAAACTACGCCGAACTGCGTTTCGCCGCCTCATCTCGACCTATATCAGGCTCAGAACTGTGCTAAAGAAGATGAGCGAGACGCAGAAAGTCCTGTGGTGAGATCTGTTCGGCGCGTTCGGTCGGTGTGATCCCCGCTTTTTCCAGCAAGGCTTCACCGCCCAAGGGCTTTAGCGACGCACGCAGCATCTTTCGGCGCTGGCCAAAAGCGGCAGCGGTGACCTTTTCCAGATTCTTGATGATGGCCTTATCAGGGCGCTCAGCCTTTTGTACCAGCTTGACTACAGCACTGTCGACCTTTGGCGGCGGCGTAAAGGCGCGCGCCGGCAAGTCCATCAACTTTTCACAGTCACATAACACCTGCGCGATAACCGACAGGCGGCCGTAATCATTGTCTCCCACCGGAGCGACAACGCGCAGAGCGACCTCAAGCTGGAACATCAGGGTCATGGAGAGCGGTTGCCACGGGCCGGTCAGCCATTTGATCAGCAGAGGGGTGCCGACATTATAGGGCAGGTTGGAGACAATATGCGCCATCGCAGGTAAATTGCGATCCGCAAGTGACTGTGCCTCGTTGACCTTCATAGCGTCGCCTTCGATCACCTCGAAACGGTCACCGTAGACTGTATTCAGTTCATCGAGCAACTCGATAAAGCGGCCATCCATCTCAACGGCTATCACCTTGCTGGCCTCTGTTTCCAGCAAGGCACGAGTCAGGCCACCGGGGCCAGGACCGACCTCAATGACCACATCACCATCGAACGGACCGCCCAAACGGACAATCTTGCGGGTAATATTGAGATCAAGCAGGAAGTGCTGACCGAAAGACTTCTTGGCCATCAGGCCGTGGGCTTCAAGGCTTTCGCGCAGGCTAGGGAGGGTCATGCGGGGGCTCGGTTTTGGCTGATGTCATCCGCGGCACGGATTGCCGCCAGCAGGCTGTCGGCGCGGGCAATGCCCTTGCCGGCGATGTCAAAGCCGGTGCCATGGTCTGGTGACGTGCGGACAATTGGCAGGCCAAGCGTGATATTGACGCCGCCCCAAAAATCGAGCGTTTTTAAAGGAATGAGTCCCTGGTCGTGATACATGCAGAGTGCCGCGTCGTAACGGGTACGAGCCGCGTCGTGAAATAACGTATCCGCCGGAAATGGACCGTGTATGTTAACGCTTTCGTTTTGCAATTGATTGATTGCGGGTCTTAAAATATTGTTTTCCTCGCGGCCAATCGTGCCATCTTCTCCAGCGTGCGGGTTCAGACCGGCCATGACAAGGCGTGGCGAAGAAACAGCAAAATCATGGATAAGGGCGTCGTTCGTTATACGTGCCAGTTCGACCAGTCCGTCAATTGACAGAGCGGCGGGCACAGCGCTCAGCGGCGTATGGATGGTCGCCAGAACAACGCGCAGATCCTTTGCCGTCAGCATCATCACCGGTGTCGGCACAGTATCGCCATTGCGGCAAAGGTCGGCGAGATATTCGGTATGGCCCGGAAATTTAAATCCGGTTTCATAGAGCACCGACTTGGCGATCGGGCAGGTGATTAGTGCCCGCGCCTGACCGCTCAGGCACAGATCAACCCCCGCCTTGATCCAGGCAATGATATGCGGCGCATGCGCGCTTTCCGGCTGTCCGGCCACGACCGGCGAACTGAGCGCCATGTCGAGCACCGGCAAGGCATTAGCAAACTGTGCGTCCGTTTCAGAAATATCAGCTAACCGCACGACGGGTACGCCTTGTTTTGCCAATAGCGAGGCATCGCCGATCACGCAAAAAGCTAAACCAGTCTGATCTCTCAGACTGGTCCAGGCTTTCGCCGCAAGCTCCGGGCCGATCCCACAGGGGTCGCCCAGACTCATTACCAAAGGCGGATTAGTGGTTTTCAATCGTCGCCGTACTTCTCAGCTCTCGCAGATAACGCTTTCCCAACATAGCCAGGCGCTGATTGACGAGGTTGTTTTCAACCTGATCACGGGTCAGCGCGTTGTCGCCGGCCAGCTGACGGTCACACACATACAGAACATCCATATTCTGCGCATTACGCAAAGGGGCAGTGACCTGGTTATTTTTCAACGGACGTAAAGCATCGGCATAGTTGGTCAACAGGGTTGAAAGCTGTGCGTCACCCAGGTCGGTGACCTGAACGCCGTCAGGGCCTTTGCCATTGAGATCGTCAAAGGCCTGGCAGCTATCTACCCGCGACCGGAAGCTGGCCAGGGCGGCATTGGCGCTGGCCATTTCCTCAGGTGTCGCCTTGGCTGTCAGGGGCACGGCCGCCTGTTTGATACGGAAGACCATATCGGCATTTCCGTCCGTCTTCTGACGCAGCAGATAAATATAAACGCCGTCCTTAGTCGGGATAGGTTCGCTCATATCGCCAGGCTTAAGAGAAGTCAGAACGGTTTCAACAGCGGGATCTATATTGCCGGAAACCAACCAGCCCGCATCACCACCATTGGCGGCCGAAGGCGCGTTGGAGAACTGGCGGGCGACGGCCTGGAAAGGCGCCACCTTA
>CAMLIY010000379.1 GCA_946480125.1 uncultured Asticcacaulis sp.
AGATGTGCCGGTCGTATCGAGATTAGTGAGCTGGTAATAGTCGTGGCGCATGTCCACGAAAGGGGCCCACTTGATGCCATTGCGGCTCGTCATGTCGCCGGTCCAGTTCAGACCGGCGCTGACGCGGTTCGTGTCGTAACCTGTTATGCCGTCAGAAGCTTCTGGAGCGCCGATGTCGGATGCTGTCAACCCGCTCCCGACCAACGTACTGAGACGTTTGTGGTAAATGCCGATCGCATTCGCGGAAACCGTCAGTTGTCCCCCCAGAATACGCGATTTGGGCGACCAATAGGCCTCGATCTGCGGGGCAATGACCGGAAAAAAGTCTGAACTGGTGGCGTAGGGCTGTAAGGTGCTCAGGTACTGGCCCGTCACCGGATCTGTCGGATCGAGATAGCCGCCGACCTGCAGGCTTTGGAAATTCGCCATGGTGATGGCAAAATAGGCGTTTGATGCTTGCCGGGTCAGATTAAGCTGATTGATCAGCTGTCGAGAATCGACCGACAAATCGCCCACCTGATCAAAGGCGCCATCGATATTATAGCGTTCGAAGAAATTGGCGTAATCCCCCCGGGAATCGCCGCTTTCATCCTTCACATGCTGGGCGGTGAAGCTCCAGCGCCAGTTCTCATTGATCTTGAAGGCGCCGTCCGCCAAAAGGTATTCGCGCGTGGCCGCAGCGCCGTGACGGTCGCCATTATTATCAAAGAAGGCTTCGTTGGTGAAGCCGCCGCGCATAGTCAACAAGCCAGAGTAAAAATGGCGTTGATATTCAAGGTTTAGCAGCGGATTGACGCTGGCATTGAACTGCGGACTGATAATCAGATACTGGTAAGGCGAGATCGACCACAGATAAGGCTGTTCATATGAAAATCCGCGCTTTTGGTCGGCTGATATTTTGGGCGGCAGAAAGCCAGAGGCACGATCAAGTTCCGGATCAGGCGTCCACAGATAGGGCGTGTAAAGTACAGGCACACCTTTGAGCTTTACAACCGCATTGTTGTAAAAGACCATCTTCTTGTCTTTACGCTGGGTGATCCGTCCTGCTTCAATTGACCAGGTAGGTGATTGTGTTTCACCATTTTTTACGCATAGGGCACACGGCGTATATATGACATTGGTCAGGCGATTGATATCTGGGCTGACCTGTTCAAGGCGACGCGCGAATATCTTGCTGTTGTCCCGACCTATAGAGGCGAAATTCTCGCTATATCCAGACTCCATATTGTCGTCGTAACTGATACGGTCAGAAAACTGTACACTTCCGTCTTCGTTGAGCGTTTTCGTATGGCCTTCGGCAGTCGTGACGCCGGTTGTCGCGTTTGAGGTGACCTTATCGGCAAGGATGGTGCGGCCATTCTGACGCAACTGTACACTGCCAGTCGCTATGGTGACATCGTCATCCGTATTAACAACCTGATCGGCTTCCAGATAGGATGTGCCCCGCGTCAGGCCATCCGTGCCAGGGCTGGTCTCCGTCCGTATTATTTTAGGCAGCGGTCCGGCATTAGCGTAGGGCGGCCGCGTTTCCGCCTTCGCCTGAGCCGCGAGGGGCGCTGCTGCAGCTTGCGACATGGCCAGTTCAAAAGCCATCTGTGTCGCGGTCGTGGTGCCGGCTGACCTTATGACCTGGGATTGGCCTTGCGCCATGGCATGGTTGCAACCGGCCCCCATCGCCATCAGGGTTATTAACCCCGCGCCGAGTCTGCGTGCATCATGCTTGTAAGTATAGCGCTTGATCATCGCCTGCGTATCAGTCCTGTAGCCAAATCCAAAATTACAGACGGTCGACAGAATCTGCCGCGTCCGTTCATATAACATAGCCGGCTAGGAGCCGACCCAAACACGTCCACCGTCGAGATAAATAGAATCACGCGTGAAAGCTTAGCCTTTTTATCCGTCCTCTGTGTAAACGATCAGTGTCATCGCCGCCAACAAGGCTAATATGGCCGGCGACCAGCCGGCCAGAAAGATGGGAATGACGCCGGCCTTTCCCATGCTCGAAAACAACTGGTTGACGAAGAAAATGACAAAACCAAGGCTTATACCGGAAATTACAAGTCCCGTCATGCCACCAAGCCGCATCAGACGCAGACTAAACACAGCGCCCAGCGCCGTCATGGCCGCAAACATCAGGGGGGTCGACAAAAGCTGATGCAGCTTGAGCTCGTAAAGAGTCGTGGAAAAACCAGAGATGTGATTCTGATAAATCAGTCCTGGCAGTCGCCAGAAAGGCACACTCTGCGTTGAGGCATATTTGCGGAACGCCTTTTGGGGATCAAGATTGGACGGCATGGTCAGCACATCATAAGGCGCCGTGGCCGGACCGGCCACGGTGGCTTCCTGGGCATTGCGCAGTTGCCAGTATCCAGGCCTTAGGATGGCTTCCTGCGCATCAATACGTTTGCGGAATATAGGGGTCGCCTTGGCATCGATATCGTAGATCCAGAAGGTGACGCCTTGCAGATGACCGATGACGTCGCCTTCGCTGGCGGCGCGGATGACGATTTGTTGATGGCCGTCACCCTGACGCAGATAGATGGCTTTTTGAGCGCTGCTCACAGCGGGCGCAGAGTCCTGATCCATATTCGCTGTGACTTTTTCATAATGGTCGTTCAGGAGCGAGGCCGCCGGGTTGAGTACGCCTATGGTAATCAGCCCAAAAACAAAAGCCATTACTGTGGCGGGCATAATGAAGCGCCAGGCAGAAACGCCGGCGGCGCGCATGGCGATCAACTCGCTGCGGCGATTGAGATTAACGAAGGCGAACAGAGCGCCGAATAAAAAAGCGAATGGCAGCAAAACCAGGATCGAGCCTGGCGATTTTTCCAGCATCAGACCAATAGTCGACAAACCGGAGACATCGGCTTTTGCCCCCAGGGTCTTGGAGATGCTGACATATTCGATCAGGAAGATGAGGCCGGCCACAATCATCAGAGCCGACAAAAAGGCGGAAATACACGTTTGTAAGATGTAGGTCTCAAGCCGGCTTTTGCGCCAGGGATTGAGATAGGTCAGATTAT
>CAMLIY010000380.1 GCA_946480125.1 uncultured Asticcacaulis sp.
GCCGCATATCGCGGCCCTGAAAGCCAAACCCAAGGTCGTCGGCATACGCCGCAATGCGCAGAGTGAACCGGACGGATTTATTATATCCGAAGGCTATCTTGCCGGTATGATCGCCGCAACGAAGGCCGGTTTCAGTCTGGATATGTGTATCCGTGCGCGCCAGTTGCCGGAGTTGCGTCAGGCGCTGGCGGCGCTTTACAAGGTCGTACCAGACGCGCGCGTGATCCTCGATCACCTCGGTAAGCCGGACATAAAGACGCATGGCGCGGATATTCACGCCGATGATTGGGCGAATGAAATCAATGCGCTGTCGCTCATGCCTAATGTCTTTTGCAAACTCTCCGGCCTGCCGACTGAGGCGGATTGGGACAACTGGACACCCGAACAGCTTCTTCCCTATCTCGACCATGCTTTGAGCACTTTTGGCCCGTCACGTTGCCTTTTTGGTGGTGACTGGCCGGTGGTAAATCTCGCCGGCGGCTATACGCGCTGGCAAGCCGTCGTGGCCTCTGCCATCAGCCATTTGCCGGAGGATCAGCAAACAGAAGTCTGGTCAGGCACCGCCCGGACCGTCTATCAATTATAAAACAGAGGAAACAATGGACCAGCAACCGACCCTGACCGAAGCGCCCGCCGTGGCGTTTTCCGGCGTTCCACACGTCGAAGGCGGCCGTCGCTGGCTGCTGTTGTGCTCGCTGTTCGTCTGCTTCTTCATGCTGCTGGCGCTTTATTGCGGCGTACTGGCGGTCCTGCTGCCCAACCAGATTGCCACGCTCGATCCGGCACACAAGGTCGAAAATCTCGGCCTGATGTTCTTCGTTACCTCGATCTTTTCAACCTTGACGACACCGATCGCCGGCGCCTTTTCCGACCGTACGCGCTCGAAATGGGGCCGCCGCACGCCATGGATTGTTGCCGGTTCAGTGATCGGGGCTGTAGCCCTGGCATCCGTCGCCTATATGCCGACCTTCTGGACCATTACCGCCGTCTGGGTCGTGGCCGCCATCGCGCTCAACTCGATGCAGCCGGCCCTGACCACCGTGGTCGCCGATCGTTTCCCCGAACACGCCCGCGGCACGGCCTCCGGCTTTGTCGGCGCCGGCATGACCGCCGGCGGTACGGTCGGGATGATTGTCGCTGGCCGCCTGGCCAATAACATGCCGCTGGCCTATGCCGTCTTTGCCGCAGCCATCGCCATCTGCTGCGTCGCCTTCGTTTTCCTGAACCATGACACCTCATCCAAGGGCGAGCCGCTGGCCAAATTCCGCGCCGGTGATTTCGCCAGGGGCTTCTGGATCGATCCCAAAACCTATCCCGATTTCTGGTGGGCCTTCGCCGGCCGTTTCACAATCTATATGGGCTACCAGGCCATCGTAACCTACCTGCTTTACATCCTGCAGGACTATATCGGGCTCGGCACCGATCAGGCCAATATCGTCATCGGCACCGTCTCGGCCATCACCTTCGTCTGCGTCATGACCTCCTCTTTTCTGTCAGGCGTGCTGTCAGACTGGATCAAGCGCCGCAAGCCATTCGTCTTCGCCGCCAGCATCATTATGGGCGCGGCTTTGATCGTGCCACTCGTCATGCCGAATCTCGAAGGCATGTACGGTTACGCCGCCCTGATCGGCATCGGCTATGGCGCCTTTATGTCGATCGACATGGCGCTGATGACCCAGGTCCTGCCAAAGGACACCGGTGAAGCCGGCAAGGATCTCGGCCTGCTGACCACCGCCGTCAATATCCCGCAGATCATCTCGCCGGTCATGGCAGCGCAACTGCTCAAATATTTCAATACCGACTATCGCATCCTGTTCATCGCCGCCCTGGTTTTCGTCTTCGCCGGATCGTTTTTTGTCCTGCCAATCAAGTCAGTCAAATAACCTGCTGTAGTCTCACCTGGCCTTTTCAAACCGCTTCTGCCTTTTCAGCAGAAGCGGTTTTTTTATCAAGTCCGCCAAATAACTCAGACAATAAAATTTACATTAAATCAAAACCCATCAATAAATGATGTTATTATATATATTCAAATCACAGATGTGATCATTTGGCCACAAAATCCTTACCCTTTACATTTCGATAATAAATCCTGTTCCGAGACTATAAAAATGATATTTTCCTGATAAAAAATATAGCCTTATGGGTAATTTGGGCGTCACCAATCTCCACCTCTTTTTTAGTCGCCGACATGAGGTAAATGCGCTAAAATATATAAAAGCCGCATTGGACAGCCGGTTTTCGTATTTGAAATCATAATCCGGACCAGCGGCTTTTTACAATCGCAATATAAAAAACAATTAAATACAGAGAGTTGAAAATACGCTCAGGACATCTTTCAAAGGGTGAGTCCGTCCTTGCCTCTGGCAGGCTCTACCTGGCTGCATCTCATTTCCACTATTTCCGAGCTGAATTTATATAAGCGCGATATTGTCAGACATATGATGATCATTTGACACACATATTACCTTGAAATAATGTCATGACATCAGCCCTCACATAAGGGGGCGACTAAGGAAGGAAATCATGTCCAGGAAACTCGTCCTATTGGCCGCCACAGCCCTTTCCGCCGCAGCGATGATCGCGCCGGCTTTTGCCTTTGCGCAGGACGCCGCCGCCGCGCCGGCCGCTGATGACTCACAGGTTGTTGTCGTGCGCGGTATCCGCAAATCCATGAAGGCGGCCATCGACATAAAGAAGAACGCCATTAATACGGTTGATTCGATCGCTGCCGAGGATCTCGGCAAGCTGCCGGATCAGAATGTGGCCGAATCGCTGCAACGCATCCCCGGCGTCACGATCGAGCGGAACCGCGGCGAAGGCCGCTATGTCTCCGTCCGTGGCTTTGGTCCGAAGTTCAATGCCGTCACCGTTAACGGCCGTACCCTGGCCACCGACAATAACGGCCGCGAATTCTCCTTCGACGTCCTGCCTTCCGAACTCATCGCCGGTGCCGACGTCTATAAGTCACCCCAGGCCAATATCAACGGCGCCTCGATCGGCGCCACGGTCGATGTCCGCACCC
>CAMLIY010000381.1 GCA_946480125.1 uncultured Asticcacaulis sp.
TTCAGGCGCAGCACCTTGGGGATCGGCCGGCCGGACTCCCAGCTATTCAGGCGGTCAATGGCTTTCGGGGAAAGCACCAGCACACCAAAACCCGCCTCACCGCCCAATGCTTTCTGGAAGGAGAAGGTGGCGACATCGAGCTTTTGCCACGGCAGCTCCATACAGAAGGCCGCCGACGTGGCGTCACACAGCACAAGCCCTTGGTGACCATTCAAAAAATCACTGTTGGGCACGCGCACGCCGGAGGTCGTGCCGTTCCATGGGAAGACCAGATCGGCCTTGGGATCGATCTTCGACAAATCCGGCAATTGGCCATAGGGCGCGCTCAGGACTTCGCAATCGAGCTTCAGATGGTTGACGGCATCATCCGCCCACAACTGGCCGAAGCTTTCAAAGGCCAGAAGCTGCACCTTGCGCTCACCGAGCAGGTTCCACATGGCCGCCTCGAAGGCGCCGGTGTCGGAAGCGGGCATGACCAGCACCTGATAGTCAGTGGGAATTTGCAGGATGGAGCGCGTCAGGTCAATCGCCTGATTAAGCCGCGCCACCGTCACCTTGGAGCGATTCGACCGCCCGACCGGCGCCCCCGAAAGGGCCTGAACGCTCCAGCCGGGGCGCTTCGATGTCGGGCCCGAAGAAAACCACGGACGCTCAGGCGCACGCGCCGGCTTATTGGTGGAAAAGGTCGACATGCAAAGCCCCACTATATGGCAGATTTTCCACCGCTCTTTGCGCTTTCGGGCCTTTCAGGGCAAGTGTTTTTTCATTGCAGGCGGCTATACTTCCTTAACAATCCGCGTGATCAAACAAATCGTCTTTTTTCCGCGATTTTATTTATCCTTTGGCACCGCTGAAAAATATCCTTCTGTTTTAAAAGATATTTTTCCGACGCCATGAACCGAATATGAACCGCGCCGTTCAGGTAAGGATCAGGGGGCATGTGTTTATATAGATCATCGCTGAGGCACAGCGACGCACATCATTAAGGAGAAGACGATGAAAAAGACCCTGATTACTATGGCTGCTGTTGCCGCCGCCCTGACTACCCTGTCCGTCCCCGCCATGGCCAGCGCCCAACCGTCGCGCGTTGTGGTCATCACCGATCACCGGACTCCCGGCTGGAACCACCGTGATGACCGTGCCACCGTGCAATTGAACAGCCGTATCGCCACTCTGAATGCCCGCATTCAACAAGGGCGTCGGACAGGACAGATCAGTATGCGTGAAGGCAAGCGCCTGAATAACGAACTGAACCTGATTTCTTCGCAAAAGCGCAGCTATGAGCGTTCGGGCCGTGGCCTTAGCCTCAGCGAAATCAGCACGCTGGATAAGCGCCTCGATCGTCTGCAAGGCCAGATCCGCTACGAAAAGACCGATCGCGACAACCGTCGCGGCTAACGGATAAGGCTGGCGGCGCCTTTAAGGCCGCCCGTCTCTTATCCCTCAAGGCGCAGGACTTCGGTTCTGCGCCTTTTGGTCGTCCAAATTTTCACAATTAATTGATTTTGTTAAATTTTTTTAATATTCGCATACGCTTTTCGTCGATCCCGAATATGTCAAATCCGACACACGCCACCGCCTTTATCGCAAGGAACCTGCGCACATTCCGGCAAAACCGGGGCCCGGACCTAAACATCAGATGAACCACATAGTTCAGGTTCGGCTCAGCCAGGAGCGCGTAGAGTGGGACCATCGCTGAAGACCAGCGAGGCACTCAAACAAAGGCATACAAAAATGAAACCCGCAACCACGACCACAAAGACCCTGCTGGCTATGTTCATCATGAGCGCCGGCGTTACCGCTCTGAGCCTGCCCGCCCAGGCTGCCCCGCTGCGTCATCCCACGCCCGCCGCCGTCCACTATGACAAGCAGGCTTCCGGCCGCCTGGACGCCCGCATTCAGAGCCTGAAAACAGACGTGGCCCAAGGTCAGCGCTCCGGTCGCATCAGCAAGACAGAAGCTATCCGCCTCACCGGCAAGATTAATGCTATCGTCTCGCTCAAACGCAGCTATGACCGCTCGGGCCGCGGCCTGACGCCTTCGGAAGTGGCGACTCTGAATGCGAAAATCGACACCCTGTCAGGCCAGATTCGCACCCAGGCTTTTGATCATAACCGCCGTTAAAGCAGCCAGTTATGCCGCAGTGGTCCGTGGCCTTCGCCCAAACCCGGCGCCATCAGGATCGCCCCGCCGACATAATCCCTCGCCAGCCCGACCGTTTCCTCAAGCGGCCGGGCTTCGCGCGTCAGGGCGGCACAGGCCGAAGCCAGCGTACAGCCGGTACCGTGTGTATGGCGGGTATCAATCCGTTCGGAGGCAAAACGATACTCACCCTGGCGCGTGATCAGCAAGTCAACGACATCGGGTGTATCGATATGCCCGCCCTTGATCAGCACGTTCTTCGCACCCATAGCCAGCAAGGCTTCGCCCGCCTTGCGCATATCGTCTTCAGTCTCGACTTTGAGGCCGGTCAGCGCCGCCGCTTCAGGCGCATTGGGGGTCAGCAGATCCGCCAGGGGCAGCATCAACGCCTTCATGGCATCGACCGCGTAATGGTTCATCAGGGCATGGCCGCCCTTGGCCACCATGACCGGATCGATGACGGTGAAGATTTTAGCGCCCTCGATCACCAGCGACACCGCCTCCATGACGGCGACGTCGGCCAGCATGCCGGTCTTGATCGCATCAGCGCCTATGTCATCGAGGCACGCCTGCGCCTGGGCGGTGATAAAGGCTGGCGGCACGGCCATGACATCGGAAACGCCCAGCGTATTTTGCACGGTCAGGGCGGTGATCGCCGTCATGGCGTAACCGCCCAGGCAGGTGACCGTCTTGATATCGGCCTGGATGCCGGCGCCGCCCGAACTATCGGAACCGGCAATGATTAAAACACGCTGCATACTTGTCCTTAATGGCCGAATAGGCTCATAGATGGCTCAGAACCTCACATAGGAGGGGTGGATGCCCCTGACAACCTCGTTTTACAAAAGCGCCATTCCGCGCGGCACCTATCGCCA
>CAMLIY010000382.1 GCA_946480125.1 uncultured Asticcacaulis sp.
GAAGACCGTATTGCCCTGCGCCCTGTGGAACCCCGCGAGGCCGCCCGGCTCCTGCGCGTCGATGAACACGGCGAACTGACCGATAGTCATGTTGGCGATATTGCCGATTTTCTCAAACCGGGCGACCTGCTGGTGGTCAATGATACGCGCGTTTTGCCGACCCAGCTTGATGGTCAGCGCATCCGTGACGACAGCATGGTCACTATAGAGGCCACCCTGGTTAAAAGCATTGGTGCATCTCAGTGGCAGGCCTTTCTGAAACCTGGCCGCAAGGTCAGGCCAGGCGATCGGTTGCTTTTCAAAAGTGACGCCGCTGAATTGAATGCGCTTGTCTCCGCGAAGGATGACAACGGCCTTTATACGCTTGATTTTCAGCATAACCCACAAGAGCTGATGGAACGCCTACATCTGGTCGGCGGAATGCCGCTGCCACCCTATATACGCTCAAAACGGCATGAGGATGAGCAGGACAAGCGCGACTACCAGACCATTTTCGCCCGTGACGAAGGCTCCGTGGCGGCGCCCACCGCCGGCCTGCATTTCACCCCGGACCTGCTGGAAAAGCTGGCGGCAAAGGGTGTGGGCATGGTGCGCATTACCCTGCATGTCGGCGCCGGCACCTTCCTGCCCGTCAAGGTCGAGGATACCGACGATCACGTCATGCACGCTGAGTTCGGTATCATCACGGCTGAAAGCGCTGCCCGGATCAATGCCGCGCGCGCTGGCGGTGGCCGGATTGTGTGTATAGGCACGACTTCCCTGCGCCTGCTGGAATCCGCCTGTGACGATACCGGCCTCATCCATCCCTTCGCCGCCGAAACCGCCATCTTCATCACACCGGGCGTCAAGGTCCGATCCTGTGACCTCCTGATGACCAATTTTCACCTGCCGAAATCGACCCTGTTCATGCTGGTCTGCGCCCTGACTGGCACCGAGGTCATGAAAAGGGCCTATGCCCATGCCATAGACACCGGTTATCGCTTTTTCTCCTATGGCGACGCCTGTTTGCTGAGTAATACGTCAAAATGAATTTCCCCTTCCAGATCACCGCCCATCAGGGTCAGGCCCGCACCGGCGTTCTCAAGACCCCGCGCGGAGATATCCCGACACCGATCTTTATGCCGGTGGGCACCGCCGCCACCGTCAAGGCCCTGACGCTAGACATGGTGAAACAGGCCAATGCCAAGATCATCCTCGGCAATACCTATCACCTGATGTTGCGTCCGACAGCCGAACGCGTGGCGCGCCTGGGTGGCCTGCACAAGTTCATGGGCT
This sequence comes from uncultured Asticcacaulis sp., assembly GCA_946480125.1. Next base: position 1,276 of record CAMLIY010000382.1, read on the forward strand.
GGGACGGCCCCATTCTGACCGACAGCGGCGGCTTCCAGGTGATGAGCCTGTCGAAGATTTCCAAGGTCAAGGAGGATGCCGTCACCTTCCAGAGCCATATCGACGGCTCGAAGCATGTTCTGTCACCGGAACGCTCGATCGAAATTCAGGCCGATTTGCTGGGCTCCGATATCGTCATGCAGCTTGACGAATGCGTCTCATATCCCGCCGAGGAAAAGCGCGCCCGCGAGGCCCTGCAGCTTTCGGCGCGCTGGGGCCTGCGCTCCAAGACGGCCTTTGGCGCCCGCGATACCCAGGCCCTGTTCGGCATCCAGCAGGGTTCCACCTTTGAGCACCTACGCCGGGAATCCAGCGAGCGCCTGCTTGATATCGGTTTTGACGGCTATGCCATTGGCGGCCTGGCGGTCGGCGAGGGCCATCAGGCCATGTGCGACACGCTCGATTTCTGCGCGCCATTGCTGCCCTGGGAGCGTCCTCGCTACCTGATGGGGGTCGGCAAGCCGATCGACCTGCTGGAAGGCGTGGCGCGCGGCGTAGACATGTTCGATTGCGTCCTGCCGACACGTTCCGGCCGTCATGGCCAGGTGTGGACGTGGGACGGCCCGCTCAATATGAAAAACGCCCGCTTCGCCGAAGACGATACGCCGCTCGACGCCACAAGCGACTGTCCGGCCAGCCGCGACTATTCAAAGGCCTACCTGCATCATCTCGTCAAATCAGAAGAAATTCTCGGCCAGATGCTGCTCAGTTGGCACAATATCGCTTTTTTTCAGGCCTTGATGATTCGCATCCGCGCCGCCATCACCGCAGGCACGTTTGATACCTTGCGCGCCGATCTGCTCTCCCGCTGGAAAAGCTCGAACGACTAACGCCGTTTTTTGGGCTTGACCGGGACTGTGATGGGTTTCGGCGTAACCTGACCACCGGAGAAGGTTTCGGTATAGACGCGCGGCACAAACCATGATGGCGCCGCCGGCGGGGCACAATTTTTGTTCATGCCCACCCCTTTCAGATAAGCCCGGCGCACCTTGCCGGCCTGTATGGCCATATCCATGTCTTTCTGGTGACGCTGGGCGCCGGTCATCTGGCGGACAAGGCCGCGGAAGGGGATAATACTGCGTGTCGCATTGCGCACTGAGCCGCGCGCCACGTCGCCGGCCGCTTCTCCACCGCGTTCCCGAAGACTATGGCTGCTTTCCGGGGATAGCGGCTCATCGAAATCAGCACCCAGCAAACTGTCAAATTTTGTGACCTCAGACGCTATGGCCTCGCAATTATCCAGCCCCGTCAGATCGTATGGCTTGGTCACAGCCTGAGTCAGAATTTCAGGTATGTCTTTTTTACGCAGGTTCAAATCTTCGAGCGGCGCCATGACGGCATCCCCCCAGCTATTGCTTTGATCGTCATTGGAAGATCTGACTGCCTGGGGCTCCTCGGCATGTCTGTGTTCTTTTTCGACGCGCGCGCCGCTGGCGTCGTAGTGAGGTTTGGAAGCGCAGCCCGATAATAAAGCGCCTCCAGCCAGTACCATCAGGGCGTAGGTTCGGAGCTTCATATTCACAACACTGGCAGCCTTCACAAACATCCCCCTCATCACATCAGTCCAAATACGCTGTTGGCGTATAGGTCCTGTTTAGCCTCGTTATAGCTTAATGTGCACATAAAAAAACAATACATAAGAAAAGCGTCTTTTTTCAACGCCTCGCGCTTGCGAAATTAAAAAGTCCACTCTATG
>CAMLIY010000383.1 GCA_946480125.1 uncultured Asticcacaulis sp.
GTCGCTGCCGGCGAGGATGCGCGTTCCGGTCGCTGGGCCGACTCGGAAAAGGTCGAGTGCGGCATCCATAATCCGATCTACGGTGGCGACGGGATTTAATTACCGAACGTACAGGCCGAGTTCGGATAGCAGTTCCGCCGCCTGGGCGCGGGAGATGGTGGCGCCCTTGAAACGGCGGGCATCTTCCAGCCGGACGCCGCCAATATCGGTGCCACGCAGGTCAGCGCCTTCAAAACGGGCGTCGGTCAGGGTGGCATCACGCAAGCTGCAATCCTCGAAGACCACGCCACGGAAATCACAGCGTTGCAGCTCGGCATTGGTCATGTCGAGCGATTTCAAGGTCTGTTTGTTGAAGGCGAAATTGCGCAGCTTGGCGTCATTCAGGCGGGTTTCCTCGAAGAGGACATCGAGCGCCTTGGCGTCATTGAAATTGGCGCCGGTCAGCTTGCAGCGGCGGAACTGCGCCTGCGACACCGTGGCGCCGCGAAACTTGCTGTTGTTGAAGTCACAACCGGTAAAGCGGGACTCGACCAGATCGGCGCTGGTGAAATCGGCGTGCGGGCCCTTGCAGGAGATGAACTGCGCACCCTCGAGCTTGGCGCTGACGAACTTCGCCTTGCGGAACAGGCACTGATCGAACACCCAGCCATTGAGGATCATATCCGACAGATCGACCTCATCCAGTTCGCAACCGATCAAGGTGACGGGCTCGCCCTTATTGGCCAGCAGAAGCACAGCATTACGGTCGAGGATTTGGTCGGTGATGGCGATGGGTTCGGTCATGGTCAGTCAATAAGCAGCGCGATATGGATCAGGGTTAGAATTGTCGATGGTATCATGCCGATCCACCCAATGGCCGTTAATTTTCTTCGAACCGCTGACACTATTGCGATTAAAAGAAGTCCCAGCAGAAACCATTTTGAATAGTAGAAAAAAATTTGGCTGGCGGGCGATCCGTATCTGCCTACAGAAACGTTGTGCAGGATAACAGCAATGACCAGCCATGTAAGCGTAGGAAGCCAAGCGATCAGCGTATGCCAATTCTGGCGTAAAACGTAACGATGCCAAAAAGCGTTCATATGCAATACAATATTAAAGCACCAATAGCGGCAGCAAGAAAGCGCCGCCCCATTTTGTAAGGACGACGCTTCAATGGTGCAATATTAAACTACAAACGTAGCAAACGTGGTTCGCGTGGTAGGCTTTTCATGTGTCTCAATAGTCTCAATATGAAAGGCTTCCTTGTTCACGTTGTTCTTAGACCCAACTTTCTCGAACCATACGCACCAAGCGTGGGGTCGGGGGTCATAAGTTCCTTCACCTACGCTATCTACTGTCATCACCGGGCCGCCTGATTTGAGGCGAACCAAATCACCTGTCTTGAAATCCATAGCTTTCCTCCATCAAGAACAATAGCGCCGCTCCTAAGGAGCGACACCAGTTGAAAACCTATTTCTTCTTAGAAGGCGGTGAGGTTGTTTTGATGGTTTCGACAGTAGTCGTGTTGGGACGCCGTAAGGCTTCTTTCACTGGAATGAATTCACCGGTCTTAGCGTCTCGGCCTATTTTATGGGTAGTCATGGCTTTAGTCTTTCTGGGTATTGCCCATTGGAGCGACTAAAAACTTGACACTTAGAATCAAAAGAAAGATGATTCTTCTTGCGTTGATTTCGTCAAGCCTAGTCAGGTTAAGCCGATCTCATCTAAGGTCGCTTGGGTCTGATACACCCTTGCGACCTTTTTTATTTCAGAATCGCTCAGCGTGTAAAGAGTGCCGTAGTTTTGGTCCTTGAGTCAAGTGTCCACCCTATATTTTGTGGTTAAGGTAACATTAACTAGAATATGTAGTACCTAACGGCAAATTTGACTCTTGGTTGACTCTTCATGAGTCATCACCATTTGGCGATACTTCTGAAGTTTTGTCTGTCTACGCACGAAGACTCTTCGATGACGTGATCATTTAGAATTTGTCGGAATAAGCGCTGATCTGCTGTGCAACTCGTACATTGCAATCGTGTAAATCGTAATTCCACGCGCTGTCGAGTTTTGGGGTTGAGGGGTCCGTGACCCCTCACCTTGCATTAAAAAAGCCTGCCACCCCTCGAAAGGGATGGCAGGCTTTTTTTAAGAGAAAGACGAAGGGGCCACAGGCCCCTTCACCCCTTAATCTCTGCGCGGACGGCGCGGACGGCTCGAACGCTCGCCGCGATCCGGACGATCACCGCCTTCAGCCGTTTCCAGCTCAGGCTCTTCGCCGGACGCGATGCGGGCCGCCTTTTCAGCCGCCAGCTTTTCCGTCAGGTCTTCACCGGTTTCCTGGTCAACAACCTTCATGGACAGCTTCGTCTTGCCACGGTCGTCAAAGCCCAGGAACTTCACCTTCACTTCGTCGCCTTCGCTCAGGACGTCCGAGGTCTTGCCGACCTTTTCGTTCTTGATCTGCGAGATGTGGACAAGGCCGTCCTTGGCGCCGAAGAAGTTCACGAACGCGCCGAAATCGACGACCTTCACGACCTTACCCTTGTAGATGGCGCCGACTTCCGGCTCAGACGCGATCGACTTCACCCAATCGCGGGCGGCGTCGATCTTCGATTGTTCCGAAGCCGAGATCTTGATGGTGCCATCGTCGGCGATGTCGATCTTGGCGCCCGTCTTTTCGACGATTTCGCGGATGACCTTGCCGCCGGTGCCGATCACTTCGCGGATCTTGTCGGTCGGGATCTTGATGGTTTCGATCTTGGGTGCAAATTCGCCCAGTTCTTCACGCGCACCGGAGATCGCCTTGTTCATTTCTTCCAGGATGTGCAGACGACCTGCGCTGGCCTGGCGAAGGGCCTTGGTCATGATCTCTTCGGTGATGCCGGCCACCTTGATGTCCATTTGCAGGGACGTGATGCCGTTGACCGAACCGGCCACCTTGAAGTCCATGTCGCCGAGGTGATCTTCGTCACCCAGGATGTCGG
>CAMLIY010000384.1 GCA_946480125.1 uncultured Asticcacaulis sp.
AACAGGCGGAAGAACGGGTTCGGCTTGATGACCTTGTTCTGGTCGAGCAGGGTCAAACGGCCTTGCGCTTCCAGCACGCGCTGGATAACGAACATGACGTCCGGGCGGCCGGCGTCATATTCATCGAATACCAGGGCGACCGGGCGCTGGATGGCCCATGGCAGGATGCCTTCCTTGAATTCGGTGACCTGCTGGCCATCCTTCAGCACGATGGCATCCTTGCCGATCAGATCGATACGGCTGACATGGCTGTCGAGATTGACGCGGACCAGCGGCCAGTTCAGGCGCGCGGCGATCTGCTCGATATGGGTCGATTTGCCGGTGCCGTGAAATCCCTGCACCATCACGCGGCGATCGAAGGCGAAGCCGGCGCAGATGGCCTGGGTGGTCTGCGGATCGAAACGGTAGGCGTCGTCGATATCCGGCACATGGCTGTCGCGGTGCGTAAAGGCCGGCACCTGCATATCAATATCAACGTTGAAGACATCGCGGACATTGACCTTTTTATCGGGTGCGAGGGCCAGCAGCGGATCAGGATATTCAAGCTCGGCGGACATATGGCAATCAGGCTTTCAGATGCAATCGGGTACGGGTTTCAGCTAAGACTTTAAAGATCAGGAAACAACCCTAAATTCATCGCCTGCGACGTTTTTTCCTTAGGCCTCATCCGGATATTGATGGCTGATCAGTTTATCGAGAAAAGGCGCGGCCTCGATATCCTCCATCGTCGTGCGGGCCGGCCAGTCATTAACATGATCGAGCCAGGCAATGCGGGCTTCCACACCGTACTGGATATGCGGTTCCAGCGTTTCGGGATGGTCAAACGCGCCGATGGAAACCGCCATACCGTCCGGCGCTTCATAGGTGAGCGGGGTACCGCAATCCGGGCAAAAACCGCGCTTGACCAGATTGGAGGAGGCGAAGCGCTTGGGCTCGGCTTTCGTCCAGCGAAAATTCGTGCCGCGCACCGAGACCAGCGGCGCGAAGACATTGCCAAACGCCTTCTGACACATGCGGCAATGGCAGATGGAGGCATCCGGCAAGGGGCCGGTGACTTCAAAACGGATCGTGCCACACTGGCAGCCGCCCTTCTGGATAGTGTTCATACAAGCCACCATAGCCGTTTATAGCGCAAGATTCCGGCAGCAAGCCAAAGATTTTTCTGTTAGATGGCCTCTCATGAAAATGACCGAACTCGATAACCCCGCCTGGTCCGCTCTCACCAGTCGTCATTCGCACCTGGCCATCGGTGATGGCCCCGTGCGGCGCTATCCGGCGGAGATATCACCCTTCGCGGCCGTTGAAACACCCGATGCCCTGCCGGTATTGGCTGAACGCATGGCGGAGGGCGAAACGGCGGTACTGTGGTCGCCGGATGAACTGCAAGCGCCTGAAGGACTGGACCTTATGGTTCATTTCCCCATCCTGCAAATGGCCGCCTATGATTTTCGGCCGGCGAATGTCAGCGATGACGCCGAGGCCCTCACAGTGGCAAATGTCGATGAGATGATAGAACTCACAACCCTGATGAAGCCCGGTCCGTTCGGTCAGCGCACTATCGAGATGGGAAACTATATTGGCGTGTTCGATAAAGGACGTTTGGCGGCCATGGCCGGTGAGCGCATGAAGCCGGCGGATTTCACCGAGATCAGCGCCATCTGCGTCCATCCGGATTTCCAGGGGCGCGGTCATGCCCGTCGCCTGACCTCGATCCTTGGCAAGCATATCGTGGCGGATGGCCGCATGCCGTTCCTGAATGTGTTGCCGGAAAATACGGTGGCCATAGGCCTTTACGAAAGCCTGGGCTTTGCCCTGCGCCGCCGGCTGCATGTTCATCTGCTGCGCAAACCTGGCGGCGATATGGCCGACGATCCGTTTTTCAGTAGCCTTTAGGCCAGCGACATTTTCTTCAATACCTTATAGGCCTTGATCACGCGTTGCAGCTTGTCTTCCGCCGAACGATCTCCGCCGTTATTATCCGGGTGGCAGCGCTTGAGCATCTCAGTATAACGTACACGAATCTGTTCCGCCGTGGCGCCGACTTCAAGATCGAGGTCGGCGAAGGCGGCGCGTTCGATCTTGCCATACTGGCGGGTAACCGGCGCCCCCTTTTCGCGCAAGGGGGCGGCGCCGGCGCCAAAGACGCTGTGCGGATCGAAGAAGGTCTTAGAGGTCGTGCCCTTCACGGCGAAATTCGCCGCTTCGCGGCTAACGCGTGAGGCGCGGAAGGCCCAGGTCGGCCGGTCGCCGGTCATGATGGCTTCACGGTGACGACGGGCCTCGCCTTCGCTCATGCCGGCGAAGAAGTTCCAGTTCTTATTATATTCCGCTGCATGATTGGTGCAGAAGTTATAATATTCGTTCATCATTTCGCGGGATTTCGGCGCACGGGCGGTCGATGCCTTATGGCATTCCGGCCATTCACATTGCTTTTCACCCGGCTTCAGATGCAAGACATCATCTTCCGGCCTGCGCGTCTGCTCCTCGCCTTCCTTAGGCGGGCGGATACGCATGTCCATGAATTTGGGCTTGAACTTAAATCCTTCGGTCATATGATGACAGTGATCCTTTGATCTTAAAAAATTGCGAAGCGCGTATAGCTGTAAAGTGAGGCCATATTATGGGAACCGTAGCCGATCGTCTGAGATCGAAGCTCGATCAGGCCCTCGCCCCGCAGCAACTGGAGATTCACGACGACAGTGCCAAACATAGTGGACATGCAGGCGCACGTGAAGGGGGCGAGAGTCATTTTTCCGTGCTTGTGGTATCTGAGCGCTTTGAAGGGCTGAATCGCGTCGCGCGCCAGCGCCTGATAAATACCGCCCTGGCCGAGGATCTGGCTGGTCAGGTTCATGCGCTTAGCCTGCAAACCCTGACGCCGGCCGAATATGCGGCGCAAAAATAGCACATCCGATACACCAAATGCGATTGACCTTGACGCGTTGCAACAAAGG
>CAMLIY010000385.1 GCA_946480125.1 uncultured Asticcacaulis sp.
TTCATGGTCAGATGGTCTATAGGGTCGCGCATCACGAATCCTTATCTGGAATAAATTATCAAGGCTGAGGGCAGATATAGGGTTAAATGTCTTAACCGTAAGTGGATGCGTCCCAACCGGCCCTCAACTTGGCAATTTACCCACAGGATTTCAAGTGGCGATTGGACGGCTACCTGACCGTATGAGGCGCCTTGCTGTCATTACCCGTTTCATCCACGCCTTTGCCTTGCTCTTGTGGGCGCCCGGATTGTGATTTTGACAGCCGTCCTTCCTGGATATTGTCGTCTTCAGCGGGATCGTCACGTTGCGAGCGGTGAGCGGTATCGGTCGGAGCGGCGCGCGTATCAGTCGTGGGCTTGTGGGTGGACTGTTTGTTTGTCGACATAAGATTCTCCTGATTTCGCATCCAGAATGCCTGTCGCCCACATTAAAAATCAAAGCGGAATTCACGGACTTGACAATGGCAATGCGCGGAAATATATAACCCAATAGTTATATATCTTGAAAGTTATGAAATGGCCTTCGATAACCTCGACGCCACATTTATCGCTCTATCCGATCCTACCCGCCGGGCGATCCTTAACCGGCTTATGCAGGGCGAGGTATCGGTGATGGAACTGGCCGAACCCTTTGCCATGAGCCAGCCAGCGATTTCCAAACATCTGAAAGTTCTGGAAAATGCCGGTCTGGTGTCGCGGGGGCGAGACGGCCAGCGCCGCCCGGTCAGGGCCGAGCCCGCGCCTTTGCGTGAGGCCACGGCCTGGCTTCAAGCCTATTGCGAACGCCTCGAAAGCAATTTTCAACGCCTGGATGCCCTTCTGGAAGACATGAAAGCAACCCAAACCCCAAACACAAATAAGGAGAAACACCATGATTGACACACCCGATATTCTTGATGTGACGGCGCAAAAGGTGGCGCGGATTCATCTCACGGTTCCTAGCCGCGAAATCATGACCCATATGTCGGCTGGGCTGGCAGAAGTCAGGCAGGTCTTGGCCGATCAGGGCCTTAAAGCTTCGGGCGCCTGGCTAACACATCACTTCAAGGTGCCGGATCAAACCTTTGATTTCGAAATCTGTTTGCCGGTTGACCAGGAGGTAAAACCCCAGGGACGGGTCACACCCGGCGAATTGCGGGCGGCGCATATTGCCCGCACGGTTTACCACGGCGACTATGCGGGTCTGGGCAATGGTTGGGGCGAATTCATGAAGTGGATCAAGACTGAAAACCTCAACATGGCCGGTGATTTCTGGGAAGTTTACAGCGTAGGTCCGGACGATACAACCAATCCAACAGACTGGCGCACCCAACTCAACTGTCCTCTGGCTTAAGGCGCGTTATGTATCCCATTATCAAGACCTTTGGTCAGTTGAGCGCCGCCCTGCCCTCAGATTGCGAAATCCGCATCACCCGGCAATTCAACGCCCCGCGCCAGATGGTGTGGAACGCACACACCAAACCCGAACTGCTCAAGCGCTGGCTGCTGGGTCCGCCGGGTTGGGAGATGCCAGTGTGCGATATCGATCTGCGCGAAGGCGGAAAATATCGCTATGAATGGCACCGGGACGGGAAAATGGCCATGGCGCTTTCCGGCATCTACCGCATAGTCGATGCGCCAGCGCATCTCGCCGACACCCAGATGTTCGATGACAACTGGACGCAGGGCCCGGCCGATACCGACATCACCCTGGTCGAAAAAGACGGCAAGACTCTGATGACCATGGGCATCAAATACGCCTCGCAAGAGGCACGCGACCTGGCGCTTTCATCGCCGATGATGGAGGGTATGGAGGCCGGATATGTGCGGCTCGAAGGCTTGCGAATATCTCAGTAGGCTATTTGGAAGCTTGGGCCTTTTCCAAAGCGGCGCAGTCGATTTTCTTGCAAAGACGCTTTGTCATGTCCGTTTGCAGCTCTGGTATCATGTCGACCATGATCTGGGTTGTTTTCGGCATAAGAGCGGGTGTTTTGTGAACGATCGACTGCCCGACAGCGCTCTCGTAGAACGTCACCATCTCGGTCAGTTCGTCTTCAGTGAACGCATCCGCGTACACTTCAATCGTCTTGTCTATGTAGGCCGGTGTCACCGCCGCCATGGTTTCGATAACTGAATCCGAGATTGCCTTGCCCTGCTCGGCCGTAACAGCCGGATTGGCCTTGCGTTGCTGCTCGATCATGACCGGAGTCATTGACTGCATCATGCTCCCGATCAGTTTGTCCATTTCCATCGCTTTGAAATAACGTCTGGTCAGGGCGATCTTGCGAGTCGTTACCGCATCTGCTGGCGCTGTCGTCTCACACATGGCCGTTACTGGTGCCAGGACCAGAATTGAAAGCGCGCACAGACCAATAATTAATTTCCGCATTTCATCCCTCAAAATACTTAATACCACCACTGGTAGCGACATGCTAATGCGCGCGCAATAAAAAAGAGGCCCCTTTCGGAGCCTCTTTTCCAATTACTTTTGAGTCAAAAGCTTACGCTTCTTCCTCTTCCTTCAGCAGGTCTTCCTTACTGATCGGCTCGTCTTTCACGGTGGCGAGCGAGAAGATCAGGTCGCAGACCTTTTCTTCGTAGATCGGCGCACGAATCTGAGCGCTAGCACCGGGGTTCTTGGTATAGAACTCGAACACCTGACGCTCCTGGCCCGGATAGTTGCGGGCTTCCTGCATGATCGCCTGTTGCACTTCCTGGTCGGTGACCTGGACATTCTGGCGGGTGCCGATTTCGGCGAGCACCAGACCCAGGCGCACGCGGCGCTCGGCGATCTTCATGTACTCGTCCTTCAGTTCCTGCTCGGACTTGCCGGCATCTTCCTCGGCAAGCTGGCCATTGGCCTTGTCCTGCTCAACCTGTTGCCAGATGCCATTAAATTCAGCTTCCAGCATGCGCTTGGGCAGTTCGAAGCTGTGCTTCTCATCAAGG
>CAMLIY010000386.1 GCA_946480125.1 uncultured Asticcacaulis sp.
TTCCGAGATGCCCGGCAGGCGCTTGTGCAGGATTTCCGGCGGCAGGTGATCGAGGTGGAGGAAGATGTGATCCTTCTTCGGACCAACGCCGCGGCCTTCGCGGATTTCCATGGTCATTGACCGCGACACGACATCACGCGAGGCCAGATCCTTGGCGGAGGGGGCGTAGCGCTCCATAAAGCGCTCACCGGCCGAGTTGGTGAGATAACCACCCTCGCCGCGCGCGCCTTCGGTGATCAGGCAGCCCGAACCGTAGATGCCGGTGGGGTGGAACTGCACGAACTCCATGTCCTGCAAAGGCAGACCGGCGCGCAGCACCATGGCGTTGCCATCACCGGTGCAGGTATGGGCCGAGGTGGCCGAGAAATAGGCACGGCCATAACCGCCGGTCGCCAGAATAACGAGATGGGCGCGGAAGACGTGGATGTCGCCGTTGTCGAGCTGCCAGGTGGTGACACCGCGGCAGACGCCATCGTCCATGATCAGGTCAAGGGCGAAGTGCTCGATGAAGAACTCGACGTCATTTCGTAGCGACTGGCCATACAGCGTGTGCAGCATGGCGTGGCCGGTGCGATCGGCGGCGGCGCAGGTGCGCTGCACAGGGCCTTCGCCGAAGTTCTTGGTCATGCCGCCGAACGGACGCTGGTAGATCTTGCCATCCTCGGTCCGTGAGAAGGGCACGCCCCAGTGTTCCAGTTCGTAAACGGCCTTGGGGGCATTGCGCACGAGATATTCGATGGCGTCCTGATCGCCCAGCCAGTCCGACCCCTTGACGGTGTCGTACATGTGCCATTCCCACTTGTCCTCGCCCATATTGCCGAGCGAGGCGGCGACGCCGCCCTGGGCGGCCACGGTGTGAGAGCGGGTCGGGAAGACCTTGGTGATACAGGCAGTTTTCAGACCGGCTTGCCCTGCCCCAAGGGCGGCACGAAGCCCGGACCCACCGGCGCCGACCACGACCACGTCATAGTCGTGATGGATGATATTGTACGGTTTGGCCATGAGTTAAGCCCCCTGGTGCAGAACAAAGAGCGCGTAGCCGGTGGCAATCACAAGTACCGCACTCAGGAGAAAGGTAAGGAAGATCGAAAAGCCGCGCATCGGGCCGGCCAGATAGTCATCGATGATGGCCTTGACGCCCATATACATATGCCACACCGAAATCAGCATGGTAATGGCAATCAATACAGCATTGAGTGGGACGCGGGCGAAAGCCACAGCCGCATCAAAGCCGCCGCCGGCGACGGTGAAGGCCGCATAGGCCGCCCACAGGGTCAGCGGGATCAGGACCAGCGATGTGCCGCGTTCGGCCAGCCATTCGCCGGCGCCGTGGTGTTCGGACTTTTTCCAGGACTTGACGCTCTTGGCGCCGACATTGCGATCAGTAGTCATCAGAGATGCACCTTGCCGGTGGAGAACAGGATCGCCCAAAAGGCGAGGGTGAGGACGACGCCGAGGATCATGGTCCACAAAGCGATCTGGTCGGCGATCTTCGGCTCAAAGCCGGTGCCGGTATCCCAGATCAGGTGGCGCAGGCCGCCGGTCAGGTGGACGAAGCCGGCCAGCGACAGGCCGAACCAGACCAGCAGGCCGAGCGGCGATTTGGCAACCGTCAGGAAGCAATCGTAATGCTCAGGCCCCATGGCCAGCGCAACCAGCCAGATAGCCACCAGGATGGCGCCGGCGACCGAGGCCGATCCGGTGACGCGATGCATGATCGAGCTGAACATGGTGATATGCCAGCGCCAGATTTGCAGGTGAGGAGAAAGAGGACGGTGGGGAGTCTGGGACATATGATGTAGCCTTAAACCCATGTCTTGTACGGCGTGCGAAAACGCAGCCGGAAACGTTACACTTGCCGGTCTTTTAGACCCTGAAAGCCGTGTGTCAATCAAGCTTTTGTATAGGGAAAGCGCTTTTTTACCGCAGACATGTGAGAACGCTTCGCATATGCACAATTTCCCTCTAATTGTTTTCACGCGGATGTGAGCCCTGCTCCGCCCTAGCTTCGACAAATTTCTGTGGTTCACCCATGAGGTGAAAGAATTCTTAAGATGGGTCTGATTAGCTCATGCTGAACGACATGCCGCTTTCACCCCTCCGACATCATCGCCCGTAGTAAGAGAGTGTACTTCTAGTGTTTTCTGCCCTGATTTTTTCAGCCATTCTTACGGCTTCCAATGCGGCTCAAGACGGCCTGCCCCCTCAGGCAACCATGAAACCGGATTCGCCGGAGGCCGCCGCCGCCATGGATGCCACGCCCCAGACCTCAGATGCAGCGGTCAGCGTTGATGCGTATCGCCGCAATTATGAAGGCCCCAAGGATGCGCGTGAGATGAGCTATGATTCCGGCCTGCTTTCAGCCCTGCGCTCCAAGGAAAACCAGATTGGTAATATGGAGGGGTCGTGGGTGGTTGCCGGCACGGATGGCCGCAAGCTGGTCGGGCTGGAGCTGCGTAGCGAAAACGCCGTCAGTGGTAAAATCGAAGGCGCCTGGCGCTCCATGCTGGCCGGATTCGGCATGAATAATTCGGGCTTTGTGTCCGATATCAATGTCACAGGAAACGATATGGAAGTCACCTATTATGCCGGCGGTGCGCGCTCACCTACCCTCCTGAACCTGACCAAGGGCAGCGATGACCTGTGGCGCGGCTATATGCTCGACCCCAAGGGTGTCAAGGTGCCGGTCACTATGTCCCAGGTCCGGATGGGGAATTAGAGCCTGCCTGCTCCGATACATACGCCTCACTTTTTTAGGTGCTGTGCAGCAAACCCTTGCGCGCCGCGTCGTTAAGGATTAGATCGCGGTCAGATTTCCGCGCTCACGCAGCGAAGCGGTAGCGCAATATCATTACTGCGGCATTTTCAAAGGGAGTTCCCATGGCACGCGCAAAGATTGCTCTGATTGGTTCGGGTATGATC
>CAMLIY010000387.1 GCA_946480125.1 uncultured Asticcacaulis sp.
CGCGAACTTATATCCGGCCGCGTACCTTGAAACCTCATCTCAAATGGAGCTTATCATGTCATCGGAAACAGAGACGTTCGGCGATACCACAGGTAACGGACCATCAACCGCATTTGCCGTTCCGTCGGATGGCGCCTTGCCATTGGATGGCGACACCGGAACGGTCGGCATCGTCGGGACGGATCCTGGCGACATCGACTCTGATGAGGACGGAACGGACGGCACGCTTCCGGCTGAACTCGAGGAAGATAACCTCGATGTCGATACATTAGGCGAAACGGCGGGAACGCAAGACGGGCCGGCGGTTGCCAATGGCACTACACCTGTTGATCCGGGCGGAGACGTCCTCTGAACAAGGCTATTGGGCGCGCCGAGCCAGCAGGCTTTTGACAGTCCGGCTTGTAAGGGGCTGATGCCTTCTGTTCTAACGGCATCGCTTCCTTATGCCCTCCATGACCTTGTCGTTGCAGCCTAAGCCCTACCGGCTTCCGGCAACAAAGCTCAAGGCGGGCAAAAGACATGACGAAAGACGACGCGGACAGGGCGATCTCTGCCGGCGTACCCGGTGTCTATACTTTCGTCGTTGAACAGTACGATTCCGTGTCCGAATTCCTCCGCGAGTTCCGCCGTTACGAAGCTATATGCCGCTCGAAGGGCTATAACTTCACGCCGTCCTTGAACGGCGCCGACGACCCGCCTTTCAACGCCTTCGACATTACGATCGATCCGACTGGTGTTGCCATGCCCTTTGTTGCCCATAGCCGCAAGGACGTGTCGAGAAAAGTGACGCGCGTGTGATGCCAGAGACGCGCCCTGGTCTGTTTACCAGGATTTTACAGGCCGTACGAAGACACTTATTCCGAACTTATTGGCGATTCGTCAGTTGTGGAACGAGACCAGCTGGCCGTCCTTACAAACCCACGTCTTAACGGTCAGTTTAATCAATACACTGCGACCACCCCAAGGCCCTTAGCTGCCTGACTTGCAAAGGACATACCTATGGCGAGCGATTTGAATGCCAGGCCAGATCACCCCGGTTTCACCTCGGAGACAATGGCCGTTAAAAAGGATTTTTCCGAGACGCTTCCCGTCCTGGAGACCTTTCAACTTGGTGATTTGACCGTCGAGGCCTCCCCCGGCCGGGACACATTATGGATTGTTGTGCGCAGACCCGGCGAGGGTGCGATTGCGCTGCGCACCAATCCATGGCCGGGGCCGTATGATCTAAAGCTTATCGAAAAAACAAATATCAGCGCGCTCTGGGAAAACGAAGCCAGTGTCGGCAAATGGACGATTGAGCTGAGCTTTCACGACGACCGCGTGCTGCAGATAAAGGTGACCCTGGTGCCGGCCGTCGATCTCCTGCTCAATTTTTGGCCGCGTGATGTGTTCGTGCTCGATAAGGAGGATAACCCCTTACCGGCGCGCGGCCGCGTCGAAGCGGCGCAACGCGGCGTTAACGGCGGCGTCTGTTATTTCTGTCTGGAGGAGCCTCTATTCGGTAACGTTCTATACGCGCAGAATCTTACCGCGCTCAATCCGTATTACCTGCAGACCAAAACCAAACCCGATGGCGTCGTAGGCGGTGAATGGCCTGAATTAGGCTATCAGCCGCCGACGGGCCCCATGGCCAACAATCCGCCGGTTCATCCTCTGAAAAAGGGTCATGAAGTCGTCGTGTCCGACGCCCTACTGACCTTCAGCACCGGTTGCGCCGACTCAGAGATCGACAGTGCGCGCAAGTTCATTGAGATGCTGGCGACCGTATATCCGTACCTGAGCCGGCCTGAGCCCAAATTTCACGATTGGCGGAAACGGGCAAAGCAGACGGTCAAAGACCTCGAGACCTCACCGGACGCTACCATCAAGCATTACGGCCATACCTATCTCCATCCCTATGTAGCCGCCGAGTATCCGGACAGCATGGTGCAGATGACGGTGCTCTCGACTTTGCGGGAATATGAATTGAACTGGGGGCCGCAAAGCTCGCTCGGTGACAATCTGCAAGAGGGGATTGGCCGATTCTACGACGACAAGCTTCAAACGATTCGCCGATACCTGCCGAATGTCGGCGACGACAAGAATGCCAGTGCCGTCGATTCCTGGTACCTCTACCATCCGCTAATGAATCTCGCCCGCCTGGCTAAGGGTGGTGACAAAAAGGCCGAGACTATTTTCAGAGATTCCCTCGACTTTGCGGTCAAGGCGGCAAGGCATTTCAAATACAAATGGCCGATCCAGTACGACATCACCGATTTTTCGGTGATCACCGACGCGCGAAAGCCCGATGGGCTGGGTCAGACCGACGTTGGCGGCATCTACGCTTATGTCATGCTGCAGGCTTGGGACCTTACAGGTGATGACCAGTATCTCGAAGAGGCCAAGGCGGCGCTGCACACCCTGAAGAACGAGCGCTTTGAGCTTGCCTATCAGACCAACTTGACGGCCTGGGGCGCGGTTGCCTGTCTGAAGCTATGGGTGCTGGATAAGTCGTCGGACTACATGGACCAGAGCCTGGCATTTATCGCCAGCTTTCTGCACAATTGCGAACTCTGGGATTCAGAAATTGGCTTCGCCAGCAAGTACACCAACTTCTTCGGGGTCACCTGCCTTCACGACGCGCCATACATGGCCGCCTATGAATGCTTCGAAGCGTTTGCCGCTTTCGACGAATACCTAAGGGTGGGCGGCGAAGAGATTTTGCCCGCAGTCAAACTCTTGCTTAGTGAGTTTCGAAGATATGCGCTCGACTTCACCTGGTATTTCTATCCGGATGCTTTGCCTGACGAGGTCATCGCCAAGGACAATATACGCAACGGACATATCGATCGGAAGCTGTCGTTTCCGCTGGAGGATCTTTACGGTGACGGCCAGCCCGCCGGGCAAGTGGGGCAGGAGATATACGGGTGCGGCGG
>CAMLIY010000388.1 GCA_946480125.1 uncultured Asticcacaulis sp.
GCTGATCCGCCCTCCCTGAGCAACGATTCCTCCGGTCCGCTGGGCGCCTTCAATTCGGATATCTTCAGCGCCTTCATGATCGAGAAGTCGCCCATGGCCAATGCCCAGTCGGGCGGCCTTTCGGGCAATGTCGACATGCAGATTGCGCCCGCCCTGTCGCGAAAGGATGGCGGCTTCGCCAAGGCAGCTTACGAATATAATACGCTTGGTAAGCTGTCGTCGCCGGCCTTTACCCTCGGCTACAACAAGCACATCAGCCCGACGCTCGCCGTTTTCGGAACGCTTGCCTACAAGCACGAAAACTTCCGCCGCGATACCCTGCGCTTCAACACCTACAGCGTCCTCACCGCTCAGGGGACTGGCCTTTCCGCCAGCGATTTTGCATCAAAATACGGCGCCTTCTATTCCCCGACGGCCTGCACCAGCTCTGGGACGGCCTTCTGCCGCTCCCTGGGCAGCGCTCTGAACATGACCGATGCTCAAGCGGCGGCCTATGTGGACAGCACGACGGGTTCCAAGGGCACGGCCGGCGCCTGGTATGACAGCGCCCTGCGTCAGTACACCCGCGTCAACGAGGGCGACCTGTGGACCGGTTCCGCCGGCCTGGAGTGGAAGCCCAATGATGAGACCAAGCTCGGTATCGTCGGCTTCTATACCGATCGTAACCTGCCGAAGACGACGCAGTATTTCCTGATCAACTCGATGTGGGATGGCGCGGGCACCGTGGCCACGAATGGCGACCCGGTGGCGACTTCAGACGGACGCTACCTCTATCCTGACATCACGATGACCAATTTCCCGGCCAAGTCATCGACGCGCCTGTATTCGCAGCACCAGCAATCCAAGGGCCTCGTCGCCAATGCCGACTGGCGCAATGAAAAGTGGCGCGCCGCAGCCGTTCTGTCGATCTCAAACGGCCTGAGTTCGTCGCTTGAAACTGAACTCGATCTGCAGACCAATCCGAACTATTCGGGCGGAACGAATGGCATTACCGCCAATTTCAACACCGGCCTGGGCAGCCTGAGCGACTTCAGCTATGCCGTCACACCGACGCCTCAGAACTCCTTGATGCACGACTGGACGGTCTGGTCAGCGAGCGATCCTGAGAACTGGTACACGGCGGATGGCGCCTATAACCTCAACGTGTCAGGTTCTGAGAGCTATGCCTACAACCAGGTCAATTCGGCTCAGTTCGATCTTGAACGCTTTGTGGAGTTCGGCCCTATCACCAGCATCCAGGGCGGCGTGCGCCTTGAGCAAAACCGCTTCAAGTCCAAGGGCTTCCGTAACATGGCTTACGGAATCCAGTTGCAAAACCTGACCGCCGACATGCTCGTCACGGCCCCATCGATCAATGACTTCATGGACGGCAACGCGGCGATCTCGAAGAACTGGCAGGTTATTGACCCTGAGAAGTTCCTGTCCGCCGTGACGCCGGTGACCGCTTATAATGGCGGCGGCCTGTCCAGCGTCGGTCTGAATATCCTCTATGCCGATGGCGCCTTTGCCAATTACAACTACACCAACAGCAACGACCTCACCGAAGCCTATATCCAGGCCAAGTACGATACCCAGATCATCGGGCATCGTGTCCGCGGTAACTTCGGTGTGCGCTATGAAGACACGGCCAATACGATACAAACGCTCGACCAGACCTCTGCGTTTGCTGACGGCGTAGGTTCATTGTCCAATTTCAGCCTGCATGAAATCAAGAACAAGTATCATTACTGGTTGCCGTCGGCCATTTTCGCCGCCGATATCCAGGAAAATCTGGTTCTTCGCGGCGCCTACTACAAGACCTATGTCCGTCCGCAGGCGCGTCAGTATTCGCCGGTCTCCATCTTCGGGCAAGTTTTGCGTGATGGCAGTTCATCGACTCCGTCCATGGAAATTGACACGGCGTCCGTCACGATCGGGAATAACCAGCTTCATCCCTATCTGGCCGACTCTTACGACCTGTCCCTGGAATGGTACAATCGTCCGAACAGCCTGATCTCCCTGGCCTATTTCGACAAGAAGATCACGGGACGCATTGCCGGCACCAGTGATCCGGCCATTCTGTGCCCGGCCGATGGGTCTAACTGGGGTTATGGACCGCTTAACTGGAACGGCACAAACTGTATCGCCACCAGCCTGAGCAGCAGCACGAAGACCGTCTACATCTACGCTTCGGGCAGCTATAACCTGGACAAGCCGACCTATGTGCATGGCCTTGAGTTCAACATCCAGCAGAACCTGGACTTCCTGCCGGGCTTCTGGAAGAACTTCGGCGGCAACTTCAACTACGCCTTCACACAGGCAAAGAGCCCGTCGCTGGCGCCGTTCCCAGGTATCTCGAAACACACCTATAATGTCATCGGTTATTACGAGACCACAAAGTGGGGCGTTCGCGCCACCTACAACTGGCGTTCGGATTATCCGCTTAATGCGAACGGCACCTACAGCGGCAGCGCCCGTTCGGTCAAGGCCCGTGGCCAGCTCGATCTCTCCGCGTCATACAATGTCAATGACCGGGTTACGGTATCACTGGATGCGTACAACATGACGAACTCAAAGCGTTTTGAATACGAAAACGACTACAAGCTGGTTCGCTGGATCGACTACGACGGCAGCACCTACACCCTGACCGTCAAGGCGAACTTCTAGTTCTCTGCTTACCGTGCGGGCGGCTTTTCCCTACTGCCCGCACATTTGGGACCTCCAGGCGTCAATCTGCCCTATCTCCCTGATTGACGCCCACCTTCCCAGAAGCCTGGCTCCCTTCCCCAGGGGCCAGGCTCTTTTTTTGGAGTCGCTTTTCGCCGTCCTTTGTCGTTGGATGGGGAAGGGGGCGGGAAATCACAGGAGCCTGAATGCCTGAACCTATCCGAAAAATTGTCGTCGCCGGCGGTGGCACGGCCGGCTGGATGAC
>CAMLIY010000389.1 GCA_946480125.1 uncultured Asticcacaulis sp.
AGACCCGCCGCAGCGGGTCCGTCTAAGGGTTGATTACGCGGCCAGTTGGCGCTGTTGGTGAGCGCGAACCTTGAACACGCCGGCATCATACCGGCGCGCACGGGCGCGCTCATGCTTGTAGTAGAACTGCCAGGGATGGCCCGACAGGTCCTTGCGCTGATCGATGCTCACAGCGGTCAAGGGGCGCCCCTTAACCACCATGGCCGTATCGATCCAGCCAGCGTAATCGACGATGCTGCTGGTGACCGTGTGACGCTGATATTTGACGAATTCCAGACCCATAAAAGAGGTAATCTCGCCGTTTTGCAGAGCCACAACCTGCTTGTAATAGTCCGAAGATGTGACCTGCGCTGAAGCCAGTAACTGCCCCATGGAGAAGCGGTCATAGGAAATGTAGCGCTTACCCTCCAGTTCCGAGGCATCCATAAGCATACCGAGCGTGATCAGCTTGCCGATGGTCATACCAAGGTTGCCGGCCGCCGCCACGATCTTGGCTTCACCATCATGCAGATTGTTGCGGTCATCGGCCGGAATAACCTGCCCGCCTGCCGTATAGGCCGTATCGAGGAACGGCACTACAGTGGTCAGATTGCCGCTGTCATCGGCGGCGTAGGTATCAGCGAAAAAGCCCTGGTAGATGAAATCATCCCAGGAACGTTCGCGGCCGTTGAGCAGTGCGGCCATTTTTTCATTCGACGGATCAACCGCTTCGCGTACCTTGTCAAAGGTGTCCACATGAAAATACCCTTCACGTGGAACGAAGAAGCCCCCGCGACGGCCGCCCTCGATCTCACGCGGATCGAGCGGGGCCATCTTCCCCTTGGGGGCGCCCTCTTCGATGGTTTGAATATCGTCGCAGTTGAAGCCGGTGCCCGGCGTCGAATAGTTTTCCTCGAAGGTCACCGCCTTTTTGAAACGGCTCATTTTTTGCTGGGGAACGCTTCCGAGATTGTCGCGGAACCCCTGCACATACATAGGCAAATCACCAGACATGATTGCGCATCCTGTGTTGAGTTGAATTGTTTAGGGATTGGATGCGGGACCACCGGAAGCCGGTCAGGTGCGCGGGGTGATGTGATCCTTGGGTGCCGCAGATAGCGGGGTCCCGGATCACATCGATAGCTAAGAAATGACGCAAAGCGTCAAATTGTCAAGCCCCTTTAGCAATAATTGCATTGAGGCGATTACGCTCCGCGATGGCTTCGACATGCTTCGGATCGGCAGCATTGTGCAAGGCCGCCTGTTTCGCCGCATCCTCGGAAAATGCCTTCTTGGCGATAAGGGCCTGCTCATACGACATTTCCCCGGCGATCTCGGCCCTGCCCTGCCCCGGCAGCGGGCCGCCTTCCGCCGTCATATCCGCCATGACTGCCAGAACCTTCATGACGGCAGCATTGTCAGCAAAGCCCCCCTCATTGAAAGCCTTGAGCGCCGCATCCTTATCCATGCCGGCTTTCGCCGCCAGCCGCTCGAACACGGCCGGGATTTCATTCTGGTAGATATCGTATTTTTCGCCCCACGCCGTCTTGAGTTCGACGGCCGTCGCCTCTCTGTGGGCTTTCAACTGCGCTTCAATCTGCTGATCGACGGTCGTAATGGACGAACCCAGATACGACATAATGCCGTCCATTTGCGTTTGCGTGAAACCCAGACGGTGCGCATCGGCGCGGAAGCCCTCCGCGAACGCCTTGTCTCCCTCGTTCTTGAGGTCGATCCCATTGAAGGCATAAGCCTCCGGTGTCTCCGGCCGGCCTAACCGACCATAAAATTCCGACATAGCTTCCGGCGTCGCGTCCTTAGGCGGCAGGCGCAGGATTTGATCGGCCGGCACGCCGAAGTGCTTGGCGTAGCCGTCAACGCCCTTGAGCAGGCTTTCCAGCCCATCATAGCGGGTAATGCTCGGATTAGCCCTGTAGGCTTCCGGCAGGCCATCCAGCCAGTTAGAATTCGTCGGCTGGGTCGTGGAGGTCGCCTCCTGGGCCGCCGGTTCCGTCGTTACTCCCTGCGCTCCCGCTTGTGTTTCGTCTGTCATGTGCACGCTCCATGTGTTGATTAAGCGAGACGGCGACCTGCTGGACCGCCCCGCGTTCGTAAGTATCGACCCCAGTCAGGTCAAAAACCCGGATCATAAAGGCCGCCACGCCGTCATGGTGCGCCCTTTGCAAAGCGCTCATGTCGGGCGAACGCGCCGTCATGACGCCGGACATATCCATCAGGTCGAGAAGGACGGCCCGCCCTTCCGTCGATCCGAAAACGCGCCGATAGACGGCAGGCATATTCTCTTGATCGCGGGCGATGGCGACAGCCTTGAGGATGTCATAGCCCAGAACCGTGTAGGGAGCCGCATCAGCGGGGTCTTGCGCATCGCCCTCACTCATGCCGCCATCGCCATAGATTGCCCGCCAGCGGCCACGCCAGCGCCCGCATTGGCGAGAGTTGCCACGCCCTGACCGCCGTCGCGCACCGCCTGGGCGGCCATCTGCGCATTGCGCGCGTCGGCCTCATCCTGCCTTTGTTTCTGGCGAAGCTGGATAATGTTGTCGTAATCAACCCGCGACCTTGTGACCGTCGGCGGCGCACCCAGGGCCTCGGCAGCCAGACGTAACCCCTCTTCAAGGGCCAGGATCGCAACGCTGTCAGGATCGACCGCCACCGCCTGCTGGGCCATAACCATCAGCCGGTCGATGGCATCGACCTGGTTCATCTGCTGGGCAATGGCGATCGGTCCGGCGAAGTCCCAATCGACATGAACGCCTGACAAGCTTTCAGGCGGATCATTGACCATGTTTTCCTTGACCATGATTTCAAGCGCGCGATCCCCGATGACCACCATCAGATCACGATCCACGGAAACCAGCAGGCCGGTCGAGCCGGTCAGGTTCAGGCGCTTGCGGTAATCAACTTCGGTC
>CAMLIY010000390.1 GCA_946480125.1 uncultured Asticcacaulis sp.
GCATCAAGGCGGCGAATATTCCGCTGGTGCCGGGCCGTGATCCGCCGGATGAGCTTGACGATATGAATATTCCGCTGGTGGTGGGTCTGATCGCCTCGCCGGAACGGTTGATCTCCATCCGCAAAAACCGTTTGCTGACCTTGAACGATGACCGGCCGTCTTCCTATACGGATACGGAAGCGGTGCGGCAGGAAATTATTCGCGCCCGCCGGCTGTTCGAGAAAAAGGGCTGGCCGGTGATCGATGTGACGCGGCGGTCGATTGAGGAAACGTCGGCGACGATTATCAGTCTGCTGAATGAGAAGCGGACCGGCAGGTTAGGCGGGATTTAAGACGCGGGGTCGCAGACCCCGCACCCCGAAACGCGATAGTGGATAATGACAAATACTAAAAAAGTCGGGACCAAAGCGTCCCGGCTTTTTTAGTATTAGCGACTAAACACCGTCGTGTTATGGGGTGCAGAGGCCCCCGCCCCTGCAACTTACCACCTGAGCCAAATGACCCAGCTTATCCTCGCTTCCGCTTCCGCCTCCCGTTCCGCGCTGTTAACCGGCGCTGGCTTGGCGCACACCAAAATTCCGGCCCATCTCGACGAAGACGCCATCAAGGATGAATGCCTGGCGCGTGGTCACAGCCCGAAATCGGTGGCATTGAAACTGGCCGAAGCCAAGGCCCTGCATGTGTCGTTGGCAAACCCCGGTCTGGTTCTGGGCGGCGATCAGGTGCTGCAACTCGAAAAAGACCTGATCAGCAAGTCGCACACTATGGACGAGGCGCGCGCCCTGCTCAAACGCATGAGCGGCAAAGTGCATTATCTCCACGCTGGCATGGCCCTGGCGGAAAATGGTATGATCGTCTGGTCTCAGGTTGAAACGGCTGAGATGACCGTCCGCAATCTTTCCGATGCCTTTATCGACAACTATCTGGCGCAGACCGGCGACAAGATCCTTTCCAGTGTCGGCTGCTATATGCTGGAAAGCGAAGGCGTCCATCTCTTCGAAGCCATCCGCGGTGATTATTTCACAGTATTGGGTCTCCCTCTCCTCCCGCTACTGGCGCAGCTTCGCAATCTCAAGGTGGTGATGGCATGAAGACCGATCTCCCTACAGGTGCGGCTATGGTCGCCGGCGTGGTCGGCCAGCCGATCCATCACAGCTTAAGCCCTTTCCTGCATACGGCCTGGCTGCGCGATCTCGGTCTGAATGGCGTCTATGCGCCATTTGGCCCGAAGGATGAACACGGCTTCGACCGCCTGATCCTGTCGTGCCGGTCCAATGGCATCAAGGGCCTGAACGTCACCGCCCCTTTCAAGGCACAGGCCTTGGCCCTCGCCGATACGGTATCGGACACCGCCAAAAAATCCGGCTCGGCCAATCTACTGACCTTTGATGAGGATGGTTATGTCCATGCGAATTCGACCGATGGTCACGGGCTGATCCGCGCGTTTGAATTGCAGGCGCCGGATTGTGACTTGTCATCGGCGCCGGTGGCGATCATGGGCGCTGGCGGGGCCTCACGTGCTGTCGTCGCCGCCTTGCTGGACAAGGGTTGCCCGGAAGTCCGCATCATAAACCGCACCCTCGCCCGCGCTGAAGAACTGGTTTTCGCCTTCCAGACTGGCGTCACGGCTTTTGACCTGACCCAGGTTGATCGGGCTTTTGAAGGTGTCATCGCCATTATCAATGCCGCCTCCGGCGGGCCGCATCCGCTGTTTGAAAACCTGACGGAAAACGCAGCGGTGATGGACATGACCTATCGCCCACTCAAAACCGCCTGGTTGCAGGCCGCCGAAGCCAGGGGCTTGAAAACCGTCGACGGCCTGAATATGCTGATCGAACAGGCACGGCCGAGTTTCAAAGCGTTTTATGGCGTCGCGCCGCGCGCCGATTTCGATGTTCGCAAGATGGCGCTTGATTTCCTTGGGGAAACCGAATGATTAGGCTCGGCCTGACCGGCTCCATCGGCATGGGCAAATCGACCATCGCGGCAATGTTCGCCGACGAGGGCGTGCCGGTGTGGGATGCTGATCTGGCGGTGCATAAGCTCTATGCGGAATCCAAGGCCGTGCAGAACAAGCTGGTTGAGGCCTTCGGTGATGTGTTGACAGACGGCGGGGTTGACCGGGGGAAACTTTCGGCTGTGCTGAAAGGCGAGGCGGCAAGGTTTGAAAAATTGAACGCCATCGTCCATCCGGCGCTTAAGGATGACCGGCTGGCTTTTTTTGACGCTCATAAAAATGCGCCGCTGGTGGTGGTCGATATTCCTTTATTATATGAGGTCGGTGCCGAAACCTATCTTGACAAGGTACTGGTCGTCAGTGCGCCTGCGGATATTCAGGCCGCAAGGGTACTGGCACGCGCCGGCATGACTGAGGCCAAGTTCGAAGCGATTCTGGCGCGCCAGATACCCGATGCCGAAAAACGGGCGCGGGCGGATTTCATTATCGACACCTCGAAAAGTCTCGACAGCTGCCGCGACGCCGTTCGGGCGTTGACCGAAAAATTATCCTGAGACTCTTTACAAACTTGCCGCATCTCCGCACTTACAAGATATGGCCCTAGAAATCGTACTCGACACCGAAACCACCGGCATTGACCATAGAAAAGGTCACCGCCTGATCGAAGTCGGCTGTATTGAGATCGAGGATCTGCTGCCGACGGGCCGGACCTTCCATCGCTATATCGATCCGGAACGCGAAATTGAGGCCGATGCTATTCGCATCCACGGCATCACCAATGAGATGGTGCGCGGTAAGCCCAAGATGATGCACATCTGCGAAGAAATGCTGGAATTTATCGGCGATCGCAAGATCATCGCTCATAATGCCGCCTTTGACCGCGGCTTCATCAATATGGAGCTGGAACGCCATAACCATATCGCGCCGCCCGA
>CAMLIY010000391.1 GCA_946480125.1 uncultured Asticcacaulis sp.
TTATGGCGTTGATCACACACAAAGTTTATCCCCGCCACCGGCAAAATGTGCTTTAGTTTCGGCCATGCAACCGGGGGTGCTGCACCCTTGGATAGACCTCCGTACACCTTTCATAAGAGGCTTTGTCATGACCCCCGCCGAAATCGCCAAGGTTCAGGATTATCTTTTCAAAACGTTCCAGACGAAGGGGCTTGAAATCAAACCGCGTAAGCAGAAGGATTCGGCCGAAGTCTATATCGGTGAAGACTTTATCGGTGTGGTCTATGTCGATGAGGATGAGGCGGGCTCCTATCTGTTTGAAATGGCCATCCTCAAGGAAGACCTTTAATGTAAAAAAAGCCCGGCGGAATTGCCGGGCTTTTTTTACATATCTGCGTATGGGTCATCATTTTTCTTGCGGCGGCGCCTGACCACGGGTTCGACATCGGGCGGCGCCGGATTGGCGGTGCGTTCATATTCCTGGCGGGCCTTTCGTACCTTTGATTCGGCGCGGCGCACCTTGTGCAGCTTGAATTCCTCACCCAGCGAACTGACGATCTGCGAGAACATCGGCAGATATTGCGGGAAGCGCGTGGCCATGAAGCCGGCGAAAATAGCCGCTACCGTAGCCAGGATCGGCGAGGTGTTGGACAGGCTGTCGATCAGGTTGGAAATACTGCCGACGGTGGAATTTGAAAAGGCCTCGTCAATCAGGGATTGCCGGCGCTTTTCCTTGTTATGTGGCAAGGCCTTGATAATCAGGTAAATGATGATTGGCAGCAGGAAAATGCCGCCAAGCGCCAAAGGGCCCCACAGATCGCCCAGCAGTTTTATAGCCAGACTATAGAGACCAATACTGACCCAGATGAGGCCGATAATGGCCGTGGCCAGCAGCAGCACAAGCCCGATCACTGCGGATTTCAGGTTTTCGATCTGATGGGAGAAATTGAACATAAGGCTTCCGGGACGTTATGGGTAATGATCCGAATTAATGGCACAACCATATAAAGGCACAATATGAATAAAGCACCCT
Source organism: uncultured Asticcacaulis sp. (assembly GCA_946480125.1). Next base: position 1,013 of record CAMLIY010000391.1, read on the forward strand.
TTGTTGTGTCATAAGACGCGTGCTACAGACAATTTCTGTTCAAAAACAAGAGGGGACGATGCTTTTTCTCCAGGCGATATGGCATTCCGCCAAGGTGATATGCGCCGGACTTTACTGGCTGCTGTCACTGGCCTTCCTGTGGGGCGGACTGATGCAGCTTGGCAAGGGCGGTATTACGGGCCAGGTGTCCATCGCCTTTGTCGCCTGTCTCTTCCTGCTGCGCTTTGTTGTGGTTAAGCGGTTCATTTCTCCCGGCGTTTTCAATGTCGTCGCCACTGTCGCCTTCTTTGTCTTCATCCTGGTGCTCGACGCCAAAGGCCTGACCGGCGCCGCTTAAGCGGTTTCAATTAACGCCGCGCGGATGGTCTCGACCATCTGGTCGATATGCGCTTTTTCCAGAATCAGGGGCGGCGACAGGGCGATGATGTCGCCGGTAACGCGGATCAGCAAGCCCTTGTCAAAACAGCGGTCGAAAACTTCCAGCGCGCGGGCGGTGGGTGCACCGGCACGCGACTCAAGCTCGATACCGCCGATCAGGCCGAGATTGCGGATATCGATGACGTGCGGCGCATCGCGCAAGGAATGCACGGCCGCCTGCCAGTAGGGCGCCATATCGTTGGCGCGGGCAAACAGGTCATCCTCAGCATAGACCTCCAGCGTGGCGATGCCGGCGGCGCAGGCCAGCGGATGGCCGGAATAGGTGTAGCCATGAAACAGCTCTATCGGCGCGTCTGCTGTCTGCATGAAGGTGTCATAGATGCAGTTGGAAACCGCCACCGCCCCCATGGGCACGGCGGCATTGGTGATGCCCTTGGCCATGCACAGGATATCGGGCGTTACGCCGAAATAGTCAGCGCCGAAGGCTGCGCCCAGCCGGCCGAAACCGGTGATCACTTCGTCAAATATCAGCAGGATATCATGCTTATCGCACAGGGCGCGCAGGCGTTGGAGATAGCCCTTTGGTGGCACCAGCACGCCGGTGGAGCCGGCCACCGGCTCAACGATGACAGCAGCGATGGTGGAGGCGTCGTGCAGGGCCACCAGCCGCTCCAGGTTATCGGCCAGATCGGCGCCGTGCTCCGGAATGCCTTTCGAGAAGGCGTTGAGCTTTGGATCATAGGTGTGCGGCAGGTGATCGACGCCGGTCAGCAGCGAGCCGAAATACATGCGGTTGCGTACGATGCCGCCGACCGAAATGCCGCCGAATCCGACGCCATGATAGGCGCGTTCGCGGCCGATCAGGCGGGTTTTCGAGGCATGGCCGCGCGTGCGCTGGTAGGCGAGGGCGATCTTCAGCGCCGTATCGGCCGATTCTGAGCCGGAATTGGTGTAGAAGATTTTCTTCAGTTCGCCCGGCAGGATACCGGCCAGCTTTTCGGCGAATTCAAAAGCCAGCGGGTGCGCCATATTGAAGGTCGGGGCGAAATCCATGATCGCCGCCTGCTTCTGGATCGCCTCGGTGATCCTGGCACGGCCGTGGCCGGCATTGACGCACCACAGGCCGGATGTGGCGTCAAGAATCTGGCGCCCATCGGCATCGGTATAGTGCATGTCCTTCGCGCTGACCAAAAGCTTGGGCTTGGCTTTGAAAGCGCGATTTGGCGTGAAAGGCATCCAGAAGTTTTCAAGCGTGGGCGTTGTCATGGGCATGTCCGGTTTGCACAGATATCGATAGCGGGTATGGCAGTTTCATTACGAATCCGGAATGAACTATGCTAGTTTGAAGTCAGGGTTGCAGAAGTGTGATCACAAAAACAGGCTTCATGCAATGGGGTCATAAAGAGGTTTGGTGAAATGGTCGTCGTCAGTCTGGAAAGCGTATCCGGCGGAAGTTTGAATGAGGCCAAGATTCACGATCAGGTCTATGACGCTC
>CAMLIY010000392.1 GCA_946480125.1 uncultured Asticcacaulis sp.
CCCCACACCCCATATGAGGAAACGATATGTCCAGGCCGGTGATCGGTGGCGGTGTCAAGAAGGTGCTGTATGCCCTGCAAACAGCGCAGCGTATCGGTCTGGAAAATACCGCCAAGGCCTTAACCGCCCACAATACCTGCAAGGCCTGCGGGCTCGGCATGGGTGGACAAAAAGGCGGCATGACCAATGAAGCCGGCGAGTTTCCGTCGGTCTGCAACAAGTCGATCCAGGCGCAATCGACCGATATCCAGCCGGGCATTCCGCTCGAAGTCCTGACCCATGCGCTGGCTGACCTGCGCGAACTCGACGGATACGAACTGGAGCATCTCGGCCGCCTCGCCACGCCGATCTGGAAACCGAAGGACAGCGATCGTTATCAGGCCATCGGCTGGGATGAGGCGCTCGATCTGGCGGCGGCGCGTTTCAAAGCGGCCACCCCGCAGCGCAGTTTCTTCTATTCGTCGGGCCGATCCTCCAATGAGGCCGGCTTTATCCTGCAATTATTGGCGCGCGCCTTCGGCACCAATAATGTCAATAACTGCTCCTATTATTGCCACCAGGCGACCGGCGTGGGCCTTGGCAGCACGATCGGCACCGGCACCTCGACCGTTGAGCTGGAAGACCTAGACCGCTGCGATTTCGTTATGGTCGTCGGCGCCAATCCGTCTTCCAACCATCCGCGCCTGATTCATAAACTGAAAGCCGTGCGTGATCGCGGCGGCGAGGTGGTGATCATCAATCCCGCCAAGGAGGCCGGGCTGGTGCGCTTCGCCCTGCCGAAGAGTGTCAAATCCATGCTGACTGGCGGTGACTGGATCGCCTCGGACTACCTCCAGCCGCGCATTGGCGGTGACATGGCGGTGCTGAAGGGGCTGGCCAAGGCGGTGCTGGCGGCCAACTCGCAGGACGAGGCCTTCATCAGCGCGCACAGCAATGGCTTCGCGATTTTTCGCGCTGATATCGAGGCGACCGGCTGGGAAGACATTGAGACGCAATCGGGCCTCAGCCGCGCCGACATCGAGCGCGTGGCGGCGCTATACGCCAAATCCAAATCCGCTGTCTTCGCCTGGGGCATGGGGATCACGCACCATCTCAATGGCTGCGACAATGTCGAATATATCGCCAATCTTGCCCTGCTGTGCGGCCAGATCGGCCGTCCCGGCGCCGGGCTTCTGCCCCTGCGCGGACATTCCAACGTCCAGGGTATCGGCACCATTGGCGTCAAGCCGGTACTGGCGAAACAGGTTCTGGAAAAGATGGAGGCCGCCTTCGGCATAGACCTGCCGCAGGATAAGGGGCTCGACACCATGGCCTGCATGAAGGCGGCCCATGCAGGCGGCATGGATGCGGCCCTGCTGATGGGGGGCAATCTGTTCGAAGCCAATCCGGATAGCCGGTTTGCCGAGGAAGCCATGGACCGGATCGGCTTCAAGCTTTACCTGACCACCACGCTCAACAAGGGCCATATCCAAGGTTGCGACCAGTCCGAAGTCCTGATTTTGCCGGTGACGGCGCGCGACGAGGAATGGCAGCCGACGACGCAGGAATCTATGTTCAACTTCGTCCGGCTATCCGATGGCGGCATTACCCGTCTGCGCACTGTCAGGCCGGAAAGCGATATATTGTGCGATCTGGCTATGCGTCTGATGCCGGAGTCGCCGATCGATTTCACCGCCTTCAAGCAACACAAAACTGTGCGCGAAGCCATTTCCCGCATCGTGCCCGGTATGGAGGATCTGGCCGATATCGATGTGGCCAAACGCGAATTTCATGTGCGCGGCCGACTGCTGCACACTCCGCAATTCCATACCATCGACGGCAAGGCCAGTTTCGTTACCCGGCCGCTGCCGAAACGCCGCGACGGCCTTTGGCTGACCACGGTGCGGTCGGAAGGCCAGTTCAACAGCATCATCTATGAGCGCACCGACAGCTATCGCGGCGGCATCGATCGCTGGAGTGTCATGCTCAATGCGGAAGATCTGGCCGAGCAGGGTTTCAAGGACGGTGATATCGCCACCGTCGAATCCGACAATGGCGTCATGGAAGGCGTCACCCTGCGCGCCTTCGATATCGCCCGCGGCTCGGTCATGGCCTATTATCCGGAGGCCAATTGCCTGACCGGCACGGCGGTCGATCCGCGCAGTAAGACCCCCTCATTTAAGGCGACGCCAGTTACCTTAAGAAAATAGGGAGGCTTACTTCCCTTGCACGCCCAGCAACTGAATCCGGAAGATCAGCGTCGAATTAGGCGGGATTTCACCCATGTCGCGTTCGCCATAGCCCTGGCTTGGCGGGGTGTAGAGTGTCACTTCGTCACCGACATGCAGCAGAGGGATGACTTCCTGCCATGCCGGCACCAGCCGGCCGAGCGGGAATTCTGCGGGTTCATTGCGGGCATAGGACGAATCGAAGACCTTGCCATTGATCAATTTGCCTTCGTAATTGATCTTGACTGTATCATCGACCGTTGGCTGGGCGCCGGGTGTCTGCGCACGGGAGACGATCTTGTACATCACGCCGGAAGGCAGTTTGATGATGCCTGGCGGTTTGGCGATATCGGCCAGATAGGCCGCGCCGTCTATCAGATTCTGTGAGGCGACGGCATCGGCCGAGGCCTGCATGGCCGCAAGCTGCGCAGACGTATCGGCGGATTGGCCACAAGCGGTCAGGGTCATCAGACCACCAAGGGCGATAAGGGGGACGATGCGCATTACTGGTTGATGCCCAGCAGTTGCACGCGGAAAACCAGCGTCGAGTTGGGTGGAATTTCACCGAGATCGCGTTCGCCATAGGCGGCGGTTGGCGGCGTATAGAGCACGATCTCGTCACCGACGTGCATCAGCGGAATGACCTGCTGCCAGGCCGGGATCAG
>CAMLIY010000393.1 GCA_946480125.1 uncultured Asticcacaulis sp.
CGCCGCCGATATCGACGCCTTCATACAGTTTTTGCGCTGTCTGCATGGTGCGCGACGCCGAGAAGCCGAGCTTGCGGGCGGCTTCCTGTTGCAGGGTCGAGGTGGTGAAAGGTGGCGGCGGCGACTTCTTGCCGGGCTTCTGGTCGACTTCGGTGACGGTGAATGGCGACGACTTGATCAGGTCGCGCGCCGCGAAGGCCAGGGCTTCATTCGGCAGGTCGAACTTGCCGAGGCGCTTGCCATTCAGCGTGAACAGGCGGGCGGTAAAGGGCGGCGAATTGGCCGACACTTCGGCATCGACCGTCCAGTATTCCTCGGTCTTGAACTTCTCGATCTCGATTTCGCGGTCAACGACGATTTTGAGCGCTACCGACTGCACGCGGCCGGCCGAACGGGCGCCCGGCAGCTTGCGCCACAGGACAGGCGACAGGGTGAAACCGACGAGATAATCGAGGGCGCGACGGGCCAGATAGGCGTCCACCAGTTCCATGTCGATGTCGCGCGGTGCGGCCATGGCGGTCTGGACAGCAGATTGGGTAATGGCGTTGAAGGTGACGCGCTGAACCTGCTTGCCCTTCATCAGGCCTTTTTTCTTGTTCAGCACTTCCAGGACGTGCCACGAAATTGCTTCCCCTTCCCGATCCGGGTCGGTGGCAAGGATAACGCGGTCGGACGTCTTGATGGCGTCGGCGATGTCATTGAGGCGCTTGGCCGATTTCGGATCGACCTCCCAGGTCATGGCGAAGTCATCGTCCGGCTTCACCGACCCATCTTTTGACGGCAGGTCGCGGATATGGCCAAAGCTGGCCAGAACGGTGAAACCCTTGCCGAGGTACTTGTTGATGGTCTTGGCCTTGGCCGGGCTTTCTACGATAACAACGGTCATAAAATCTCTTGTCAGGCGAAAATCGTGTCCGCGAGCGGTCCGGCGGACAAGGGGAAGAGGACGACAAACGCAGCCCTTAGATCATGTGTCGCGCCGATTAATCAAGACTCGCGGCCGATCGGGTGCTCCGGGAACAGGCGGCATACATGCTGACCGAATTGTTTTCTGTCAACGCTTATAAAATAAATGCCAAGCTCAATTTAAAATTGATAGTTTTTTAAATACACCCAATGGTATAATTAACCCGTTAATGACGGGAGTACATTATATGTCAATGCCTTCAAGAAAAAGCGCCTATAATCTGACGCATCAACAAAGCGATGTCCTGGATTACATTACTGAAATCGCTCAGGAACTGGCCCAGATGGCTGATCGGGCCGGGTGTGGTGACCTGGGTCATGACCTGCGGCAGGCTCTTTTAGCCGCGCACGGCATTGGTGAAAATTCGCCTGTTGAGCGAATCGGTTCTTCAACCGCCCATGACGACAAAGATCATCAAAGGCGAGTATAAAATCCGCCTTCGCCCGCCGTCAGCCTTCCGCCAACCTCCAGTTCGCTGAGGGCAGCCAAGCCGATCCAGGTCTGTGCGCCGCACAGGCGCAGCAGGTCGTCGCGGTGGACGGGCGTTTCGCTGACCAGATCGAGCAGGGTGCGGCTGACGCGGGTGATATCGTCTTCATTTTGCGGTGAGGTGGTAATGTCCGGGGCTGGTGACGGTTGGGTTGCTTCAGGCGCGTTGAATCCCATCTGCGCTTCCAGAACCCGAATAACATCCTCAGCGCTTTCGCACAGATTGGCGCCCTGACGCAGCAAATCGTTCGTGCCCCGGCAGCGCGGATCAAGCGGCGAACCGGGCACGGCGAAGACCTCGCGGTTCGGCTCGGCCGCCAGGCGGGCGGTGATCAGCGAACCGGAGCGCAGTTCGGCCTCGACGACAATGGTGCCCAGCGACAGGCCGGAGATGATCCGGTTGCGACGGGGGAAGTCGGAGGCTGTGGCGCGATGACCGACCGGACTTTCAGAGATAAGCAGGCCGTGTTCGCGGATTTGATCATAAAGTCCCCGATTTTCGGGAGGGTATATGTCGTCGACGCCACCGCCGAGCACGGCGACCGTGCCGCTTTTCAATGACATTTCATGCGCGCGGGTATCGACGCCGCGCGCCAGGCCTGAAATGACATGAAAACCGGCCTCGCCAAGTTCGTGTGCCAGGGACTGGGCGATTTTCTGGCCGGCGGCGGAGGCATTTCGCGCGCCGACAATGCCGATGGCTTTCTTGCGCGGTTTCAGCGGTCCGAAAGTCCACAAAACCGGCGGTGCGGCGTCGATCTGTTTCAGCAAGGCGGGATAGTCGGCGTCGCCCAAAACGGTCAGGCGGGCGCCAGCGGCACCAGCGCGCGCCAGTTCAGCCTCAAGCTTGGCAATAGGATAGGGCGTCAGCGATCCGCCCGTGCGTTTGACGATCTGCGGCAGTTCTTCCAGCGCGCGCGTGGCGGAGCCGAAGCGCTGCATCAACTGAGCGAAATTGACCGGCCCGATACGCTGGGTACGCGCCAGCCGCAGCCGGGCAATGCGCTCAGGCTCATCGGTGGCGGCGCCGATACGGTCAAATCCCATGGTTGTAATTTCCGTGATGGTCGCGTGATGCTAACAGGGTTTTCCGGGCGGCTCAAGCGCACTTTATTTGAGTGTGGCTTCGATCGCCTGCTCGGCTACCGGTGCCATAAGGGTATAGGCGATGTCGTTCGGGTGAATGCCATCGGCGGTGTATTCCGCTTTCAGCAGCCCTTTGTCGTCGCGCAATAGCGGGCCGTAATCGATCAGGCCATAGCCGTGCGCCTGGCAGAAGCCGGACAGCCAGGCATTGAGCCAGGCCACGCGTTCCGGCTTGCGGTCTTCCAGCATGGTGACCGCGTTGGGCGTATAATTATTGACCGGCATCAGCAGGGTGAAGATCGGCTTGATGCCATTGGCCTCGGCGA
>CAMLIY010000394.1 GCA_946480125.1 uncultured Asticcacaulis sp.
CGTCGAAATCCCAGCCATGGATGTTGTTCTTGCCGATCAGCTTCGCCTCATAGGCCTGCTTGACGGCGGCTTCCATGCGTTCGCGTTCCTGCACATATTCGCCGCGCAGATAGATATAACAGGCATGGGCCTGCATCGAATAGGAGGCGATCAGACAGCCCTCGATCAGCAAGTGCGGATCGTGGCGCATGATCTCGCGGTCCTTGCAGGTGCCGGGCTCGGATTCATCGGCATTGACCACCAGGTAATGCGGACGATCCTTGACTTCCTTCGGCATGAAAGACCACTTCAGGCCGGTCGAGAAACCGGCGCCGCCGCGACCGCGCAGGCCTGAATTCTTGACGTTGGTGATGATCCATTCAGCGCCATAGGACAGGATGTCCTTGGTGGCGTTCCAGCAGCCGCGCTGCTTCGCCCCCTCCAGGCCCCAATCATGGAAGCCATAGAGATTGGTGAAAATACGGTCTTTATCTTCGAGAATGCCAACCATGATTACGCTTTCACCTCAGGCTTGGACGCTTCCGTACCGGGCGCATTCGGAATCGTGATCTTTTTCGCGGCCGAGCCGTCATAGAGCTTCGGATCGGTCAGCGACGACACGCCTCCCAGCGGCTCGGACGTATGGCGACCATTGTACGGACCCGGTTTCGGTGATTTACCGGCGGCAAAATCATCGATGATTGCGCTGAGGTTTTCCGGTGTCAGGTCTTCATAATAATAGTCATTGATCTGCGCCATCGGCGCGTTGCAGCAGGCGCCCAGGCACTCGACTTCCTGCCAGGTGAACTTGCCGTCAGCCGACAGTTTGTCCTTCGGGCCGATCTTGTCCTTGCACACCTTGATCAGGGCATCGGAGCCGCGCAACATGCACGGCGTCGTGCCGCACACCTGGATCAGCGCCGCCGACCCGACCGGCTCGAGCATGAACATGGTGTAGAAGGTGGCCACTTCAAAAACGCGGATTTGCGGCATGGCCAGCAGCTTGGCGATGGCGGTAATGGCTGGTTCGGACACCCAGCCCTCCTGCTTCTGCACCAGCCACAGAATCGGGATCACCGCGCTCTGGCGGCGGCTTTCGGGATATTTGGCGATCCACCAGTTGGCCTTTTCCAGCGTTTCCGCTGAGAAGGTGAAACTGGACGGTTGCTCCTTGGCGAGACGACGAACGGACATCAGGCCCCTCTACACATAATAACAGGCAGGGCTTTACACCCGCAGCCCAAGAAAGACAGTCTATTTTTTAAGGGTTTCACAGAAATCACTGCGTCACCCCATCAGCAGCGGCACGCGCCTTTGCGCGAGCGCCATCAATGCGCGCCCCGATTTCCCTGATATGCGGCAGGAAACGCGCCAGCCGACGGAAGACAAAGACCGACAGATAAAGCGCGTACAGGTATGGAGAGGACGTCAATTCCGGATGGAATCGATAGATATAGTAGCGCACGGCCACCATGAGTATGGCGAACGGCAGCCAGATCGAGGCATAGCGAATGATTTCATCACGCAGAAAACCTGACGCGCCGCCGGGATGATAGGGCCAGGCACTTTTGCTCATCTGCCAGCGTACCAGAATGATGATCGAGACAACCACCACCACGAACAGTAGCGGCAAAATCGACCACATAGCCGGATGTGCATGAAACAACGCGGCTTTCTGGATCTGTTGGGCGGCATTCGGGTTCATTTGGACATAGCCTCATAACGCGCATTGCGCGCCGCACGCACACGATTTTGCGCCGCCGCGACGATCGGCAGGCGGCGGGCGCCCAGCAAACCGATCACCGCGATGGCAATCAGGACGTAGCGGGCCGTTTCACTTTCCAGTTCAGGGCGAAATTGAACCAGAAGTGTGAAGCCCAGGACGCAGATCAGCATCGGCACGACCGGGAGGAACAGATAGAGCATGGTGTCCATGAGGAACCCTTTGGTCCCCCCCACATGATAGGGCCAGGCCGGGCGCGACATGAAGAGGCTCAACCCCATCAGGGCGACCAGAAGCCCCGCTGCGATCACGACGCCAATGAGCGGGCTGTCGGTCATCGGTCAATTTCCCCGAACACGATGTCCAGAGACCCCAGAATAGCGGAAACGTCAGCCAGCAGGTGGCCGCGGTTCAGCCAGTCCATGGCTTGCAAGTGCGGGAAGCCCGGCGCGCGAATCTTGCAGCGGTAAGGCTTGTTGGTGCCGTCGGAAACCAGATAAACGCCGAATTCCCCCTTGGGCGCTTCAACGCAGGCATAGACTTCGCCTTCAGGCGTCTTGAAGCCTTCGGTATAGAGCTTGAAGTGATGGATCAGGGCTTCCATCGAGTTCTTCATTTCAGCGCGGCGCGGCGGCGTCACCTTGTGGTCAGTCGAGAGCACGGGACCGGGCGTTACCTTAAGCTTGTCAATACATTGCAGCATGATCTTGACAGACTGGCGCATCTCTTCGACGCGGCACAGGTAACGGTCCCAGCAGTCGCCGTTCTTGCCGAGTGGAATGTCAAATTCCATCTCTTCATAGCACTCATAGGGTTGCGATTTGCGCAGATCCCAGGCCACGCCCGAGCCGCGCAGCATGACACCGGTAAAGCCCCAGTCAAACGCCTGTTCTTTCGATACCACGCCTATATCGACGTTGCGCTGCTTGAAGATACGGTTTTCGGTGATCAGGGTTTCGATGTCGGCCAGCGCCGGCAGATATTCCCTGCACCACAGAGCGATATCTTCGATCAGTTCGGGCGGCAAGTCCTGGTGGACGCCGCCGGGGCGGAAATAATTGGCGTGCAGACGGGCGCCACAGGCGCGCTCATAGAACACCATCAGTTTTTCACGCTCTTCGAAGCCCCAGAGCGGCGGCGTCAGGGCGCCGACGTCCATGG
>CAMLIY010000395.1 GCA_946480125.1 uncultured Asticcacaulis sp.
AAAACTTCGCCAGATGTCGTATCGTTCATGAATTCAATGTCTTGTATGCATCCACTCTGCCCGATGGGCCGCGTGGATTGTTAAAATGCTTAGATGTACTGATCCGATTTAGAACGGGATTTCATCATCCAGGTCGAAGTTCTGCGGCGCGCCGGAAGGGGCGGCTTTCGGACCGGAGGAAGCGGGCGCGCCACCATAGGAATCTTCATACTGGTCATAGCCCCCCCCTTGCGAGGCGCCGCCACCGCTGTCGCCACGGCCACCGAGCAGGGTCAGATTACCGTTGAACTTTTGCAGGACGACTTCAGTCGAATATTTTTCGACGCCTTGCTGGTCGGTCCATTTGCGTGTTTGCAGAGACCCCTCGAGATAGACCGAGGAGCCCTTGCGCAGATATTGCTCGGCGATCTTGGCGAGGTTGTCATTGAAGATGACGACGCGGTGCCATTCGGTCTTTTCCTTGCGCTCGCCGGTAGACTTGTCGCGCCAGGTTTCCGAGGTAGCGATCGTCAGATTGGCGACGCGATCGCCGGAATTCAGGGTACGGATTTCCGGGTCCTTGCCGAGATTACCGACCAGAATAACCTTATTGACACTACCTGCCATCTTGCTTGTCCTTATATTTCCTGAGCGCTTGCCGCGCCCCTTTGTTCCAATGCGCGCGCAGAATCACTCCGGCGCGACCATGAGTCGAATAGTTAACATTAGAACCTTATGCGGCCCAAGGAAAGGCCTGCAATCGCTTTGCCGCCTCTTCGCGCCGCTATTCCACAAGATAGTTACTTCTTCGCATCTGAAGGCAATTGCGGCAGATCCTGAGGGATATCAACCGTCACCTGAGTGCCCGCCGGCGCCTCTTCCTGGACGACCGAGCCCGGCGCCACAAGACGGCCATCCGGGGCCTTTACCAGTAAGGGGAAGGCTGGACCTTCGTAGTGCTGCGAATAACGCACCTCACGGCCGCTGGCGAAAAGGAAGGTGCCGTTATAGGCGCCAATAGTCTGATCCCCCGCCGTATGGGTCGCCATCAAATCCATACGGGCATTGTAAACGCGCACGGCGCAATGTTCGAGATCGGGCTCGTTCTTCGACAATTCATTGAATTTCAAGCCGCCGGCTTTCGGATAACCGATATAATAGCAGGCACCCGCCACTTCCGGCGCCTTCACGCGCTTCTGGCAGCCGGTCAAGGCGGTAAGGCCGATCAGGCCCGTCAGCAGAATGATCTTGGTTTTCATTGAAAATCCTTCGTAAACGCCCTGAATCTGAGAGACTATTTAACCATGGGCCGCTTCAAAAAGCTAAGAAAAAGCCAAAATAAAAGGCGGGGCAATCGCCCCGCCCTATCCCTTGTTCGCAAAACCTTTAGCGCACCATCGGCACCGAACAGCCCTGCCCTTGCTCGACCAGAGCCCGGAAAGTGGTATTGTCATCCGACTGCTCCACCCGCTTAGGCACCAGACGCAGGGTCTTGCCGCCCCAGCGGCCGTAGGAGGCCTGACCGGGCGACACGCAGCGCGTGTCAAACAGCAGGATGGCGCATTGACCCAGCGTGATATTGTCGGCCAGTTTATTCCATGAATTGCTGCTGTAGCGCAGGCAGGCGGCCACAGGACCAGATGCCGTCGCCGTTTGCGGGACGATTTCCGCGCCCTGAGCCGGATCGGCCGGCTCCGCCACGGTGGCGCTTACCGGCGCACCGGGCACCGGCACCAATGATGCCGTGGGTGCTGCGACCTGATTGCCGTTATCATCGATACCGACATCAAGCGACTGAGCGGCGACGCCGTTTTTCCGGGCGCATTCGGCCAGGGTGACATCACCGACATAGGCGCCGTTAACGTAGCAGCGCAGAGGTTTTTTGGTATCGAGCGATGGCGCCGGGTCGGCGACCTTAAAGGTCAGGCCGGTCGGCTGGTCGTTCATCTTCTCGTCATCCTTGTGACCGCGCGAGACCCCCATGGCGAGCACAATACCAACGATGATGGCGACGGCCGCACCGATGCCGATAGCGACCCAGCGCATTTGATCCTTGGCCATGAACTCCCCTTATTGACGCAATTGACGTCCGATAACTGACCATACAGGTGCCGCGAAAAGATGGCAACCAAATGACGACCAGTGTTTTGCCAAGCAAATTCCGGGGACAGATTTTCGGTAAGTAAATTTCTTCGCAACCCAGCCGCCGGCACACAGTGCGCGATTATGCGCCACCGGTCAGGCGATTGAGGGCCGCCTGATAATTGGCGATCTGGTCGGTCATATATTGCGGCACCGTACCGCCTGTCTTGCCTTTTTTGGAGGTAACGCTGTCCTGCGGGTCGCCATACCGCAGATAGGTGTATGCCTTCTGGACGTTTTTCAAGGTTTCCTGAAGCGAGGCGATCGCCTTGGCGATATTGGCCTCGGAATTCAGGTTAAGCGTTGTATCGAATTCCAGCCCCATCGTCTTCTGGGATTTGAGGTAATTGCTGGATGATGCATCCATGGTGGCATCAGCGTCATTAGTGATCATGCCCGATGCCAGGCCGAGCCCGACCAGGGCATCCTTGCCGGCCGGTCCGCTGACGATTTCCATCTGGCTCGATTTATTGGCCGGCTTGATATCCAGCCGGTCGATCTGCTTCCCCGTCACCTTGGTGACGTCGGCGGTCAGCTTGTAACTGGAGGCGCGGGTGATTTTCGTCGCCAGGCTTTCCAGCGTGTCATTGGCCTCGATGGTGATCGTCTTCTTCACACCTGTCTTGGGATCGACCAGATAAAACTGATCGCCGGTACGTACACTGGTGCCCGAAGTAATCAGCTTGGAATCGGTGGTCTCGATCTTGCCGAGCGGCAGGCCCAGGCGATCGA
>CAMLIY010000396.1 GCA_946480125.1 uncultured Asticcacaulis sp.
TCAGCGGGAAGGTGATCAGGGCGGTCCACAGGGTGGTCAGGCCATATTGCGCCCCGGCCTGGGAATAGGTGGCGATGCCGGAGGGATCATCATCGCTGGCGCCGGTGACAAGGCCGGGGCCCAGCAGTTGCCATAAGGCTGTTAGGCCCTTGGGCTTTTTCTCTTGAGTATCCGTATCCGGCATTTTGGCTCCGCATGTCTGCAACAGGCCGCGAAACGCAAGAATGCGGGTTCGCTTATATTTTTTCGCTGATCTTGATGGCCACCCGGCATCCGGTTTTGATAAGCGCCGAAAGCAGCGGATAGGCCGTGGCCTCGCGCGCGCCTTGTTCGACGGCGCGGTCATGATGGCCGATTTCGTCATCGCGGAACTCGGTCAGGCGGGCGGCGAGCGCGGGGTCGATTGAGTTCAGTTCGGCAATCTGTTCGGCGTAATGATCGGCGATGACCTCTTCCACCGCTTCCGTGCAGGCGTGGGCGGCCTTTTCACCGAGCAGAGCGGTGCCGACACCGAGACCAAGCGCCGCCAGCCGCCAGACCGGGGTAAGCGCGGTCGGGCGAACCTTATTCTCACGCAACAAGCCTTCGAAGGCATCGAGGTGAACCTGCTCCTCGCCCTGCATGTGCGCGAATTGTTCGCTCAATTGGCGATTCGACGTATCCGCAAACACCTGGCTCTGGCCTTTATAGATATGCACCGCCGCCAGTTCACCGGCGTGATCAACGCGGAGAATTTCTTCGAGCCGGCGCCGCGAAGCGCCATGGCCGGGCCGGGGAGGAATAGTCTTTGCGGCTGGGTTCATTGGCATTCAGGCTATCTGTAGGGGCGGCTGGAACGAAATTTGATCTTGAAGCGCATCGAAGCGAGCAGGCTCAGTATGGCCAGGGCGGCCGAAGCAATAGCATTATAACCTGCCATGCTGATTCCGAACCTGCGCCATTGTGCCACATCGCACATAGGGGCGTTTGTCGTACCGCCCGCGAGGAAGGCGGCCATCTGGTCTATGCTGATTTCCCCGCCCGAGGCTGTGCAGCTTTGAGGGCCTTTCCACCAGTCGAGTTCGACGCCCGCATGGAAGAAGGCCAGCGCGGCGCCCGTCAGGAAAATAGCGAACAGCACGAACGAAAAGACGCGGGGCGGTCCCTTGGCGCCGGTAAATAGCGCCCAGATGCTGGCCACCAGCGAAACGCCAACGGCGATCCAATAAATATCACGCTGTTTCAGGCACAGATGGCAGGGGCTGAGATGGCCAAAAATTTGAAAGGACCAGGCCGTGGCCAGCATGGCCAGCGATATGATCAGGGCCGTAATGCTCCACCATCGGCCAAAGCCGAGCAGCAGCTTTTTCCCAAGCCGGTTCGATCTGTGAGGTGTCGGGCTATGCGCGGTCATGGAATGTCAGATGTGGTGAGGAATGAATTTAACGGCGAGAATACCGGCGATCGCCAGTAAGACAACCAGTGTACCTATCAGATAGAAACGTTTTTCCATCAGTTCGGTAATCTCAGGTCCGAAACGCTTCACCAGAGCTGCCACCACGAAAAAACGCAAGGAACGGGTCAGGGTCGAGGCCACAAAGAACCACATGAGACTGAATTGCGCAAGGCCTGCGGCGATCGTCACCAGTTTGTAGGGGATCGGCGTCAGCCCTTTCATGAAGATGACGCCGACGCCCCATTTGGCAAACCAGGCATGGAATTCTGCAAGGCCTTGCGGATGGCCGAACAAGGCCAGGATCCACTGACCAAGGGGCTGGGCGTAATAACCGATGGCGTAACCGAGAAATCCGCCGAGCACCGATGCCACCGAACAGATGAAAGCGCTGCGCCACGCACGCTCAGGCTTTGCCAGCACCATGGGGATCAGCATGGCGTCGGGCGGGATCGGGAAAAAAGAGGCTTCGGCAAAGGCGACGACGGCGAGGACTTTTTCGGCGTGTGGAGTACCGGCCAGTTTCAGCAGCCAGTTATAGAGACGACGCAGCACGGAGGCTCCTTGAATAGAGACGGGCCCAATGCCTTATCAGGTGTTCGGTCCCTTGTCGCCTGCATGACGCGCATGAGTGCAAAAAAGCACAGGCTTCGGATATTGAGTGCCAGGTCCAGTCTGGCTTTAGGTGAATTAGACAATGCCTTAACAATAACTCATTTGTAATTGGTGTTATCTCAAGGCAAATAGTAACTTCCCTACGAAGGACTCGTGTTCATGTCTCAAGATTCGCTGCCTCTCGACGAATATATGCCTTACCGCCTGGCCGTAGCCTCCAGCGCCGTCAGCGCGCTGATCTCGACGGCTTATGAGAGTCTCTATGGTCTCAAGATTCCGGAATGGCGCCTGATTTTTATTCTGCGCGAAGATGGCCCGACCACGCAGCAGGCGCTGGTCAAGCGTGCCGGCATGGATAAGGTGACCATTTCACGCGCCGCCCAGGCCCTGGCCAAGCGACGCCTGATTACCCGCGCGCCACATGAACATGACGGCCGGTCGCACCACCTGATCCTCACCGCTGAAGGCGAGCGGCTCTATGCCGATGTCGCGCCAGCCGCAGCTGAGTATGAGCGCATCATGCTGGCTGGCTTCACTAAAGAGGAAGTCATACAGTTCAAGATGCTTTTGCGCCGTGTTGAGGAAGCCGCATTGAAGGCGCAAAACGGTGCGGCGGATTGAATTGCGGTCCATCTTTTCGGCTGCTTATAAATAGGCGTTGCGGACTCGCATCCCCGTTGGCAATCTGTTAACCTTCACAGGTGAGGTCGGATTGCGGGGAGGGGGTTATGATGCACGGTACATATGATACGCCCGGTGGTCCGGAAGCGGTCACCGCGCCAAATGATTTCCCGAC
>CAMLIY010000397.1 GCA_946480125.1 uncultured Asticcacaulis sp.
TAACTTGAACCCCTCCGGCTCAAAAGCCGGAGGGGTTTTTGTTTCGCACGCTGTTGGTCGATCGCTGTCGAGTTCCGGGATCAAAGAGCCAAATGACGTCCTTGGGGCCCTTTGCCTTCAATCTTGTTTTGACAGCTTCGCCTCACGCGACCATCATGCAGTCGTGGGCTGCCGGAGATAAACATGCGGATATTAGTCATCCTGATCGGCGCGCTCTTGTGTACCGGCTGCGCCAATATGTATGGCGGCGTAGGCGTCAGCAATATGACGCCACAGCACCAGGAACTAAAGCAATGATCCTGATTGGCCAGTATGATTCCCCCTATGTCCGGCGCGTCGGCATCGCCCTGACCCTCTATGGTTATACGTTCGAGCATCGTCCGTGGTCGACCTTTGGTGATGGCGCCAAGATCGCGCCGTTCAATCCGCTCCGCCGCGTACCCACCCTGGTGCTCGATAATGGCGAAATTATCCTGGAAAGCGCTTATGCGCTCGATTGGCTGGATGAGCAGGTGAGAGCGCTCGATGATACCGCGCCGCTGATTGCCGCTGCCGGGCCGGAACGACAAAAAGCGCTTTATTATATTGCCCTCAGCATGGGCTTTTCCGATAAGGCTATTGCCCTGTTTTATGAGCAGGTGCTTCATAAAGAAAAGTCGCCGGTCTGGCTGGAGCGCTGCCAGACACAGATCGCCGCCGTGCTGGATATATTGGAAAAAATTCGCGCCGGCGCCAAATCGCAATGGCTGCTGGGCGGCGCCATGACGCATGCTGATATTGCCTTGGCATGTAGTTTGCGCCATGCCCGTGAAGCGCATCCCGGCATTGATTTCGGCAAATGGCCGGTCTTGGCCTTTCACAGTGCGCAATGCGAACAGATGGACGTCTTCAAATTGATTTCGCAACCTTTCGTAGGACCAAAAACCGAGGATTAAGGTTGCGTTAACTGTGATGCTTAGGCACCCATAAACCCTGTCATGGTAGCTTTGGAACTCAAAGTTACCCTGCGAGCCTTGCATGCCAGCCAAATGCCCTTCACTTGTCAATACGCTGAACCGAATTGAGGTCATCCGTACCCAGGAAATGACGGCGCAAGACGCTGGGCAATGGGCGATGTGGCGCGCACTGCGCCCGGAATTGGTCGGTCCTTATTTCGACATACGGTATGTACAGGCGATTGGCGATCGTGTGCCAGGTGCCCGCGTGGCCCGGTTTTATAAAGACGGAGAGGTGGCTGGTTATTTCGCTTATCAGCTCCGCGCCGGTGTGCTTCAGCCGCTCGGCGCACCATTGAGTGACTATCATGGATTGATCGCAAAACCAGATTTTGTCCCGGATTTTAATGCCTTGCTAAAGGCTGCAGGGGCAAAGCGTCTCGATTTCCAGGGTTGGATCGGAGAAATGGACAGCCAGGGCCAGGTCGTATCTTTGCAGCGTCGCGCGGCATTGACGCCGGAGGGTTTCGACGCCTGGTATGAAAAACATGATCATGATCACCACAAGTTCTTTAAGAACGTGGGCCGCTGCGAGCGTAATATTATAAAGGACTTCGGCGGGTTTGATTTCACGTGGGAACGTGTGACGCCAGAGGTCATGGACTGGATCATCAACCTCAAGCGCGAGCAGTATCAAAAAACCGGTCTGCATGACATTTTCAGCTGTGGCTGGACGCGCGAAGTTCTGGCCAATCTTGCCAATCTGCCTGATGAAAACTATGGGCTGCGTGCCGGCGTCTTCCGTCATGAAGGCAAGCTGATCGCCGCTGAGATCAGTCTGGTGGACAATACCAGTGTTCACCTGTGGTTTCCGGCTTATGATCCGGCCTATTACCGTTATACGGTTGGCATTGTGCTGACCATGGCGATCATCCGTCATCTGGCGCCCCTGGGTTATACCAGCTTTGACTTCGGCACGGGCGGGGAGGATTATAAGTCGCCCATGACCGTCAGTGCCGGTGAATGCCTGGATGGCAGCCTGCAATATACACCGGCGCTTGGCAGCAAGATGATGGATGTGGCCGTAGCCTTGTTACCGGCTCGCCCCAAGCTGGAGCGGGCGCGGTTGTCGCTGCGCCGTCGCGTCAATGTCATCCGTTCAACGGAAGTGAGCCTGGCCGGCTGGAGCCGTGCCCTGATACTTATGGCGCAACGCGGCCTGATGCGTCTGAAGCCCGCGAAAGCCTGATTTTTACGGATATTGTGTGGTAAAGACTGCCGATCCGGTATTCGGAGCAGTGATATGCGTGTGTCCTCGGCAAAATAATCCCCGTCGCTTATTTTTTCACACCTTGCGCCAATTGACGCTTGACGAAAGCGAGTCGTTTAGGCATATAGCGCGCTCTGTTAGATCGGCTGTGGCGTCGCAAGGTGTCAAACGCGGTCTGCAAGCATAAAGCAAGGCAGGTCTTGCATCCTCTTTTAAGAGGCTTTGACCTGCTTGTTCAACGGCCCGCGCTGGGAAACCTGCGAGGGCTTTGTTTTTGCGGATATCGCGTTCGTGCTCAGGTTTTCTGGGGGCGAGTTGGTCTTTGAAATGGTTCACTGGACGCGTTAAACGCACCTTCTTTGGGAATACGAGCGATATGGATCGTCAAAATATCCGCATCCGCCTAAAGGCCTTCGATCACCGCGTCCTGGATCATTCCACACGCGAGATCGTCAATACGGCCAAGCGCACGGGTGCTACCGTCCGGGGACCGATCCCCTTGCCCACGCTGATCGAGCGTTTCACCGTCAACCGCTCGCCGCACGTCGACAAGAAGTCGCGCGAACAGTTTGAAATCCGCACGCACAAGCGTGTCCTCGATATCGTCGATCCGACCCCGCAGACCGTGGACGCGCT
>CAMLIY010000398.1 GCA_946480125.1 uncultured Asticcacaulis sp.
AAGCCCTTTATCGAACTCGGCTTTACGCCCTCAGCGTTGAAAACGTCCGATCAGACAATCTTTTACTGGAAGGGCAATACTTCCCATCCGCGTCTCGACCTGTGGAAAAGCCTGATCGACACATTCGCCCGCCACCTGATCGACCGTTATGGCAAGGAAGAAGTACAAAGCTGGTATTTCGAAGTGTGGAACGAGCCGAACCTTGACGGTTTCTGGCAATATGCCGACCAGGAAGACTATTTCGCCATGTACGGCCTGACGGCGCGTACTCTGAAAGCCGTCGATCCGAAGCTGCGCGTCGGTGGCCCCTCCACCGCCGGCGCGGCGTGGGTGCCCGAGCTTCTGGCCTATGCCAAGGCGACCCATACCCCGGTCGATTTCATCACCACCCATACCTATGGGGTTGACTACGGATATCTCGATGAAGAAGGCAAGATGGACCTGCAACTGTCCAAGAAGCCTGACGCCATTATTGCCGACGTGCAGAAGGTGCGTAACGAGATCGAGGCCTCGCACCTGCCCGGCATCCCCCTCTTCTTCAGCGAGTGGAGCACCAGCTATAATCCGCGCGACCTGACGCACGATTCCTACGTCGCCGCGCCCTATATTGCGGACAAGCTAAAGCACACCCAAGGCCTGGCCCAGGGCATGAGCTATTGGACCTATACGGATCTGTTTGAAGAACCCGTCCCTCCGGGCAACACCTTCCATGGCGGCTTCGGCCTGATGACCAAGGATGGTGTACGCAAGGCCTCCTGGTTCGCTTACAAATATCTCAACGCCCTGAAAGGCAATGAAATTCCGTCCGCCGACGGCCAGACCTGGGCGGCCTATGATGGTCGTTCGGTGGCCGCGGTGGTATGGGATTTCCAGTTGCCCGATCAGAAAGGCGCCAGCAACAAGACCTTCTTCAGCAAGCTGGTGCCAAACCAGAAATCCCGGCCGGTACACCTGACCTTCAGCGGTCTGCAGCCGGGCAACTACAAGCTGACGGTTCATCGTACCGGCTACAAGGTCAACGACGCCTACAGTGCCTATATCGACATGGGGTCTCCGGCGGACGTGACGCCGGCACAACTGAAGCAATTGCAGAACGCGACGAAAGATACGCCCGAAGTCAAACGCACGGTCACAGTCGGGAAAACCGGCAAGGCCGAGATAGACCTGCCAATGAATTCGAACGACATCACGCTCGTTCAACTGGTTCGCTAGAAGATGAATTCCGGAGCTTGCTCCGGAATTTTTCTATTTAATGGATGGGTATGGTCTCACGCGAGCCTGCCTGCCGGTTCCCGCTTCAGAACGTGGCGATGGCTTTCAAAACCGAACCTTGATTGGCGATAAGGTCCTTGATCATTGCCGGCGTATCGACGAGATCAAAATTATGGGTCTGGAGCATCACGCTGGGAATGGCGCCCGAACGCAGCTTTTCAATAACATATTCGAAATCCTCGCGGGTCGCGTTCCGGCTGCCCAACAGGGTCATTTCCCTTTTGTGGAATTCGGGGTCGGCAAAAGAAATGACGTCCTTCACCACACTCACCAGGACGTAACGACCGCCATGCGCCACATAGGAAAAGCCCTTCTCTATGGCTTTTCCATTGCCCGTGGCATCGAATACAACATCAAAATATTCACTGCCTGAGCGCGCCTTGAGATACTCATCGAGACCGTCATCAACCGTCTTCACATGCCCGATACCGACCTTATCCCGGGCATAGGCGAGGCGTTCGGCGCTTGTATCTATCAGGGTAACATCTGCACCGGCGAACTGGCAAAACAGCGCCACACCGACACCGATCGGACCGGCGCCAACGACCAGCGCCCGATCGCCTTTTGCGACCTGTCCGCGACGCACAGCGTGTGCGCCGACAGAAAGAAACTCGACCATGGCCGCCTGATCAGGCGTCAGTCCATCCACCGCAATCACGGCGGCGGCCGGCACACAGATAAATTCAGTCATGCCGCCGTCAACATGCACGCCAAGCACGTTTATGTTGACGCAACAGTTCGGCTTGCTCTTGCGGCAGGCGATGCACGTGCCGCAAGGAATATAAGGGTTTATCGTGACCAGTTGCCCTATTTCGAGAGCGGTGCCGGCATCAAGCTCAACCACCTCTCCCGCCAGTTCGTGTCCCATAACGCGCGGATAAGACAAAAACGGCTGATTGCCGGAAAAAATATGGTAGTCCGTTCCGCACAGTCCGACCCGTCGAATCCGGATCATCACCTCGCCCGGCTTGCGCACAGGCACAGGCCTTTCCTCAACTTCAAGCGAGAAAGGTTTACTGCAAACAATGGCTTTCATAGATATTTCATTTCGTATGGGCACGTTAAAGTGTCGTATATGGCACCCGCTATCATATACGACAGGTTGCCCGCAAGCCTAATGAAGACCGCAGGCAAATTGAAGCCTGGCATATCAATGAATTGCGGAGCGATAGCCGTCTCGCGCAAACGGGGCGAAAGACGGCCTTTATCCCTATTGCAGGACGTCGGCGCCCAAAGGTTCAAGCTTTAGTGTGCCTTTCCAGGTCTGACCGGAAATGACGCCGGTCTTCTGCCCGGAAATCGCCACATCCTTCGTCTCACCGGTGGTATTGACGTAAAGCGTTCGGCCATCGACGACCCGCGCATAGACCCCCTCCGGCGTTTTCGGTCCCGGCGTGATGTGCAGTTGCGCATAGAGGCTGTGATAAAGCGGCTTCATGATCGACGGCTGCGCCGGTGTGGCGCCATAGATCGCCTGGCCCTTGCCGAAACTATTGACCGTGATAACCGGCGGCGAGCCGTCAACATTCGAGAAGCGCGCCATCACCTTGGCGGTGG
>CAMLIY010000399.1 GCA_946480125.1 uncultured Asticcacaulis sp.
CGCCGACTATAATGGCCTCGGCCTGACGCCGCACGACCTGACGCGCCACATCGCCTGGGACCCTGGCGCCGCTGAGGTGACGCGCCGACTGTCGGACACGCTCGATGCCCCGGCATATCTTGGCGCCTTTTCGCGCCTGCTGATCGATCTCAACCGCCCGGTTGAAGCCACCAGCAGCATCGTCACCCGCTCCGAGGCGACCGATATTCCCGGTAATATCGGTCTGTCGCCAGACGAACGCCAGCGCCGCATTGACGAGATTTTCCGCCCCTATCACGCGGCCGTCAGCGCCTGCCTTGATGAACGCCAGAAGACCGGCCGGCCGGTGCGGCTGGTAAGTATACATAGCTTTACGCCGGTTTATCTTGGCGAGGCGCGGCCGTGGCACGCCGGCGTTCTTTTCGGTGAGGCGGAGACTTTCGCTATGGCTGTGCTCGACCGCCTGCGCGACCCCGGCCTGACGATCGGCGCCAATGTGCCTTACCAAAGCAGCCGCGACGAGGACTATGGCGTACCCATCCATGGCGACGACCGCGGCATTCCCGCCGTGCTGATCGAACTGCGCAACGACCTGATCAGCGATCCGGCCGGCGTCAACCAATGGACGGACCGTCTGGCGGCGGCGCTTTCGCCAGCCTTTTGACCCGCCAGAAGAGAAGCGTCATCAATCCCAGCCACAGCACCAGCATGGCCTGGGCAAAGACATCACCGATGCGGCTATAGACTGTGCCGCCGCGCCCGGTTGGCAGATCGCCGACCAGCATCACCGGGCCTTTTGCAGTGCGTTTTTCGGCGATGATCCGGCCTTTGGAATCGCTCAGCGTCATCAGCCCTTGCGAGGCCGAGCGCGCCAGCGAGAAACCGTTCTCAACACTGCGCATTACGGCCATGTGGCCATGCAGGTAAGCATCGCGGTCGAAATCCCAGGCTGGCACCAGCATCAACGCCACGTCACGCTTCCCATAAAGCCGTAGATCGGACGCGAAATCCATATCCTTGCAGATGGCGATGCCCGCCTTCTGGCCATTTAGGTCCGTAACGACCTCGGCATGGCCGGGCGTGTATTGACTTTCCAGGCCGGGGATCATGCGCTTTTTCAGATAGCTCCTGCTAATCTGCCCCTCACTATATAACACCGCCAAATTCCACCGCTGAACGCCGCCGCGGCTATCCAGGCCGGCAACGACGACGCTGCCTTTTGGGAACGGCAATTGCAGATTCCCGCCCAGCATTTTCTCCGGAATAATCATGGCAACGGGAGCCTGTGGCGCAGCCTGTGCAGTCAAGCGGACAAAGGCGGCGGTGATCTCATTATTGGCTTCGGGATGGTCATATACCCGCCCCGCATAGCGATCATCACTCAGCAAGGCGATGCGCACAGACGGCCCGGATGGCTGTGCCAGTTGCCAGAAGCCATAGACCAATGCCGCCGCGACCGGCAAACCCCAGACCGCCAGCGCCGTCAGGTCACGCGGCCCGAGGCACAAAACCGCCAGTCCGGCCGGCACGATCGCCGCCAGAAAACTCAATCCCGCGACGCCGGCGAGCGAGGCGGTTTGCAGCAGAGGCAGCACATCGACCATTGTATAGCCGAGCGCACCGAAGCTGCCGTTTGGCGACACCAGGCCATAGAGATATTCTATGGCGGCGGTCATGACTGCGAAACCCAGCACAGCGACGGCCGGTGATACACGATGATAAAGCCCGCGCATAAACAGCACCGCCAAAGCAAACATTAGCGCCTGATAAACCGCCAGACCATAGATTAGCGGCAGGATGCGGCCATAGAACCACATCGGCCCGGCCTCGCCCATCAGACCCGCGAGAAAGGCTAAGCCGAAGATTGGCCAGACTTTCGGCGCGCGCAGGGCATAAGCCAATAGTGGGACCGGCGCCATCAGGACCAGCCAGCCGTATTGTCCGGTATCGCGGCTCACCGCCAACAGCGCACCCGATAATAAAGCCGCGCCTATACCCCACAGTTTCATTGCTCTTCTCCCTTGAGATATATCCGTGCCGCCGAGCGCAGACAAAGCGCCGTAAAGTCCGGGCGAGACAGGTTGAACCGGCCCGAACGGTGCAGGCCCACAAGCCCCTGCAATATCCCCCAAACCGCCATGGCCAGTTCCAGCGGCGGCCCATCGCGCACTAATCCCGCCGCTTGCCCTTCGCCGAGGCGCTTGGCAAAGCCACCGACCACCGGCGAACGCCCGGCCTCGAAATCTTCCGGATAGATGCGTTCGGCGCGAGTTTTCAGCACAAAAGCGGCATCGAACAGGGCCGGCTGATCGAGCGCGTAATCGACAAATGCCGAGGCCATGGCTTCAAATCCGGCCAGCAGCGGCAAATCCGCCATCGCGCCAATCCTTGCCTGCCACCCGCCCAGGGCATATTCGCCCAGGGCTTGCAACAGGGCCGCCTTGTCCTTGAAATGGCGATAGACGGCCATGGGCGTGATCCCCGCTTTTTGGCCAACGGCGCGCAGGCTCAACCCCTCCAGCCCTTTGGCTTCGAGTTCGGCGATGGCAATGGTCAGTATACGGTCTCTGGTTGCCATGTATACAGTGTATACATATTCACTGCCTGATGCAAGCCGTTTGTAACCGCCTAAACAACCGTTCCGCGAAAATCGGATAAAATTCAGACTTTGGTAAGATTGTGGCAACGGTCCCTTAACCAAAGCTGTTCACTATGACCCCAGACAGGTCCTGCCCGAAGTGTCACCTCCGGACGGAACCGCCAGTAAAACGGGGTATGCAGTGGACGACTTAATTTCCGAATTCCTGACCGAGACCGCCGAAAGCCT
>CAMLIY010000400.1 GCA_946480125.1 uncultured Asticcacaulis sp.
TGGATCGCCGTTTCGCGACCCATGACGCAGTTTCGGAGGCCCGGCAGCGGACGGCCGCAGAGATAGGCAATGAGCCAGCTTCCGTCGCTCGCCTGGACAAGGTCGCCATGGCCGGCCCTCTGCAAAGCGTTATCCGGGCGCCCCCGGCTCGTCAGGACGGGGCCTGTCGGGCATGTTTCGTAAGGACCGTCGATCTGACGAGACCTGGCCATGGTCACGGCGTGATCCCAGCCGGTGCCGCCCTCCGCAACGATCAAATGGTACCAGCCGTCGCGCTTGAGCAGGTGAGGCCCTTCGGTGAAACCCAGTTCGGTTCCTCTATAAATCATCCGGCGTTCGCCGATCAGTTTTTGTTCAGCACGGCAGAATTCCTGCAACAGGATGCCGCCAAAATGCGGGCGGTCGGGCCGGTGATCCCACAGCAGATTGAGCAGATAGGTTTTGCCGTCGTCATCATGAAACAGGGACGGGTCAAACCCGCTGCTATTGAGCAGAACCGGATCGGACCAGTCTCCCGTGACGGAATCGGATGTAATAAGAAAATTGTGAAAGTCGCGGAACGCCAGCCCGTTTGCGCCAGTGACAGTCGTACGGCCGTATCGCAGCACTACCGAATAGACGAGATGGAAAAGGCCATCCTTATAGGTAAGGCAGGGCGCCCATACCCCGCAACCATCCGGCACGCCGCTTAAATTCAGTTGAGACGGCCGCTGCAAGGGTCGATTGACCAGGCGCCAGTTGACGAGGTCACGAGAGTGATGGATCTGAATGCCAGGAAACCATTCAAACGTGGAGGTAGCTATGAAATAGTCTTCGCCCACCCGCACAATGGACGGATCCGGATTGAAGCCCTTGAGAACGGGATTACGAATCACGCGCCAGCCTCCGCGCTGATCACCTTTGGCTTGATCAAAAGCCAGAGCAAGGCGGCGCCGATCAGATCAAGCCCGCCGATCAGAATGAAAAAAGGACCATAGCCGATACTGGCCACAAGCAGCCCGATGGCAAGCGATATCAGCAAGGCGCCGAGATTCGCAGCCGTACCGACCATGCCGGCGACGGTAGCGACTTCTCCGCGGGGGAACAGATCGGACGCCAGGGTAATAACATTCATCGACAAGGTCTGATGGGCGAAAGCGCCCACGCAAAGCAGTGCTATCGCCGTATAGGGGCTCGAAACATAACCGACGAAGGGCACACAAAGCATCATGCCCGCGCCGAATGTAAACGCCCACCGCCGCGCGTTGATCAGACTGACGCCGCGGTTTTGAATCCACAAGGCCAGCGCCGGCCCGAACAGACAGCCGATATCCGCGGCAGCAAACGGCAGCCAGGCAAACAGAGCGATCTGTTTCAGATCGAAGCCACGTACGGAGCTTAAATACAGCGGCACCCAGAAAACGAGCGTGCCCCAGGTCGGATCGGCAAGAAATCGGGCAATGGCCAGCCCCCAGAAATTTCGCTGACGCAATATGCGTAAAGGCGACGGCTTAGGCCCGGTCGAGGCCAGATGTTTTTCCTGACCAGCCTTGATGTAGTCATGTTCCGCCGTGGATAGCCGCTTGTGCCGGTCGGGTGATTGATAACAAAAATACCATAACGCCGCCCAGACCAAAGCCAATCCGCCGGAAATGATGAAGGCAGCCTGCCAGTTATACTGAAGGATGGCCCAGACAACCAATGGCGGCGCCAGCATGGAGCCAACAGACGCGCCGATATTGTATATCCCGCTGGCGAAGCCCCGTTCCTTGGCGGGAAACCATTCCGCCACGACCTTCAGCCCGCCAGGTTGCGCTATACCTTCGGCAAAGCCTTGCAGGCCCCGCAGGAAGGCAAGGCTTTGCCAGTTTCCCGCCAGAGCGTGCGCCATGGTGATCACGCCCCAGGCTACGGCGAACAGAGCCAGGCCCAGTTTCAGCTTCACGAGATCAAGTATATAGCCCGCGATCGGCTGAAGCATGATGCCAAATTGAAATATGCTGGTAATGAGCCCATAGTTTTTTTCGGTCATATTCAGCGCTATCATCATGGTCGGCGCGGCGACGCTTAAAGCGCTGCGGGTGAGATAATTGATTATCGTCCCCAACATGACCAGGAATATAATCCACCACCGGGTCATCCCCTTGCTGTTAACCAATTCACCCTCCCACTGTCTTTGCCGATTCAAGGTAAACTCAAATTCGGTCTGGTTCAAAGGCGACCAGATGAATTTACACTTACTTGCCGGTGCCGACACATTCACTGCGCTTCTTTCCCGTACGGCTAACATATTATGTCAGGCTTTATCAAGAAGGACGTAAGCCGATAAAATAGAAACTTTTCATTCAAACCATGAAGCGTTTATATGAGCCATTCCCACCAGGAACCTAAAGAGTGACAATTATGTAATTTATATCAATAATTTAATGTGCACATAAGACAGATTCACTGATACTGCGCACCCATTTTTAGGATACATTTTAAAAAGATCTCCAGCTCATTATCGGGTGATTTTAAAAAGCGTCACATTAAATAGTCTTACATATTAATTAAAATCTCTTTTCAGATGGCTGCGCATCTTTCCATATCCATCAATAAAATATAAGCGTACGAATTATTACATGCAGAGAGAAGCACACATGGAAAAGCCAGGCCGTAAGCGGCTGGTGGCGGTCAGCCAAGGCGATGGACTGGAGTCCGGCAAGCTGGGTGAATTGCATACGCAGTTGGCGCAAAAACTGGGCATAGATATTCTTGGGCGGAAATGGCTGCCAGGCGATATCCTGACCAAGATGGACCGGACGAGCATGGCGGTTAGC
>CAMLIY010000401.1 GCA_946480125.1 uncultured Asticcacaulis sp.
GCCGCCGCCGATGGCGCCATGAAGGGCGTGCTGGCCTATACCGACGAGCCGCTGGTCTCGCATGACTTCAACCACGAGCCGGCCTCCTCGACCTTCGCCCTGGCCCAGACCCAGGTCATCGGCGGCAAGCTGGTGCGTATCCTGAGTTGGTACGACAACGAGTGGGGCTTCTCATCGCGCATGGCCGATACCGCCGTCGCCTTCGGCAAGTTCCTGTAATGACAACGGGCAAGATCGAGCCACAAGACTGGGGCCCGATCTTGCCGGGACTTGGCGCAGATATTGTGCAGTTGCTTGAGATTCGAGAGGGACTACAAACCCAGTTCCATCTAGATGATGGCTCTGTCATTGATGCACTAAGCTTTGGCTGGGGACGCGATTTTGGGGAATTGTGGGAGCACGTCTATCTTACCACCTCTCTAGACCGTAAAGACGGCTCTACCCATTTTGTCCAAACTGAGAATATTACTCAAATTACTGACCCATTGAAGGGGCGTATCCTATATTCACGTCAGGCTTTCGAGCATTCATAGTAAAACCCCGCCGGATCGCTCCGGCGGGGTTTTTCTTTGTCCGAAAAACGCGACTCAAGGGTAGTTTTCATCAAAAACCATGTTATGGTTAATACGCGCGGTTTGGGGGCATATCCGCTTCGAGGGGAACCATGGCAACCGAAGAAACGGCCTGTTACCGGCCATTCAATCACCTTAAGTTTTTTGCCGGTCCGGCGATTGTCGGGATGCTGCTTATCGCCCTTCGCCTCATCTACATCCACTCGTCAGACGCCTTCGCCAAAAGCACAGCCATTATACTGGGCATTGGCTTCGTCGTGGCCAGCATAGGCGTCCATGTAGGATGTCTATTTTCCTATCGGGATAGGCATCAGGATTTCAGATATCGCCCTACGCCCGTGTCCGCAATTGTGGTTTCTGTGATCCAATTGCTAATGATTGCGATCTTTCTGGTGGCGATCCTGCACCTTTTCAAGCTTCCCGTGCACAACTAGGCTTGAATCCCCCCGCGCCCGGTCCTAAAGCCTTGGACACAACAAGCGGGAGCCGACCATATGCCTTTCAAGACCCTCGATGACGTTTCTGATCTTTCCGGCAAGACCGCGCTGGTGCGCGTCGATTTCAACGTGCCGGTCGAGGATGGCCGCATCACCGATGACACGCGCCTGAAAGTCGCCCTGCCGACCATCAAAAAGCTGCTCGAAAAAGGCGCGAAAGTCGCCCTGCTGGCCCATTTCGACCGCCCCAAGGGCAAGGTCGTGCCGGCCATGTCGCTCGCCTTCGTAGCCCCAGCCCTTTCCGCTCTGCTCGGCGAGGAGGTCGCCTTCGCCGACAACCTCGACCAGCGTTACTCAGGCGCCGCCCGCGTCGTGCTCTATGAAAATGTCCGCTTTCATCCCGGCGAGGAAAGCAATGACGCCGGCTTTGCCAAACAACTGGCGGCGCTTGGCGATATCTACGTCAATGACGCCTTCTCCGCCGCTCACCGCGCCCATGCCTCGACCGAAGGCGTGGCCCACCTGATCCCCGCCTATGCTGGTGAATCGATGCGGCGCGAACTGACCGCGCTCGATAAGGCCCTGGGCAATCCCGAACGCCCGACCCTCGGCATTGTCGGTGGCTCGAAGGTCTCGACCAAGCTCGATCTGCTGAAAAACCTCGTCACTAAACTCGATTATCTGTCGATCGGCGGCGGCATGGCCAATACCTTCCTGTTCGCCCAAGGCTATGATGTCGGTGGTTCCTTGTGTGAAAAAGACCTGAAAGACACCGCGCTTGAGATCATGGCCGCGGCCGCACAAGCTGATTGCCGCCTGCTGCTGCCGCTCGATATCGTGGTGGCGCAGGAATTCAAGGCCAATGCCGCCAACCGCACCGAGGATATCGGTGCCCCCCTCTCCGATGCCGACAAGATTTTCGATGCCGGCCCGAAGACGGTCGACGAATTGTGCAAGATCATGGCCGGCGCCAAGACCCTAATCTGGAATGGCCCGCTCGGTGTGTTTGAATTGCCACCCTTCGATGCCGCGACCGTCGCCGCCGCGAAATTTGCTGCGGCGCAGACCAAATCAGGTAAGCTGGTCGCCGTGGCCGGTGGCGGTGATACCGTCGCCGCTTTGAACCACGCCGGCGTCACCGACGACATGACCTTTGTCTCGACCGCTGGCGGCGCCTTCCTCGAATGGATGGAAGGCAAGGTTCTGCCGGGCGTCGCGGCGCTGGAAACGTAACTGGAACAGTCATTGCAGGGTGACTCTCACATTTAAATTTTATATTCGGACGGTTCAAAACAGGTCAAAGACCATACCGTTCGGAATACCGGCCCCGCCACAGGGCCTTCACTACTCGCCACAGGTATCGTAGCCGCTGTGGTGAGTCGAAAATGACTGGCTTCCGAGCCTCGCAGCGGAGCGTACTAAAGTACATGAGCAGCGAAGCGCAGGAAGACGGGCGTTTGCAGACCACCACAGCGGCTACGAAAAAGGGAAAATAATGGCTCGCATAAGTTTACGACAACTCCTCGATCACGCCGCTGAAAACAATTACGGCGTGCCCGGCTTCAATATCAACAATATGGAGCAAGGCATCGCCATCATGGAGGCGGCGCGCAAAACGCAGTCGCCGGTGATTCTGCAAGCCTCGCGCGGCGCCCGCGCCTATGCCAATGACCTGATGCTGAAGCGCATGATCAATGCCCTGGCCGAAATCTACCCGGAAGTGCCGCTCTGCATGCACCAGGACCACGGCAATTCGCTCGGCACCTGCGCCTCGGCCATCCAGCACG
>CAMLIY010000402.1 GCA_946480125.1 uncultured Asticcacaulis sp.
AGTCGGCGATGATATCGAAATCCTGGTCCTTGCAGGCGGCATTGACCACCAGCATAAAGCCCTCAGCTTCAGGACGCGAGACCATCCAGTCATCCAGAATGCCGCCCTCGTCATTGAGCAGCAGGGAGTATTTCTGTTTGCCCTGGGGCAGGATGGAGAAATCGGTCGGGGTCAGGGCTTCCAGCACGGCCACGGCACCCTCGCCGGTCATGCGCGCCTGGCCCATGTGCGATACGTCGAACAGGCCGGCCTCGGCGCGGGTCCACTTGTGTTCGGCCAGCACGCCCTCATATTTCACCGGCATATTATAGCCAGCGAACGGCACCATCTGGCCACCGAGCGCGACATGGCGATCGAACAAGGGCGTAAATTGCAAATTGGAGTCGGATTCGGACATGGGGGCTCGCAGACGGTTTGAGTACGTTCTGCCCCCGCTGTCCCTTTTAGCCTGAGAGATTTGCTCCTTCGGCGAGGATACCGAATATCCTACTTTCCAGCGTTTAATGCGGCTTGCGGTCCGTTTGCCTGAGCGTTTCCGGGGCGGTTGCGCCTTCGGCGGTGTGAGCGTCACACTCTCTCCCGCGAGTCCTTTCGCTTGTGCGATAGGCCGGGAAAAGAGTCAAGGAGAACACGGAAAATTAAACAGCGGCGCTTTTTGCGAAGGCCCGACTCGATATCGAAACGGAATTATTCGCAGGGTCCTTGGTGTTGGCGAAGGCATAACCATCCGCCTGATGAACGGCCCCGAAATCTGTCCCTGGAGCCTTCGCCTGGCGGCAAAATTCGTCGATGTCCTCGACATCGAACACCAGTTTGATCAGCGCCTGACCTTACTTTTGTGATTTTGCCGCCGGATGAAGCATGATCACTACGCCATCCACCTTTGGCAAAAGTTCGACATCCTATCGCCGGGCAGTTCTTTTACGACATAGCCGAAATGCTGGCTGTAGAAAGCGACCATTTCAGGCATGCGTTTAGTGTAAATCAGAATACGGTTGAGTTGCGTCACGAAATACCCTTCAGCCAATGCACCAGCCAGAACACCAGCAGCGCTACGATCCCGATCATCAGTCCGGCCAGGACCAGCATCACCGTCAGACTGGTCAGTTTTTGCGTCAGGGGTATCGGCTCGTAACTATAGGCGTCCGCCGGCCACACCTTGCTTTTCGTCAGCGCCTTCAGTTCACCTACCGTAAAATCACGATAGACCAGGCACTTGTCCGGCCACAGCCACCAGAACGGACTGACCTTCTGTTCGGCCGGCGGCTTGACGCCGTGAATGGCCAGCAGGGTCAGCATGTCGTCGATATAGAAGTCGGTCGTGGCGTCGTCATCGAGATCACCCAGCACATAGGCGTCATCGCCGCGCGCCTTGAAGGTCGCCAGGCATTCGGGCGACAGGCGCGTTTCCAGCAGGTCGTACAGACCCTTCTCAAGCGGTTTAACCATTATTGACGATCAGCTTCAAATGACCCTTTTCGCGCAATTCCGGCGGATCGTAAACCTCCGGACGCGTCACTTTTTCGCTACGACCTAAGAAACGCTGTTTGTATTTGGCCATTTCCGGCAGGAGTGACACCTCCAGATGGTGGGTTTCGATCTCGATGCATTGATCAGCCATGCGTTCTATCTGGCGGTTATGATAGCGCCCCGGCGGCGTAACCAGCACCAGTTTCTTCTTCGGAAAGCGCTCTTTCAGATAGCGCGCCGTGGCGGCATGGTCGCCATCGGCCGTCACCAGATAGCAGACATCGAACAGGTCGTCCTCGGCATCGGCGGCGATGGACAGCGCCAGATTCACGTCGCCCTGCTTTTCAACGGAAATCTGCCATTTGTGGCCGCAACTGTTGCAGCTATCGAGGGAATGGATGAAGTGCCCCATGCGGCAGATCACCCCCTGCCCTTCCAATGCCTTGCGGTAATCTTCGTGGCGTTGCAGCTTCGAGCGGTTGGTCGGCGAGAAAGCCGAGCACCAAACCACGCGCTTGACGACCTCGGATTTCGGCGCGATGGCGCGACCCAGCGCCTTGAGATTCAGCCATTTGAGATAGGGGCGCTTATAGGCATCAACGGCGTGATAGAGGTTGAAGCCGTCATAATAGACGGCGGCGCGCTTGCGTAAAAACGGCAATGACCACCCGCCTCCCGCCCCTGTCTCCCGCCCTTTAGACATAACTCAAGCCCACCCGTTAACGTCTTGGTAACAATAAACCTCAGTTAAGGGCTTTTGTCAGCAGGTTTGTTTTGGGCGGGGAAAGGGAAGCAAGAAACCCCACCACCACGCCATGAAGAATGGCGCGGTCCCCCTCCCCGACAAGCGGGGAGGAACTATTTTCTTGTACCTCCCCGCTTGTCGGGGAGGGGGACCGCAAGCGAAGCGCAGTGGTGGTGGGGTTTCTTGCTTAACTCACATCTGTTCCGGCGCGCTGAGGCCCATCAGGTCAAGGCCCAGTTCAAGCTGTTTGAGTGTCAAACTGACCAGTCCCAGGCGCGAGGCCTTCAGCGCCGCATCCTCGCCGACAAGCACGGGGCAATTGGCGTAAAACTTCGAGAACCCTTGCGCCAGACGGTAAACATGATCGGCCAGACTATTCGGCGCGCGCTTGAGATAGGTTTCCTTCAGCGCGTTATCAAAGCCATCGAGCAGCAGCACCAGTTCACGTTCGGCCGGTTCTGACACAGTGATCACGCCGGCGGCCACCCCCTGCTCGCCGGCCTTGCGCAGGATCGATTTCATCCGCACCGCCTGATAGAGCAGGTAAGGCCCGGTCTTGCCCTCGAAGCTCATGAAGCGGT
>CAMLIY010000403.1 GCA_946480125.1 uncultured Asticcacaulis sp.
ACGGCTCGGCCGGCGCAAGCGAACTGTTCTTTTGCAGCAGTTCGACAGAAATGCCGTCAGGCGAACGGACAAAGGCCATATGCCCATCGCGCGGCGGGCGATTGATCACGACGCCCATATCTGAGAGATGTTGGCAGGCGGTGTAGATATCATCGACCTCATAGGCGAGGTGGCCGAAATTGCGGCCGCCGGTATAGGTTTCGGCGTTCCCGTCGGCATCCGGCCAGTTATAGGTCAGTTCCAGTTCGGGCGCATTGAAGGACCGCGCATGGCTTTCATCGAGCGGCGCGGCCAGATAGACCAGTGTGAACCGGCCTTTTTCGGATTCCATGCGGCGGGTCTCTAACAGGCCAAGGCCCTGACACCAGAATTTCAGCGAGGCATCGAGATCATGCACCCGCACCATCGTATGCAGGAAACGCAAATTAGTGCTCGCCTTCCGGACGGGGTGCCGGATCGGTGTATTCGTGGGCATGATCCTGGTGAACAAACTTACGGTCGCAATAACCACATTCGGCCGTGCCGTCTTCGCCCAGCTCATAATAGGTCAGCGGATGACCCAGCGCGCCGCCACCGCCATTGCAGGCGACCTTGTGGCTGTCGACATAGATGACTTCGGGGGGCGGGATGATGGCGCTCATGAGACTTGATACCTTGCGGGAAACAGTTGCTGATCCTTAAAACAAACCGCCTTGCCTCGTCAATTGAACTGTGAAAGCTTTGGGGCATGAAACAAGGCAACAAACTGGGCTCCATCCTCGGCGGATCGATCGGCAATCTGGTCGAATGGTACGACTGGTACGCCTATTCCGCCTTCGCCCTCTATTTTTCACCGGCCTTCTTTCCCAATGCCAGCCCGACGGCGCAACTGCTCAATACGGCGGCCATTTTCGCGGTCGGCTTCTTTATGCGGCCGATCGGCGGCTGGCTGCTCGGCTGGTATGCCGACCGCTATGGCCGCAAATCCGGGCTGACGGTTTCGATCCTGTTGATGTGCGCCGGTTCGCTGATCATCGCCCTCACGCCGGGCTATGCCACTATCGGCATCGCCGCGCCGGCCCTGCTGTTGCTGGCGCGCCTGCTTCAGGGCCTGAGTGTCGGCGGGGAATATGGCGCCAGCGCCACCTATCTGTCGGAAATGGCCGGCAAGACCCATCGTGGATTCTGGTCGAGCTTCCAGTATGTGACGCTGATCATGGGACAATTGATCGCGCTCGGCGTGCTGATCCTGTTGCAGAAATGGCTGCTGACCCATGCGCAATTGGAAGCCTGGGGCTGGCGGATTCCGTTTGTCATCGGCGCCCTGCTGGCCCTGGCGGCGCTGTTTATCCGCCGCCATATCAGCGAAACCGGATCATTTCAGGAAAGCCGGAAATTTACCGGCAACAGGACCTTGACGCTTCTGCGCGAGCATCCCTGGCAAGCCTTGCAGGTCGTCGGGCTCACGCTTGGCGGCACGGTCGCCTTCTATACCTACACCACCTATATGCAGAAATTTCTGGTCAATACCGCCGGCTGGAGCAAGACCGAGGCGACCAGTCTGTCGGCGCTCACCCTGTTCCTCTATATGCTGGCCCAGCCGCTTTTTGGCGCGCTGTCCGACCAGATTGGCCGGCGGCCTTTGCTTATCGGCTTCGGCGTTCTTGGCGTGATCTTCACCGTGCCGATCATGACGGCATTGGCAACGGTGCAAAGCTTCTGGGCCGCCTTCGGGCTAGTCATGGCGGCGCTGATCATCGTCAGCGGCTATACCTCGATCAATGCGGTGGTGAAGGCGGAACTATTCCCGTCGCATGTCCGCGCACTCGGCGTCGCCCTGCCCTATGCCATAGCGGTGTCGGTCTTCGGCGGTTCGGCGGAATATGTGGCGCTGTGGCTGAAACAGGCGGGCGTGGAGCAGAGCTTTTTCTGGTACGTCACCGCCTGCATTGGCGTATCCTTGCTGGTCTATCTCTTCACGGCAGACACAAAGGCGAAGACGGCCTTTCATCCGGATGAGGGCTAAGATACCCTAACGCCACGCCTCTGGCGCGGTCCCCCAGTAAAAATGGGGATGTACTGAAAACTAAATCTTATACCTCCCCGACTTGTCGGGGAGGGGGACCGCACGACGCGCGAAGCGCTAGATGCGGTGGTGAGGTTGCTTGCTTTACCTTATATCACCGCGCTTTAGCGCTTACTTCTGCTCCGCCGGCTCAATAATGCGGAATTCACCGCTCAGGTGCATCAGGCTCATCAGATAGACCATGCCGTCGAAATAGCGCTGCTCGCCACTGGGCACCGGCGTATCCCACAATTCCTTCAGGAACGCGTCGGAGACCGCGCCCTGTGTCGCCGCCAAACTGCCGACGGCGGTGGCCGCCACCATGCCGGTGGAATGGCGATCGGACATCGGCTTGCCGTCCAGACTGTAGCGATCGGCGAAGGTATCGATGCCCTGGCCATAGAGGAAGGTCTGGATATGGTCGCTGCGCGTTTTCGCCCGCGCATCCTTGCCCCACCAGCTATAATCGACTGACCAGTTGCTGGCCGTGCGCCAGCTGTCATAGGCGAACTGGCTCGGTTTGCCATCCCAGCCCATAGCCGGCTGGCCATCGAAGGTGCTGCGGTCGGGCGCCAGGCCGGTTTTCGGATCAGTGACCGTTTCAAAGAAATTACGGCTGACACCGGCGGCCTTTGCCCAGAAGGCGCGGTCTTCCGCCGGACCCCAGCGCGCCCACAGTTCGTAGAAGGCCGGCAGGTGATAGGAGGCATCGGTGCCGGGTATGCTGGTTTCGGGCACGAAGCGGATCATGG
>CAMLIY010000404.1 GCA_946480125.1 uncultured Asticcacaulis sp.
AGGCCTATGTCGGCGACAAGCTCGCCGCGCAGGCCAATTTCACCGCGATGATCGCCGACCCGCCCAAGGAATAACCAGATCCTCCCTGCGTGGAGCGCGGGGTATTGCTTATCGCCCTTGAACGATCGAGGTTGCGCGATAGAGTGGGGGGGTATTTATGAGCATTCGCCGAGCGACTTCCTGCGATCGCAAGGGCCATGCTGCTAAACTTGCGATCCGCGCCGTCGCGGCCCATGCGTTCTTGTTGGCAACGGCCGGCCACGCGGCAGAAAGCACATTCGGGCCGGACGACCTGGCCGCGCTCTCAATGGAAGAATTGGGAAATATCAAAGTCACCGCGCAAAAGCGCGAGGAAAATCTTCAGCAGGTTCCAATTTCGATTATCGCCGTCAGCGGCGCGACACTGGAGAAAGCCAGTGTTCGAAATATAAGGGACCTGCCGCGGCTGGTGCCGAATTTCATGATCAACCAAGCGGCTCAATCGCCCGGGCTTCGCCTGGCGATACGTGGCGTCGGTACGTTCGGAAATTCCGCAATCGAACCAAGCGTTGCGCCATTCCTGGACGGCATTTATGTGCCGCGCTCGGGCATGATCTTCGGCTCGTTTCTGGACCTCGAGGCGATCGAGGTGCTGCGCGGTCCTCAAGGTACCATGTTCGGCCGCAATGCCAGCATGGGCGCGCTCGTCCTGCGCACCGCGCAGCCGGCCGACATCTTGTCGGGATCAGCCAAGGCCGAAGTGGGCAGCGGCCATCGTTATCGTCTTGAGGCGAACTCCAACGTGCCGCTCTCGGACCGCGTATCGACCCGGATCGCGGTTCTGGGACAGGCATTTGGGGGCTACTGGCACAATAGCATGGGCGGCAGTGATCTGAGAAAACTGGATCAGATCGCCGGGCGCGCAAGCACCAGGGTGAAATTCACCGACATGTTGACCTGGACGGTGCGCGGCGAATATGCCGCATCCGACGGATCCGAATATCCCAACTTCAAGCTCGATTATCGCGGCTTGCCACCGGCCGGCGTCGCGCGCTTGGCGGCTGCATTCGGTACGAATATCCCGACCACCAATCTGTATGGCGCAAGCAACAACGTCTATTTCCCGCCAAACGCCCAGGGCCATGACGACCAGTGGTCGGTGACGAGCGAGCTTTCATGGACGTCGGCCACCGGCTTCAGCATGAAACTGCTTAACGCGTATCGCGACTGGCGAAACCGCTCGATCGATCCAGGCACGAGCTTCCTGCCGGTTCCGATCGTCGCGCGAGATGCCTATTACGACAGTGCCAGTCACAGTCACGAACTCCAGTTTCTAACGCCCAAAGACGGTCTTCTTCACGGCCGGTTCGATGCGGTGGCAGGCGTGTATTACTTTCGCGAAGCCTATGGCGTAGGCGAGGCCAACACCGCCCTTGAGCAATATTGCCCGCTCATCGTCGCGACCTTGTCACCGGCGCTGGTGCCTTCGTGCACCGCCGGCCCGGCGCTTTTGACCGAAAGCCGCTTCCGGCAGGTCACCGAGAGCGTTGCAGCCTATGTAGAGGGCCACACCAAGCTTTTCCCAGGCGTTGAAGTCACCACGGGCGTACGCTGGACCGATGAACGCAAGACCGGGAGCTTTATGCAGGCCGTTCCGAACGCCGCGGGTGCCGTCCTTCGCGGAGCGGAAAACACTTCATTGCGATTCGCCCGCGATCGCGTGACATGGAAGACGGGACTGTCCTGGCGCCCCAGCGGCGACATGATGTTGTTTTCGACGGTCTCGACCGGATATAAGTCGGGCGGATTCAATTCTGCCGCCAGTGCAACCGCGCTGGGCCTGCGCCGCATCTATGGGCCCGAGTCCACGAAGAGTTACGAGGCCGGCGCCAAGACCGCCTGGATGGGCAATCGACTTATCGTCAATGCGACATTGTATCGCGTGGACATCGACGGTTACCAGGACCGGTCCTTCGATGGGATCGGCTTCATCGTTCGGAACGTCGGCAGCTTGCGTCATCAAGGGGCCGAACTGGAAACGCAGGCCCAGGTGGACGAAAATCTGGGCGTGTATGTCAGCCTGGCGTACCTCGATTCGGCTTTTACGTCCTACCCCAACGCATCCAATCTTCCCGGCATTCCGGGCACGCGCGACCTGACGAACGGATATGCTCATTATGCGCCGAAATGGTCCGGCACAGTTGGGCTGGAATATGCCGATGAGACATGGTCGATGCCCTGGACGCTGCGCGCCGACGCTGTTTTTCGTTCGACCGCCAATATAGGCACAGCCGTAGACGACAATCCCCAAACGCTGCAGAAAGGCTATGCTCTCCTGAATGCGCGTCTGACGGTCGGGAGCCGGGATCAGCATTGGCTTTTTGCGGTCTTCGGCGAGAATCTCACGGATAAAGGCTACAGCAGCAACGCTTTTTATCAGACCTTTGATACGGTTTTCGGGCTGCGAACTTCGGGAAGTACCGGCGTTCGTCAGACTATTGGCAATCCAAGAACCTTTGGCGCGTCGGTGACACGGCTGTTCTGAGGCTATGCGGACGTCTGCACGTTCGCCGGGCAAAACCTGTGTCGGCGGCAAGCTCGCGGCGCAGGCCAATTCCACCGCGATGATCGCGGAGCCCGCCGGCTGCGTAGCAGGTCGCGCCGGGGGAGGCGACGGTCAGGGTTGCCAATGCCTACCCCACCCTGTAGAGGCCGCGCTTCGCTTCTCCGGCTGGTCGGAAACCAGTCATAATTTCGGAGCCTGAAGACCATGAAGAAAGATATCCATCCCGATTATCATCGGATCACGGTGCA
>CAMLIY010000405.1 GCA_946480125.1 uncultured Asticcacaulis sp.
TTGTCGGTTCGTGTGCGGATTGTTCTGCCATGTTTTTTTAACTGCTGCGAATCGGATTCGGGAACTGAAACCTTGGAGAGGGTGCCATGGGATTGCCTCATTTTGCAACAGTTTAGGCGGATTTTACCGCCAAATTTCGCCGAAGCGACGAATTTTTCATACAACAAGCTACGTATATGAAGTCACCCGGCACTTCAACCAAAGTAAATCCGTAATAACATCAATTGCCGCTTGCCAAACCATCCAGAGCTCCCGATACGACTTCCAATGGTGTCCAGCCCTTCGATTTCACGTCATCGAAATGTTGTTCCGGATCGTAGATCTGGATGTCCGGGACAAAAGCCTGCGCTGTCAGGCCGCCCATGACTGACAGCAACTGGCTGCCGGCGACATACTGACTGCGCTCTGCCTCGATCAGCGCCAATTGCGCCGATTTCAGTTCCTGCTGCGCGTTCAACACCTCAATATTGGTGCGCAGTCCCACCTGCTGCTCGACCTTGACGCCATCGGCGGCAACGGTAGCGGCCTTGACCTGTTCCTGGTTCGAGGCCACAGCCGATCGGGCGGCCAGCATCTGTGACCATGCCTGCGATACCGATGACACCACCTGGCGGCGCGTCGATTCGACGACCTGGAGCTGGGCATTATAGTTTTCCGTGGCCTGACGTACGCGTGAGCCATTCAGGCCAGCGCTGAACAACGGAATTGACAGGCGTAAAGTGGCCGAACTGGCATCATTATCAACAATATCACCGACGCCCAAACCTGCTTGTGTGCCCCCCGTGCTTGCCGACAGGCCCACAGTAGGCCCGAATACTGAACGCTCGGTGCGGACCTGTGCTTTGGCCGCGTCCGCCGCATACAGGGCAGATTGCAGGTCGGGATTGTTCTTTTGCGCTGCATCCAGGGCGGCATTGAAATCGGTTGGCAATCCCGGCAAGGCGGGCTCGACGTCAAGCGCGACCGGCGACTGTCCGACGATCGCCACATAGGATGCACGGTCAGAGTCCAGTTGCGACTGTGCCGAGGCCAGCGAAGCCGCTGAAGCCGACAGACGCGCCTGAGACTGCGCCACGTCTGTGCGGGTCAACTGACCAGCATCGAATTGCGCCTGGGTCTGATCAAGCTGCTGCTTGAGAATATCATAATTATCCTGCGAGATTTGCAGGGCCTGCTGATCACGGCGGACCGCCGTATAGACGCTGATAACATCAAGCAGAACGCCGGATTCCGTGCTGCGCAATCCTTCCTGACCGGACATCACATTGGCGCGCGAGGCCTTCAGAGACGAGGCGATACCGCCGGATGCGAAGATTGTCTGATTCGCGGAAATGCCGGCGCTTGTGTAGGAGCGATGACCAGCAAGATCCTGCGGGCGGTCATTATAACTGGCCGAGGCGTCAGCGCTCAAGGATGGGCCTAATTGCGAACGGGCCTGAACATAGGTTTCATCCGTGGCACGCTGGGCGGCGCGGCTGCGCAAAAGCGTCGGGTTCTGGGCATAAGCCATGGCGATGGCATCATTCAGACTTTCGGCCTGGGTACTGACAGCCAGACTAAGCGCCAGTACAGAAACAGCCACAGCCAGACTAAGCGTCGCAAACTTGAAATTCGTCATAAAACCGATGTCCCCACGTCCATAAAGACAGGCGACACGCCTGCCTTGTTGCCATTCAGCCGCATATTGTACGGCTTGCCCACGGCAATAAGCTGAAATTACCTCTAAAATCCTACTGCCAGAAGATTATAGGCTTGGCGAGTTAAGGATTTTTCACGTTCGAATTTTCGTATTCTTAAAGTCTTCAATCCGTGGCGGAGATTTTTATGCCTCACCCTATCGAGGCTATTGGACGAATCTTGTCAGCAGACGCGGAATTTCAGAATTCAAATGAGGGCGCGCGTTCAAAACCTGGCAGGGTCGATGGCGATGAATCGAATACATCGCGTTCCGATATACCCGACTCAATACGCAGATACACGCGTGCGTGACCGACGGGGCCGTCTTTAACAACCACAACCAGGCGTCCGCCCAATTTAAGCACCTTAAGCCAGGATGCAGGCACCTCTGCTACGGCGCCTTCAACAATGATGATGTCATAGCTGACATCGAGCGGCGTGTGCAGATCAGCCGTAATGCAGGTTACACCCAGCTCCTTCAGATAGGGCTCAATCACCGCCATAACCCGCGGATCCCCCTCCTGTGCCGTTACGGTCAGTCCGGCATGCTGCAACACGGCGGCGGCATAGGGCGCCGCCAAAGCCAGGACAGTCTCACCGGCCTTGGGCTCTGCTGTCTGCAACAGTTTGGAAATGTCACGCGGCTTCATCAAGCCGCGACCTGGCGCGATGGGCGACTCAACCTCGCCATAGGCGCCGAAGGCTTGCGACGGCGCGCACAGGCGTTCACGCTGGACATGACGCATGGCCAGTTGCAAGGCAGCGTCCGTGACATCATTCACGCGAACCTGGGATTCGACCATATTCTGACGGGCGGCGTGAAAATCCATAATACTGATCCTTGAGTCGTAATCGAACGCTTTGCACCGCTTATAAGAGCAAGAGCTCCGCGCTTCAATCGTCATAAGATGAGAATTAACGGCAAAAAGCGCACAATCGCACAGGCTTATGCACATTTATTAGGAAATTTGCGTCAGACCTCATTGCGAGTGGTGATGCGATCTGATAGCGAACGCATCCGCTCTACGTGAGGCCTGATGGCGGAGCGGTTACGCACCGGATTGCAAATCCGTGAAGCCCGGTTCGACTCCGGGTCAGGCCTCCACA
>CAMLIY010000406.1 GCA_946480125.1 uncultured Asticcacaulis sp.
CCGGCCACCTTGAAGTCCATGTCGCCGAGGTGATCTTCGTCACCCAGGATGTCGGACAGGATGGCGTATTCGCCGGACGGCTCAAGGATGAGGCCCATGGCGATACCCGAAACCGGCGACTTCAGCGGCACGCCGGCGTCCATCATGGCCAGCGACGAGCCACAGACGGTCGCCATCGAGGAGGAACCGTTCGACTCGGTGATTTCCGAGACCAGACGGATCGTATAGGGGAAATCTTCCGCGGCGGGGAGCATCGGACGCACCGCGCGCCAGGCCAGCTTGCCGTGGCCGATTTCGCGGCGGCCGGGCGAACCCATGCGGCCGGTTTCACCGACGGAGTACGGAGGGAAGTTGTAGTGGAGAAGGAACTTCTCCTTGTAGGTGCCTTCCAGCGAGTCGATGAACTGCTCATCATCGCCGGTGCCGAGCGTGGCCACGACCAGCGCCTGGGTTTCACCGCGGGTGAACAGGGCCGAACCGTGGGTGCGCGGCAAGATGCCGACTTCCGAAACGATCGAGCGGACCTTGTCAACGGCACGGCCGTCAACACGCTTGCCGTGTTCGATGATGTCACGACGCAGAACGTCGGCTTCACATTCCTTGAAGGCGGCGCCGAAGATAGCTGCGTCTACGCCATCAGGATTTTCTTCGGTCTTGACCAGAGAAACGGCGGCCTTGGACTTGGCAGCACCGACAGCTTCGTGACGCGGGTGCTTTTCCTGAATGGTGTAGGCGTCGCGGATATCCTGGCCAACCAGGCCCTTGATCTTCGTGACAACGCCGGAGAAATCTTCCGCTTCAAACGCGAAGGGTTCCTTGGCGACGTGTTCGGCCATTTCGATAATGGCGTCGATCACCGGCTGCATGCCGCGATGCGCGAACATCAGGGCGCCGAGCATGGTGTCTTCCGACAGTTCCTTGGCTTCCGATTCCACCATCATGATGGCGTCCTGGGTGCCGGCGACAACGAGGTCGAGGTCCGATTCCTTGATCTGGTCAACGGTTGGGTTCAGCACATATTCGCCGTCAATCACGCCGACGCGGGCGCCGCCGATCGGGCCCATGAAAGGCACGCCGGAGAAGGTCAGGGCAGCGGAGGCGGCGACCATGGCGACGATATCGGGATCATTTTCCATGTCGTGCGACAGGACGGTGCAGACAACCTGCACTTCGTTCTTGAAGCCCTTGACGAACAGCGGGCGGATCGGACGGTCGATCAGGCGCGAAACCAGGGTTTCCTTTTCCGAAGGGCGGCCTTCGCGCTTGAAATAACCACCGGGGATCTTGCCGGCGGCGAAGGTCTTTTCCTGATAGTTGACGGTCAGCGGGAAGAAATCCTGACCAGGCTTCGGCTTGCGGGCGTAAACGACGGTGGCTAGGACGGTGGTCTCACCGTAGGTAGCCAGCACAGCCGAGTCGGCCTGACGGGCAACGCGGCCTGTTTCCAGCGTGAACTTGCGACCAGCCCAATCGATGGATTTTCTTTTGATATCAAACATATGTTGTCTTTCATTCGGCTCCGGAGCGGCCCCATGCCGTTCGGGAGGTGGCCGCTTAACGATTAAGCGGCGCGTGTAAGGGGCTATCGGTTAAGCCCAGCGTATAAGCGGGATGCAGTCATCTCGCGGGGTGTATAAGCAGGCCGAAAGCTTCGGCCGGGGTGTATAAAACCGCCGGAATGGCGGGCAGGCTAGTATGCAGAAGGGCTCGGAGTTGCCCCCAAGCCCTTGGTCATTCCGATATTTAGCGACGCAGGTTGAGCGTGGCGAGGATAGCGGTGTAGCGGTCGGTGTGACGGTTCTTCAGGTAGTCAAGAAGACGACGACGTTGCGACACCATTTTCAGGAGGCCGCGACGGCTGTGGTTGTCCTTCTTGTGTTCCTTGAAGTGTTCGGTCAGGTTGGCAATGCGTTCCGTGAGGATTGCGATTTGCACTTCTGCACCACCGGTATCACCTTCGGTACGGGCGTGGGTTTTGATGACTTCTGTCTTGCGATCAGCGGTAATCGACATCGGGTTTCTCCTTAGTGAGAATTACAGATTTAAAAGACGCGAGGGATGAAGTGTTCCGCCGCGCAGTTCGCACAGAGCGAGAACCTGGCCGTTAAACACCGCCTGAACCGTATCGGGAAACTCGTGATAGCCGTCATCGAGACGGGCTTTCAGAGCCGCATTCAACAATTCAATCTGGCGGGGCAGAAGGGCAAGGTCACGTCCCTGCTTCAATCTTGCGGCCTCGTCTTGTGTTACAGGCAGGCCCGGGATGTCGTCCAGTGCCGTCTCTACGCCAAGCAAAGCCTCAAGATGGGCGTTCCTATGCACTAATTCCTCAAGCTTTTCCAGTGTTATTGAGTCTTTTGTTTCAAAGGCGCCGACGGCCTCACGGCGCAGCGTAGTCACATGGCCGCAAACACCCAGTTCCAGGCACAGGTCGCGGGCGATCGAGCGGACATAGGTGCCCTTGCCGCAATGGAGCGTGAAACTGGCGGTCTCCGTGTCGAAGGCATCAAGTGTCAGATCGAACACCTCGATCTCGCGGGCTTTCAACTCAACCTCGACGCCTTGGCGCGCCAGATCGTAGGCGCGCTTGCCGTCGACCTTGATGGCGGAAAACGCCGGCGGCACCTGCTCAATCAGGCCGATAAACTGCGGCAGGAGGGCCTCGATGGCGGCCTTCGTCGGGCGGGCCTCGGATTCGGCGATAGTGCGGCCTTCGGCGTCATAACTGTCGGTGGTTTTGCCGAAGGTGACGGTGAAGCTGTAGGTTTTGTCGGCTT
>CAMLIY010000407.1 GCA_946480125.1 uncultured Asticcacaulis sp.
CGCCGTGGATG
This sequence comes from uncultured Asticcacaulis sp., assembly GCA_946480125.1. The sequence goes on from CAMLIY010000407.1 coordinate 12, forward strand.
ACCAATGACGGGCTCTATCTCGACATCCTGCCGGATGAGCGCATTATCCATCAGTACAACATGACCATGAACGGCAAGCTGTTCACCGTGTCGCAGCAGGTGCTGGAATTTTCGGCAAAAGGGACCGGTTCACACCTCAAGCTGATCGAACAGATCCTGTTTATCGACGGGGTCGATCACCTGGAAGACCGGATCGGCGGCACCCGGGACATGATGGTCAAGCTTGACGCTTACCTCAACACACTTAGGCAAAACACGAAATGATTATGCTCATTGTCATTCTGCTTGTGGCGGCGCTTCTCACCTTTCTATTTGTGGTCGTCAGCAAGCCCAATAATTTCCGCCTGCAGCGATCAATAACCATCACCGCGCCGGCGCAGACCGTCTATGGCCATATCGATGACTTCCGCCAATGGAAGGACTGGTCTCCCTGGGAGCAACTCGATCCCGCCATGACACGCACCTTCAGCGGTGAAACCTCCGGCGTCGGTGCGGTCTATGAGTGGAATAGCCAGGGTAAGGCGGGGCAGGGACGCATGACCATCCGCGAGGCCGCGCCGGCTCATCGTCTGCTGATCAATCTCGACTTTATCAAGCCATTCCCCGCCACCAATAGCGCCGAGTTCCTGCTCCAGCCGTCTGGTGACAGCACGGTGGTGAGCTGGGCCATGTTCGGACCGTCACCCTTCATGTCCAAGCTGATGGGCACCCTGATGAATATGGATGATCTGATCGGCAAGGATTTCGAACGCGGGCTGGAAAACCTGAAGCGCCTGAGCGAACACGCCTAACCGCACTAAATAACAAGGAGACGACTATGAAACGCCTGCTCATTACGTGTACGGCTGTGAGCCTTTGTGCCCTGAATCTGGGTGGCTGCACACGGGCCAAAAAAGCCGACCAGCCAGCGCCGCCTTCCGCTTCGGCAGCTCCCGCGCCATCGGTGGCTGATATTCCCGCGGGGGATTACAAGACTGATCCGGCCCATACCTCACTGACCTTCATGGTCAATCACCTCAGCTTTTCGCACTATACGGCGCATTTCGGCCATATCGACGCGCACCTGAAGCTTGATCCTGCGCATCCGGAAACAGCAGCGCTGACCGCCATCATTGATCCGAAATCCCTTGAACTGAGCAGTCCGCCGAAAGGCTTTCATGACGAGCTGATGGGCAAGATGTTCTTCGATGCCACGGCCTTCCCGAAGATCACCTACACCTCGACTGAAATTGTCCTGACCGGCGCAAATACAGCACGGGTGACGGGTAATCTGACCCTTCATGGCATCACTCGTCCGGTTACCCTCTATGTCACTTTCAATGGTGGCTATCCGGGTCTGGCGGGTCTCGATCCGAACGCGCGCATCGGTTTCTCTGCCAAGGGCAAACTCAAGCGCTCACAGTTCGGCATAGGCTACGGCATTCCGGCGCCGGGCACGACAATGGGAGTCGGCGATGATGTCGATTTTACCATTGAGACCGAGATGACCGGTCCCGCATTGAAAACACAGGAGAAATAATTATGAGCTATTCCTCACACCACCATCAGTTTGTCATCGAACGCGATATCGCGGCGCCGCCGGCGCTTGCTTTTCTCGCCTGGTCCGACAAAGACGCCAAGGATGCCTGGTTTCGCGGCCCCAACGACTGGCAACTGCTCGAACGTCATTTTGATTTCCGCGAAGGCGGTACGGAGCGCCTAAAGGGCCAGTTCCCTTCCGGCAAGATCAGCGATTTTCACTGCCGCTACAGCGATATCGTCCAGGATCAGCGCATCGTCTATACCTATGATATGTATGTCGGCGACAAGCGGATTTCGGTGTCGGTGGTGACGGTGGAATTTGCGCCAACGGCTGGCGGTACGCACCTGAAACTGACCGAACAGGTCACGCATCTGGATGGCTATCCGACGCCGGAAGACCGCGAAAGCGGCACCGCCTGGGGCATAGATAACGCCATCGCCTACATCATTTCGCAAAAAACAGACGCCTAAGGAACAGACCCATGAAAATTTTCCCCTATCTCAACTTCCCCGGCACCTGCGCCGAGGCTTTCACATTCTACGCTGATACGCTGCGCGGCGAGATCACCTTCATGCAGACCCACGGCGATAGCCCGATGAAGGACATGGTCGGCGCCGACTGGCAGGACAAGATCATGCACGCCACCCTGATGGTGGGCGATCAGGAACTGGCCGGCTCGGATGCACCCCTGCAAATGCAGGCCACACCGGCCGGTTTCATGGTCACTATCAACCCGGACACGGCCGAAGACGCCAAGCGCATCTATGCCGCCTTCGCTGAGGGCGGCGATGTGAAGATGGAATTACAGGAAACCTTCTGGGCCTTGCAGTTCGGCATGGTGACCGATCGTTTCGGGACACCGTGGATGATCAATGTCGAGAAGGCTGCATAGTATGGACGGTGCCTGCCGCAGCATCGCCCATACGGATAGCGATCTTAAAATTGAGCGCTTGTTTGATGCGCCGCGGGCCCTGGTCTATGAAGCCTGGATCAACCCGGCCCTGCTGTCGCAATGGTGGGGACCGGCGCACTATCCGGTCACGCATCTGGATATGGATGTGCGGCCTGGCGGCCGGTGGCGCAACTGCCTGACCTCGGTCGAGACCGGTGACGGCCTGTGGCAGAATGGCGTCTTCACCGAGGTCGTGCCGCTGGAAAAGCTGGTTTTCACCTTTGTCTGGGAAGCGACCGGCGAACGCGGCGAGGCCAATACGGTGGCCATTACCTTCCAGGATCGCGGCCA
>CAMLIY010000408.1 GCA_946480125.1 uncultured Asticcacaulis sp.
GCAATGGCTTGCTTGAACGGTATGCCTGCCAGCGGCTCCGCCTTCTCATCTCAGGAGAGAGCATCTATATGATGGCATAGCGCACGTTCCGGCCGCGGATGGTGGCCTGCTTATTGATGCGACGGAGCTTGCTTAAGCCGTACGCCCCTCCCCCCTTGCACCCCTGCGTAGCTATCCCCGATCAATTCGACGCCTGACCGTTCCAAAGCCTCCACCACCTTGGTGAGGGACTCCACGACACCGCGGACATTGCCGTCACTCATCTCCATGCGTTGAATTGTGGCAATCGAAACATCAGCCAGTTCGGCCAGTTTCTTCTGGTCGATGCCGAGCAAGGCGCGGGCAGCTCTCAATTGGCCGGAGGTCATCATCAGCGAATATTCCTTTTAGCTAGACGAAAGCGGACAAATGATGTTTAAAACTGCAATACAGTGACTTCAAACCACTATATCGTTATAAAATCACACTTGGTCAATGTCCATTTGCGTCACGTTCCGCAATGTCACATGAACGAGAGGCATGCAATGATACCAAATGCGCAAAACAAGGTGAGTTTTCTGGCAGCGGCTCTTGGCCGTTGCCCCTTTTGCGGCAAGGGAAAGCTTTTCAGCTCATATTTAAAGCCGGCACCCCGTTGTGGCGTTTGCGATCATGAACTGGCCACGGCCGATCCCGGCGATGGTCCCGTGGTCTTTGTGATCCTGATAGCCGGTTTTATCGCCTGTGGGGGTTTGCTGGTCAGCTTTCTCGCCTGGAACTGGCCGCCTCACCTGTTGTTGATGGTATGGCCAGCAACGGCCGTCCTCACCAGTTTGATACTGATGCCGGTCCTGAAGGCGCTCATGATCGCCTCCCAACTTAAAAACAAGGTCCGGGACCAATAGTCTGCGGTGGCCTGAGCGAAAGAATTCTGTGACTTTTTATGAGGAGCTAAACATGGCTAATGATGATGACGAATTGATTGTGAAAGACTCGAACGGCACGCGCCTGAACGATGGCGACAGCGTTACGCTGATCAAGGACCTGAAGGTGAAGGGCTCCGGTGGAGTCACCCTCAAGCGTGGCACGCTGATAAAGAATATTCGCCTGACCTATGATGAAGCTGAAATCGAGTGCAATGCCGACAAGGTCAAGGGGCTGGTCTTGCGAACCGAGTTTGTCAGGAAGGCCTGATTGGATTGGAAAGCACAGAACGTCGATGTTAGTTCAGCAGGGCGACGCGCGTAATTTTGCCGTTGACCGAAGGCTTGCCTGCACGCTGGCGGCCGTCGCCGGCGCGCTGAACGCCTCCGCCTTCTATGCGGTCGGCTTCTTCTCCGCCAACATGACCGGCAATATCTCCACGCTGTCAGACCATCTCGCCTTGGGGCAATTTGGTCCGGCAGTCGTCTATATCCTGATTGTGGTCGCCTTCATAGTTGGCGCCGCCTGCTCCACACTCCTTATCAGCCTGGGCCAATCTCGTGGGTTTGCCGGCATATATGCCCTGGTCATCCTTTTCGAAGCCGGCGGTATGGTGCTGCTGGGCGGGTTACAGATCTGGCTCAGTTCAGGTGTGCGTACGCCCGTCGTGGTGCTGGGGCTTGCCTATCTGATGGGCTTGCAAAACGCCGTTGTGACGCGGATTTCCGAAGCGCGTGTACGCACCACTCATGTTTCCGGGATGGCCACGGACATTGGCATCGAGATCGGCCTGCTTATAGATTCGGCGTTTCGGCGTGGTCTGCCCTCCGAAATGGCGGCTGTCCGTACCCGACTGCAACTGCATCTGGAAACCATCCTGGCCTTCCTTGGCGGAGGCGTCCTTGGCGTTGCCCTTTACCGTGGCATCGGCGGGGCGATGTTTTGGATCGCAGCCGGCATTCTGGCCGCGATTTCTCTGCGTGGCCTGGCACAAGCCAGGCAGTCAACGGTCAACAGGGCCGATTTTCCCATGGATAACGATCTTTGAGGCTGAAGTTAGATGAAGCAACTGGCTATCTATGACGGACCATTCGGCAAGGTTCGGATCATAGAACGTTTGTGCGATGGCGCCCGTTCCTATTCGATGGGAGGCGGCTTACAAACGCTCATTGATGCCACGGGCATAAGCCTGTTCGGTTATGTAAATGCCCTGAAACTACTTCTGAACGGTCGAAAAAAGGTCCTTATGCTCGGCGGCGGTGGCGGAAGCCTGGCCACGATGCTTGCGCGGAAAGGTCACAGTGTGACTGTGGTCGATATCGACCCCATGGCGGAAGAAATCGCCAGACGCTTCTTCGATCTCGATTCGCGCGTCCGCTGGTTCACTGAAGATGGCCTGACCTTTCCTGACCGCTGCCGGGCGAAATATGACGCGGTCGTTGTCGACGCCTGCACGGGAAAGGGTACGGTGCCGGCTTTTACGCGGCCCGAATGGCTGTCCGGTGTTATGAATATTTGTGCAGACTCAGGCGTTTTAATGCTCAACCTGGCCTATAATCTCATCAATGAAGGCAGCCTGGCCATCGATGGCTTTGCCTTGGCGGATGAGATGAGCCGCCTCGGGTTTCACAGTGTGCTGTTACGCCCTGAGGATGGCTGGGAAGGCAACGAGCTTCTGATCCTGTCCCGAACGCGCCCAACCATAAATTTGCGCACCCACGAGATACTGAATCGCCCGGCTGAGGCCAGAAGCTATCTGCTTTCCTTGCGTGCGCACGTCAAGCGGGCGCGGGCGTGACAGAATTATCTTGTATGTCAGATGCGAGATAATTCCATGCCATGCCTCATCGGCGAAACCATTAC
>CAMLIY010000409.1 GCA_946480125.1 uncultured Asticcacaulis sp.
ACGTCACCTTCCAGCAGGTGCAGAAATATGAACGCGGCGCCAACCGGGTCAGCGCGTCTTGTCTTTTTGAAATCTGCCGGACGCTCAAATGTCATCCATCGGACCTGATGCCGGCGCCCGACTGGTATCGGGATGAGGTGACGCCGAAGTGGATGACCGATGCACGCGTGTTACACGCCCTGCATCCGCGCCTGTTCGAGACTCTGATCGCCCTGCCCGAAGAAAACCTGCGCCTGCTGATCACTGGCTTGCAGGCATTGACGGCGGAATTGCCCATCAAGGAGGCGCACAACCGCCAGCTTATTGCGTGACCTGAAATCGGTTGATATGGTTTAAAAGGTTGATTTTTTAGCGGTAGCGTTTACGTGTGTCTCGTTGATGATGGCGGTATGAGACGACACGCCGCCAAAGACCCCGCTTTTGCCTCCGCCATGAAGCTGCTACGCCAGCGCGCCGGCAAGTCGCTGGTCGAATTGCAGGCCGATGTCGGCGTTTCGGCCCAGGCGATGAGCCGATGGGAGAACGCCGCCGCATCCTGGCCGGAGGAACGGGTGGCGCTTTATCTGCGGGCGGTCGGCGCCAGCGAGGCCGATCTCGACCGCGAACTCTATTCGGTGTCAGAAGACCCGTTCGCGGCGCGTTTTCAGCGCAACACCGCATGGTGGCAAGGATTTCCGGCTGAACTGGAAAGCCATATCGTCTCCGATGAAAGCATGGCGCCGTGGTGCGAGCCGGGTGAAAAGGTCTTCTTCCAGCGCGGCCGCCCCCCCAAACGCCTGGAGGGCTGTTTTATCGAAATGAGAGACGGCACCCGGCAGGTTCGCCTGTATGAACGCGAGCGCGACGGCTTTCTCTATTTCAGGCGGGTCAATCCGGAAAGCACGGAGCAGGTTCTGCATTCACAGGTGGCAGGGCTTCACCGGATTGTTTTGCGCGGTGATTGACGCTGATTGATTAGGGTGATAATTTCAACTTATGGGTTGATTTTATGCCGTGGTGAATTGTGGGCGATATCAGGCGCAAGGGGCCGCATATCATTGATGTGACGGTCGGCGACAATATTCGCCGGCGACGACGCAGCCTGCGTATTTCACAGGAAGCGCTGGCGGCCGCCGTGAATGTGACCTTTCAGCAAATCCAGAAGTACGAACGCGGCGCTAACCGGGTCAGCGCATCGCGTCTCTACGAAATAAGCCGCGCGCTGGCGTGCGACGCCGGCGATCTGATGCCGCGCGGCGAGTGGCACGCGGCCGTACCAGGCCAGGATTGGCTGCGGGATGCACAGGCCTTGCATGGCCGCCATCCGCGCCTGTTCGCACAGTTGACGAAGTGGCCGGAAGACCGCCTGCGCCTGCTGCTCGTCACCTTGCAGACACTTCATCCGTAAAGAGCGGATTCTTCCGTGAATAGATGGTGACACTGTCTTGTATTGCAGGCGCATCGGCCTACCTGAGAAGGGCTTTCCCCTTTTATGACAGGATAATCCCATGTTTCGATGCGAAGCCTATGCCGCGCCCGCGGCCGACAAGCCTCTTGGCCCATTGACCATTGAACGCCGCGACCCGACGCCGGAAGATGTGGTCATCGACATTCTTTATTGCGGCGTCTGCCACTCCGACCTGCACATGGCGCGTAACGAATGGCATTTCACGACCTATCCGGTGGTCGTCGGTCATGAAATCGTCGGGCGCGTTTCGCAGGTCGGTTCGGATGTGACAAAATTCAAGGTCGGCGACCTGGTGGGCGTCGGCTGTATGGTCGATTCCTGCCGCACCTGCCCGAACTGCCGCGAGGGACTGGAGCAATATTGTGATGTTGGCAATATCCAGACCTATGGCGGCATCGAACCGCAGACCGGCAAGCCGACCGCCGGCGGGTATTCCAAATCGATTACCGTCTATGAAGGCTTTGTGCTGAAAGTGTCGGAAAAACTGGACCTGGCCGCCACAGCGCCGCTGCTCTGCGCCGGCATCACCACCTGGTCGCCGCTGCGCCACTGGAGGGTCGGGCCCGGCATGAAGGTCGGCATTGTCGGCCTGGGCGGTCTCGGCCACATGGGGGTCAAGTTTGCCCGTGCCCTGGGGGCGCATGTCGTGCTCTTCACCACCTCGCCATCAAAGGTGGACGACGGCAAGCGGCTGGGCGCCCATGAGGTTGTTATCTCGAAGAATGAGGCCGAAATGGCCGCGCACGCGCAGTCATTTGATTTCATCCTCGATTGCGTCTCCGCCGATCACGATATCAATGCCTATCTCAACCTGCTCAAGCGTGACGCCACACTTTGCCTCGTTGGCGCGCCGGAAAATCCGCAGGCCATCGCTGCCTTCCCGCTGCTGATGAAACGTCGCCGCTTCGCCGGATCGGGCATCGGCGGCATCGCCGAGACCCAGGAAATGCTCGATTTCTGCGCCGAGCACGGCATTACCTCGGATGTCGAGGTTATCGATATCAAGGATATCAATACGGCCTATGAGCGGATGCTGAAGCAGGATGTCCGTTATCGCTTCACCATCGACATGTCGACTCTCGGTGAGCCTGCCTTGTAAAACGCGCGGGATTCCCCATTTAAGTGATACGGAACGGCGGCTCCATAAGGGGCCGCCGTTCTGATTCACGGCGCGTGAACGCCCGTTTCTCCCGCAAAATGCGTCATAAACCGCTGATCGGAAAATCGAGACGCGATTATCCACATGTGTGGATCAATTAAACACTACATATAGATATGTTGTGGACAGATGAAATTCCCCTCACACCATATATTGCGG
>CAMLIY010000410.1 GCA_946480125.1 uncultured Asticcacaulis sp.
GCCGGATCGACCTGAAGCAGGTCCAGCGTGTGCTGGTCGCGGCTCAGGCGCTGGACGTAGAAAGATTTGCCATCCTTCGCCCAGTTAACACGCGCCAAGTAGATATCGGGATTGCTGCCGAGATCGACCTTCACATCACCGCCACCCAGTGTTTTTACATACAGCTCAACCACGGCATTGGACTGGCCGGCGAAGGGATAGCGCTGGTCGACGATCTTCACGCCCTCACCGCCGATTTCGACGCGCTGGGCGATATCGACCCCGCTTTCATCGGTCTTCTGATAGACGACCTGGGTTGATTTCGGGCTCCACCAATAGCCGGTGTGGCGATCCAGTTCTTCCTCGGCGATAAATTCGGCCGTCGCGTAGGTGATCGTGCCCTCGCCCTTCGGAGTCACTTGCGTCTCGGCGCCGGTCTTCAGGTCCTTCAGGTACAGGGTCTGGTCGCGGACATAGGAGGCCGCCTTGCCATTTGGCGTCAGCTTGGCATCCACTTCATCGCCGGCGGTTTCCGTCAGACGCGTGACTTTTTTCGTGGCGCGGTCAACCATATAGACATCGCCATCGAGTGGCAGCAGAATCGACTGGCTGTTTTCTGACCATTCATAAGCCACAACACCACGCGCCGACACGCGCATCCGCTCACGGCGCGACTTTTCAGCTTCGGAAAGCGCCTTGTCGGATGAGGTCAGGGTATTGGCATCGACCAGCAGATAAGGCTCCCCGCCTTTCACCGGCACAGCCCACAGATCCTGGATGTTGTGATCGGTTTCCTTGGGTTTCAGGAAGGTCAGGAGCGTGCCATCCGGCGACAGCTTGACGCCCACAGCACTTGGTCCTGACAAGGCCGGATCAGCAAAAACGCGCTCAGGTGTCAGGGCGGTCTGCTGGACACTAGGGGCTGGGGCTTGCGCCATGGCGGCTCCCGTCATCATTGTGGTGGTCATCAGGAACGATCCCATCAGGATCAACGAAAGACGGGCGGATTTCATTAAACAGACTCCCCATAAATGGAAGCGCCGACGCTATCCCTGCGCTGGCGTGCCCGTCAAGCCCGTTACGATTGCAACTAGGGCCAGACACCCGGATTCAGGGGTCTCAATTCAGCTTCAAGACCGGCATCAATAAGCAGGTCGCGCGCCTTGGCGAAATGCGCCTCACTAACCAGGATGCGCTTGGGAAACATGCCGATGGAGCCTTCCGCCGCGCTAATCGCCTGATCAGCGACGAAGTAATTAATGTCGAGTTCCTTGAGTAGCGATTCGACAAATGAAATCAGGGCTGGATTATTGGCGCGGATAAGGTCTTTCACTCGGTGGGTCTCGTCAGGATAAATATGGCGCATAAAGCGCAGACAGCGGCTGGCGCGAAACGCCACCCTCCATGTAACAGAAAAGCCGAAATAACGGAACTGATCGCCATGGCCGTCACCGCGGCGATCTTGGCGCTTTTGGCAATGGCGCCGCGCTCACGGAAACGCCGGATAGGCGGGCCAATTTTGGGATGGTTCATGATCTTCGCTTCCCAGACCGGGTTTGAGCGGGCGAAGAAGACAGCGGCGATGATGAAGAAGACCGTACTCGGCATGACGGGCAAAAAGGCGCCGATGATACCGAGGCCCACAAAACACAAACCCGCCAACATGAAAATTATTCTCATATGCAGAGCATATCGACAAATGCACGCAGCGCCTAGTTATTTGCGCAAACACATCGATTTCTGATGGCGATGGACATCATATCGAGAACAGTTTACCGAAAACGTTTTAGGAGCAGGCGTACATATGCAATCTTCAGGGCCGGCTTCCTTACCTTCCCTGACCGCCGAAGAGATTGCCTTTCAGCGCCTGAACGCCGAATTGATCGCCGCCGGCATCGACACTTCAAAATTTGGCTTTTATGATCAGGCTTCCAGCATGCCGGCCAAGGATTTGCGTGAGGCCTATGCCCGCTGGGTGCAGCTTCGACCGCGCGATGAAGTCTATGACGCGCATGTCCGATCCATTGTGCCTAAACTGTGCGAACGCATCATTGCGGCCTTTGAGGCCGATAACTGGCATGGTGGCTGCGTCGAGGCCTCCAGTATGATGTCACGGATGCTCGATCGTCTAGGCATCTGGAGCTTCGGCATGCTGGGCAGCACGACGTTTGATGTCCCAAGTCAATATATGTGCTGCGGCTTCTACCGGCATGATTTCCAGGATTTTCACGAGGCCGTCCTCGGCCATGCCTGGGTGGTGGCACCGCCCTATATCGTTGTCGATGCCACGGTGGCGCTGCAACAGTGGGGCGGCGACCCGATCACCAACTATCTGCCGCCGTTTGTCGCTATCGAAAGCGCCCGCCAGATCGATCCCCATGTATCGGACGTCGTGAGCTGGCGGATGCGCTGTCATTTCGATTCAATGGATGGCCATCTCGATGAACAGTTGCACCTGCGTTTGCAGCCCGACCTGCTGAAATTTGGCCTGGATTTTCCGGCGGTCGAGATCGAGGACGGGCCGCTTAAGGTCCGTTATGTGGCGGTGCAGATTTTCATGTCGGACGGCCCTCTGGAAACGATCAATGCCGGTGGCGAGATGGGGCGGTCCGGCGGTCAGATTTGGAAAACGGATGTGAAGCCGGCGTTTGATCAAGATTGAAGGCAAAGGGCCGCACGGACGTCCTTTGGCTCTTTGATCGCGGAACTCGACAGCGATTGACTAACAGCGTGCGAAACAAAAACCCCTCCGGCTTTTGAGCCGGAGGGGTTCAAGTTA
>CAMLIY010000411.1 GCA_946480125.1 uncultured Asticcacaulis sp.
ACTGTGTCGCCCGTCTCGGCTGGCTCGACCGCATGACCCAGTTCAAGGACAAGGCCGGCAAGGACAAGGAACGCGCCAGCGTCGGCCTCTACACCTATCCGGTGCTGCAGGCCGCCGATATCCTGCTCTACAAGGCCACCCACGTGCCCGTGGGCGAGGACCAGCGCCAGCATCTCGAACTGACGCGCGACGTGGCCAAGAAATTCAACCACGATTTCGATGTCGATTACTTCCCCGTGCCGGAAACCCTGTATCAGGGCCCCGGCGCGCGCATCATGTCCCTGCGTGATGGCATGGCCAAGATGTCGAAATCAGACCCATCGGACAATTCGCGCATCAACCTGACCGATGACGCTGATACCATCGCCTCCAAGATCAAGAAGGCCAAGTCCGATGCCGATGTCCTGCCGGAAGCCGCCGAAGGTCTCGAAAGCCGGCCGGAAGCGAAGAATCTGGTCGGCATCTATGCGGCGCTTGCTGGTGTTTCCGTGGCAGACGTGCTGAAGGACTTCGGCGGCAAGGGCTTCGGCGCCTTCAAGCCGGCCCTGGCCGAGGTCGTGGTCGAAAAGATGTCACCGATCTCGCAGCGTCTGCGCGGGCTGCTGGCCGATCCGGCGGAGATCGATCGCGTGCTGAAAATCGGTGCCGACCGCGCCAATGAGGTGGCCGCGCCGGTGATCAAGGATGTAAAGAAGATTGTGGGACTTTGGGCAGGGGCAGAGGCATAGCCTCTGCACTCGTAAATTGGAGAGCGGTATGAGAGCCATCATTTTTCTGCGACTTGCCTGCCTGACGCTACCATTCACCTTGACCGCCTGTGAAAAGGTGGAGCAACGCACCACCACCATATCGAGCTCAAGCGATGCCAGCGGCGTGGTCACCCAGTCCAGTCTCAGCATGACCGATTACGCCATGCGCGCGGCCCTGGGCAACAATCCAAATACAGCCGCCTATGTCACCATCACCAACAAGGGTAATACCGACGATCGCCTGATCTCGGCGGCCTGCGAGTGCGCCACCACCACGACCCTGCACACCATGAAAATGAACGGCTCGACCATGGAAATGGCAGAGGCGAAGAACGGCTTCGTTATCCGCTCCGGCGATACCTTGGTTTTCAAGCCCGGCGGCAATCACATCATGCTGGAAAACCTGACCCATCGCCCGGTCGAGGGCGAAACGGTCAATGTCACCCTGGTATTTGAAAAGGCCGGCCCCGTCACCCTGCCCATGCTGGTCTCCAATACGCCCTTGGCCAAGGCCGGCACGTCTGGTGGCATGGACCACGGCGATATGAAGATGTAATCAACGGCTGCCAAACAAAGCAGAGCCAACGCGGATTTCCGTGGAACCGAAAGCAATCGCTGTTTCGAAATCGTCGCTCATCCCCATGCTGAGGTGGCTGATACCATTGCGATCGGCGATCTTTTTCAACAGGGCGAAATAAGGTCCGCGCGGGCCTTCGACCGGCGGAATGCACATGAGACCTTCGATATTCAGGCCATAGCCTTTGCAGGTGGCCAGAAACGCATCCGCCTCCGCCGGCAGAACGCCCGATTTCTGGTCTTCCTCGCCGATATTGACCTGGATATATAGCACTGGCGCCTTGCCCTGCTTCTGGATTTCGTCGGCAATGGCGCGGGCGATCTTGTCGCGGTCAATGCTTTCGATCACGTCGAAAAACGCCACGGCTTCCGCCGCCTTGTTGCTTTGCAAAGGCCCGATCAAGCGCAGTTCAAGGCCAGGATAAATCTCGCGTTTGCCATCCCAGCGCATCATGGCCTCCTGCACCCGGTTTTCGCCGAAACGGCGCTGCCCGTCCGCAAGTACCGGCGCGATCGCTGACCACGGCTGATTTTTGGAAACCGCCGTCAGGTAGGCGGCGTCCGGCGCCCGTCCGGCTGTCTTTAAAGCCTTGTGCATCTGAGCCATGAGCCTAGAATAGGCGCCAGATTGGACATCCGCTGATGACATACAAGACCCGCTTTCAATATCTGCTCGACAAGGCACGGGATATAGCGCAAGCGCAGTCAGCCCAAAACCCCAAATTGCCGCCATTGTTCTTCTTCACCGACCCGAAGCGCACGCCGCATCCGGAAGATATTGCCGTCCATATGCCCGCGGGCTGCGGAATCGTCTATCGCCATTTCGGCGAAGGCCACGCCAGCCAGCGCGCCCGATTGCTGCGCAAAATCGCCCGTGACAACGACCTGACCCTGCTGATCGGCGAGGATGAGGCCCTGGCGCTGGAGATCGAGGCCGATGGTGTCCATCTGCGTCAGGCGAGCATCGACCGCGCCGCCGGACTTAAGGCCGCGCATCCGGACCTGATCCTCACCGCCGCTTGTCATGATGCCGAAACCTTGCGCGACCTGGATACGGACAGCGGCCTTTCGACAATATTCATTTCACCAGTCTTTGCCAGTCACAGCCCTTCTGCGGAAGGGGTGGCGCCTCTGGGCATAAAAGGGGCACGCGATATGGCGGACCTGTCAAGCCTGCCGGTATATGGTCTTGGGGGGATTGGCTGCGACAATATCCTGTCGCTGAAGGACACCGGTCTTTCAGGTATCGGCGCCGTGGACGCTTTTAAACTTTAGAACTTACCGGATTTAGAATTTAAACGTCGTTTCCAGGCGGACACGCGGCTGCTTCTTGTCGCCCTGAGCCGCGCTGCGGGCGGGCTCCGGCTTCATCGGATCGGACTTTTCACCGAAACCGAGCGTGCCACCGACGCGCAGAGACGGCGTCAGGCGAT
>CAMLIY010000412.1 GCA_946480125.1 uncultured Asticcacaulis sp.
ATTTCAAAAATATAGGGAACCCCGGCAAAGCTGGTCGCGCCCTGGGCCTCGAACATTGGCCAGAAGCCCGGTGTCGTGACCGAGCTCTCTGTCAAAACAAGCGACGCGCCACAAGCCAGATGAGAATGAATGATCGACAGGCCATACGAATAGTTGAACTTCAATGTCGTAATCGCCCGCTCCGTTTCGTCCAGTCCCAGATAATCGGCAATGGCGAGGGCGTTGGCGTGGATATTCCGGCCCGACAGTTTCACGAACTTGGGCGAACCGGTGGACCCAGAAGTGGAAAGCAGAACGGCAAGATCAGGATGGAGAGGGATTGTTTCGTCGTGACGCCGCCCGATTACAGACGGTCCCGGTGTCTCATGACGGATGACGGCATGCGGGTTATAAATATCGATCAGCCGCTCTACGCGAGCCTCCTCCCCCTCGCCAAACAGATGCACAACATGGCCAGCCCGCAAACATCCGAGATAGGCCGTCACCGCTTCGATGGTATTTCGCGCTTCAAGAAAGACCAATCGTCCCTGCGGGCCGATCTCGGCACCGATAGTATCGGCATTTGTGATCAATGAAGCATAAGTGATGCGACGCGCGCCTTCTATCAGGGCGACATTATCGGCGAAGCGCGTCAGGTTGTTGTAAAATAATACATCCCCCACAGCGGCCGCGCCATTGTCTGTATTCTCGGATGAGTTCTGTTCGTTCCGCATTTTTTTGCCCCTGCTGCCGCAGTTTTTGAACGCCGCTGCTTTATATTCATCAGATCAGCGCGCGATATCGCCCTTGCTGGTATCCAAGCACAGGCAGGTCTGATATGCAAGATAAGGGCCAGCGACAGACAACGCCCCTCATAGGTCGCATTCAGGCAAAGCTTGTCAGGCGGTCCGAAAAGTGACAGAGAGGCTGATGGGCTAAAATCGCCGCCCGAGTTACTCACCGAACGCAACGATATATGATATTTGCGCCTCCATTATCGCCGCCTGCCTCCGCTATTCTGGAACCGGCGGCATGAGTAAGTCGGAGGGGCGCCCTCTTTCCGAACGCACGGCCACCGCCGGCGCATGGACAGTCGGCGGAAAACTGTTCGGCAAGGCGCTTGACTTCATCTCCCTGCTCGTCCTGGCGCGCTTCCTAGGGCCGGCGGATTTCGGTGTCGTCGCCATGGCCATGACGGCAGTCCAGGTGGTGGAAGCCCTGTCCGAATTGCCCCTGTCCGCCGTTCTGCTCAATGTGGAAAAGCCCACGGCCAGGATGTATGACACGGCTTTTTCGATGGCCGTTCTTCGGTCGGTTGCCATCATCGCTGTTCTGGCTGCCCTCTCATGGCCCTTGTCGGTCCTTTATCATGAACCCCGCCTGATCGCCCTGCAATGTTTGCTCGCCACCGCCCCGGCCATGCGCGGCCTGGTGAGCCAGCGGCTTGTCGAATTTGCCCGCGTCTTTGATTTCAGGCGCGACGTCGCCCTCGAAATATTCGGAAAAGCCGGCTCTCTGGTGATAGCCACGACACTCGCCATCACCACACACAGTTACTGGGCCATCGCGGCCGGCACTGTTTCGACCACACTGGTCATGATGATTGTGTCCTATGCTTTCGCTCCTCAGCGTATCCGCTTTGATCTGTCGCAATGGCGGCTGTTCGCGGATATGGTTGGCTGGAACGCCGCCGGTCAGGTCGTTTCGGCGATCAACTGGCAGGTGGACAAGATTGTGCTGCCCCGCTTCGTCGACACCATGACCTTCGGCCGCTTCACTTCAGCCGACAACCTGATCGGCATGCCGCTGCAAGCCATCATAGTCCCACTTTCAAAGCCTCTTTATACCGCCTTCGTGGCCACACGGGCCCGCGGAGACACGGCGCGCGTCTACCTTAAGGCCTATGCCGGCATATTTTCGCTCGTCGGCCTTATCCTGCTGATGATTGCCATACTGGCACACCCCATCGTGCAGCTTATTCTCGGCCCGAAATGGCTTGAAACCGCCCCCATCCTGTCATGGCTGGCCCTCACCGCCATCGCCATGCTGCCTTCAGTGGTTCTGCCCCCGCTGGCAATGGCGCTGAACCAGACCCGCATGGTGTTCTTTAACCTGACCGTGCAGTTCACGGTGAAAGTGCCTCTGATTATCGTTCTGGCCATCACAATGCAGTTGCAAGGGGTCTTGATCGGTCATGCCGTCGCTTCGGCCGTGGCTTTCGTCACCTGTCTGCTAATCGTCAGGCAAATGGCAAACCTGCCGGTGAAGACGCAGCTTCTGGCACTGGTTCGCCCTGTCATGGCGGCGCTGCCAACCACTGTTTTCATGCTGCTGGCCATGAATACATTCAGCGCCCTGGAAACACCCCTTTATCTTTTCCTGAATCTGAGTTGGGTCTGTACCGGCGCTGCGATCATATTCGCAGGCAGCAGTCTGGCGTTATGGAAGATGGCGGGCTGCCCCGATGGTTACGAAAGCCTGGCGGTCAGGCTTACCGGCAAGATGATCCGCAGGACTTGATTGCGATCACAGGCGCCGCTTCAGTCCCCTGACCGCGATCAGAAACTTCAGGTTGCTCAAGGTTTTGGCCAGTTTTTCTCTAATCCGGAACCAGGTATGGGCCAAGGCTACTCCCTTCAAATCAGCCTTGCGGCGCGCCCGCTCGCCGGCAATATTCGATCGTGCGGATTTCTCGATCACCGGAAAGGGGTATACGGCATACAGATCGAGACCATTGGCCCAGAACCGGCCCAGTTCATCATCAATG
>CAMLIY010000413.1 GCA_946480125.1 uncultured Asticcacaulis sp.
ATTATAATGGCGATCCGTCCCATCCCGTGACGGTTCTGGCGGGTTTGCGGGCGCGATTCCCCAATGCGGAAATACACTATGCGCAAGGGTCTGGCCTGATTGATCCGATGATGTCCGTCGTACCGGACGATGTCCTGTGCCGGGATAAGGATTGCACGGCAAAAGGCGTAAATGTCAGCCGCTTCAACTCCCACGACGTTTCGGGAACGCCGGACGCGACCACAGCGGACACGAGCGTTCATCAGGCCTGGAGCGGCGAGCAACGCAGCGGCGCCATACGTTTTGAGGGCTATCTGACCGCGCCTGAAAGCGGCGAGTATCGCTTCCGCTATGACGCGAACGGCGGCTATCGCATCTGGGTCAATGACAAGCTGGTGGTCGATGCCTGGCGCGTCGACTGGCGGCCGTCCACAGCCACCGGCAAGGTCAGCCTTGAAGCCGGCAGCCGCAATTCCATCCGCGTGGAATCTTTCCAGCGTGAGGCGAAAGGCGACGAAAAGCTGTTATGGAGCATCCCGTCCGACACAGGTGCTCAGGCCGCCGTGGCGGCAGCTAAGGATTCGGACCTGGTTGTTTTCACGGCCGGTCTGTCTCAACGCCTCGAAGGCGAAGAGATGCACGTTGATGCGGTGGGCTTCTCCGGGGGCGACCGGACGAGTATTGACCTGCCGCTCGTTCAGCAAAAGCTGCTTGAGCAGGTGAGCGCCGTCGGCAAGCCCGTTGTTCTGGTGCTTGTTAATGGCAGTGCGCTCGGCGTCAACTGGGAGGATGAGCATGTGCCGGCCATTGTCGAGGCCTGGTATCCCGGCGGTCAGGGCGGTGCGGCCGTTGCTCGCCTCATCGCCGGCGATTACAGCCCGGCGGGACGCCTGCCGATGACATTCTACCGGTCGGTCGATCAGTTGCCGGCCTTCAATGACTACAGCATGAAGGGCAGGACTTACCGCTACTTCAAGGGTGAAGCCCTTTATCCGTTTGGCTACGGCCTGTCCTATACGCAGTTCCGGTATGCGCCGGTAAAGCTTTCCGCCAGCCACGTGCGCGCCGACCAGGCCTTGACCGTGTCAACCCAGGTCAGCAATACCGGCGGCGTGGACAGCGACGAAGTCGTCCAGCTCTATCTCAGCCATCCCGATATTGCCAATGCGCCGATCCGCGCGCTGGAACGCTTTGAACGCATTCACCTGAAAGCCGGGGAGACCAAAACGGTCAGCTTTACGCTCGACAGCCGCGCCCTGAGCACGGTCGAGGCGGATGGCACGCGTTCGGTCAAGGCCGGTAAGGTCAATATCTGGGTCGGCGGCGGCCAGCCCGACAACCGCAAAGGTCTGGCGAAAGCCGCCGGCGCTTCCGCTACCGTCACGGTGACCTCTCACCTGACGCTGGCGCCTTAGCGCAATCCGATAAACAAAAGCCTGGAGCGGGCGTTTTGATTCTATCAAAATGTATCCCGCTCCAGCGCAATCCGCAATTCCGGGGTCAAAGACAGTAAAATCAAAAAACAGGGAAAGAATTGTAATTATGAAAAAGACGGATCTGTCGCGCCGCAGCGCCTTAACCAGCCTGGGTGCCCTGAGTTTTGCCATCACCGTGCCCGCCTATGCGGCCAGCGGATCTGCGATCGGTGCCACGATTGATACCGGCAGTGTCGGGGCGCCCATTTCCCCCTTCATCTATGGCGGTTTCATTGAGCACATCGCCGACCTGATCAATGACAGCCTGTGGAGCGAGGTCCTGGATGACCGCAAGTTCTACTGGCCGGTGGTCAAGCCAGAGCCCGCACCGGCTGCCGCCGGTGGCCGCCGGCGCAGCCCGGCCCGGAAGTGGCACCCGACGGGCAGTGACGAAACCGTAAGCATGGACACCAAGGGAGCCTATGTCGGCGCCCATAGCCCCGTGATTCATCTGGACGGGGACAATGCTCTCGGCATCTTCCAGTCTGGTCTGGGGCTCGGCAAACAGGCCTATACCGGCCGCGTCGTCGTGGCGGCCGATCCGGGCGTGGCAGTGACCGCGACCCTGATCTGGGGTAATGACCCGACCCAGCGCCAAAGCGTCAGCATTGCGACGTCTGGCGACTGGGCGACCGTGCCGCTCGCCTTCGATTGCGGGGCTGCTACCTTGGATGGGCGCCTGGAAATCACCGGTACAGGCACGGGCAGCTTCCGCATCGGCGCCGTCTCTCTGATGCCCGCCAACAATATCGCGGGATTCCGTCCGGATGTCATTGCGCGCCTGCGAGAGATGGACTGCAAGATCATGCGGATGCCCGGCGGTAACTTCATCTCCGCCTATGACTGGCACTTTACGATCGGTGACCGCGACAAGCGTCCGCCAATCCTTGATCCGGTGTGGAATTTTGCCCAGCCCAACGATGTGGGCATTGATGAACTGCTCTACATGGCGCAGCTTATCAAGGCAGAACCCTACTGGTGCATCAGCACCGGCTTCGATTCACCGCGGTCGGGCGCTGAAATTGTCGAATATATCAACGGTGCGGCCACGACCGAATGGGGCGCCAAGCGGGCGGCCAACGGTCATCCCGAACCCTGGGGTGTCAAGTACTGGGATGTCGGCAATGAGATGTATGGCCACTGGCAGATGGGACACATCGCGCCCGAACAGTATTACGTAAAGCACAATCTGTTCGTCGATGCCATGCGCGCGGTTGACCCGACCATCTATATCGCGGCGCCCGGCGGCTTTGCCGACGAGATGACGACCGGCC
>CAMLIY010000414.1 GCA_946480125.1 uncultured Asticcacaulis sp.
CCAGCGTCTTCCTCAGCAAGCTGGCCATTGGCCTTGTCCTGCTCGACCTGTTGCCAGATGCCCTGGAATTCAGCTTCCAGCATGCGCTTGGGCAGTTCGAAGCTGTGCTTCTCATCAAGGATATCCAGCAGGGCGCGCTTCATCTTGAAACGCGTGGCCTGGCCGTACTGCTGTTGCAGTTGTGTCTTCAGGATGTCCTTCAGAGCTTGCAGACTTTCCAGACCAAGGCTCTTGGCCATGTCATCATCAGCTTCGCCTTCTTTCGGCGCCAGGATGTCCTGAACGGTCGTCTCGAAGGTCGCGGCCTTGCCGGCCAGGTTGGCGGCGCCGTAGTTTTCCGGGAAGGTGACGTTGAGCGTCTTCACTTCGCCCTTCTTGGCGCCGATCAGTTGTTCCTCGAAGCCCGGAATGAACTGGCCCGAACCGATGATCAATTCCGCGCCTTCGGCCGAACCGCCTTCAAACAGTTCGTCACCCAGCTTGCCGACGAAATCGATGATCAGCTTATCGCCATCGGCGGCCTTGACGGCCTTGCCCTTTTTGGCTTCGAACTGCTTCGATTGAGCGGTGACGGTCTTCAGGGCTTCGTCGATATCGGCGTCAGTCGGCTCATAGACCGGACGGGTCAGTTCAATCGAAGCCGGCTCGATCGGCGTGAAGATCGGCATCATTTCAACAGCGATTTCATAGGCCAGGTCAGACTTGCCATCGATGACGCCCTCGATATCGCCGATCGGCTTCAGTTCCGGCTGGCTGGCGGGACGGATATTGGCATCCTTCATCGCCTGCTCGGTCGTGGCATTCAGCGTTTCCTGAATGATTTCGCCCATCAGTTCCTTGCCGTACATCTTGCGGACGTGGGACTGCGGCACCTTGCCCGGACGGAAGCCCTTGATGTTCATCTTGGGGGTGATCTCAGCGATCTTGGCGTCCAGCTTTTGTGTCAGATCGCCCTTGGCGATGGTGACTTCGAGGACGCGGCTCAGGCCTTCATTCAGTTTTTCAACGACTTGCATCGATCAGTTACCTTATGCCGATTGGTCCCTGACCTCGCGTCAGGCCCGTACGGACGGTTAAAAATAGCAACAAAGCGCCCCTGCATAGGCATGGGCGCCAAAAGATGTGCCCTTATGGCATGATTGCGGGCGAGGTCAACTTTTATGTCTTAGGATTGGCATGGTTTGCGGGAAAATCCGTGTTAAAGTCGTTACGACTGGGAGGGGAATGATGTTTTTAAAATACCTGTTTCCGTGGGGACGATTCCAGTTTACCAGCGTCTTGACATGCGGCCAAATAGCCACACGCCTAACGGCCATAACAGGACCCACCTATAAGATAATGGGACCTGACGATATAAGCGGTATAAGATGGGTATTTGTCGGCGAGGCTGACGATCGCATGTTTTGCCTGATGACTCCTGAGGCAGACTTCAATTTTTCCAATTTCAGCCGCTCACGCAATATGTGGCGCCCTGTCCTTTCCGGGCGTTTGAGTGACTCGGCCGGAGAAACGCTTCTCACTGTACGCTTACGGATGCAGATTATGGCTTATGTAGTTTACGGCGGGATTCTGGTCATCGGACTTTGGGCAATGCGGTTCGATCCTGTGCCTGCGCGTCCAGCCTTTCTCTTTGGGGCTATAATTATTTACGCGCATAGCTTCTTCTGGGTGATGGCCGCACGAGCCAGGCGATACTTGATTCAAGCCCTCACAATTTCATCCTGATTTTTTGCGGGCTAGGCTCTAATCATTACAATATTCACTCCCGGAGATTCGCTTGCGCTCGTCATATATTCTTGCACTTTCCGTTTTGACATTGTGCGCCTGCAAGCCTGCGCCGCCGCCGCAACGTGCTGAAGGAATCGACCCTACCTTTGAAGGCTCCGAAGATGAGCGGCGCACCATGGCGGTGGAAGCGGCTCTGATCGCCGCCAATCCCGGCCTGGCGCAGCGCAAAGACCGAGAACTGACCCTTTTTCATGACAATGAAGCGGTTACGACCTATAAAAATGATCCCAAAGGCTGCCAGCGCTATTTCCTGACCGGGGTCATGAAGCTGCGCGGCAAGGACGGTGATCTTTATCCTGTGGCCGGGGTCACCTGCCATTTCGCCAATTCCGAAAACACCTATCTTGTTCTGCCCAACAGCGACAAATACATTGTACGCGAAGAGGCTTCCGCCTCGCCCGATGGCCGCATCCTGGCCTCAGGCTTCGATCGCGCCGACCTGACACAAGGCTCGCTCACCCTCGCCAACTGGCCGCATATCCGTGACGTGGTGATTTTCCCGGCCCACTGCACCGGCATGGTCTGGCAGGATTCAAGCCATTTCACCGCCACCTGCTGGCACAATGACGGAGTTAACAGTTCAAATCCCTATGACAGCTTTGCCAACTACTTCTCGGCACGCATCGAAAAAGATGCCGCCGGCAAGTGGCAGATGCAGGCCACGCAGTGGCTTGACCGCGACACCCTGAAACCCAAGACCGTTAACAAGCCGCTCTATCACTTCACCGCCGCACCTCCGCCGGAACCGCATTTCGATAAAACGACCTAAAGCTTAATTGGTTCCTCGACATCGAGTTGCTTTTCCCACTTGGCGATCACGGCCGAGGCGACGCTGTTGCCCAGCACATTGGTGGCCGAGCGCCCCATATCAAGCAGGTGGTCGACGCCCAGTACCAGCGCAATCCATTCTGCCGGCAGGCCAAAATAAGCCAGGG
>CAMLIY010000415.1 GCA_946480125.1 uncultured Asticcacaulis sp.
AGGACAAGGTGATGATGGGCGCTGAGCGCAAGTCGATGGCCATGTCGGAAGACGAAAAGCGCAATACTGCCTATCACGAAGGCGGCCACGCCATCGTGGCATTGAAAACCCCGCAGGCCGATCCCGTCCACAAGGCGACGATCATCCCGCGTGGCCGGGCGCTCGGCATGGTGATGCAGTTGCCCGAAGGCGACCGCTATTCGATGAACTTCACCCAGATGACCTCGCGTCTGGCCATCATGATGGCCGGCCGCGTCGCCGAGGAAATCATCATGGGCAAGGACAACATCACCTCCGGCGCCTCATCCGATATCCAGGCCGCCACGCGCCTCGCCAAGTCGATGGTGACGCGCTGGGGCTTCTCGGACAAGCTGGGCTTTGTCGATTACAAGCAGGGCGAGGACGAATATGGCGCGCTCGGCCGCGATACCTCGGAAGCGACGCAGCAGATCATCGACGACGAGGTCAAGCGCCTGGTCAATGACGGCTATGAAGAGGCGAAGCGCATCCTGCTGGAAAACCTCGATGGCCTGCATCGCCTGGCCAAGACCCTGCTGGACCTCGAAACCCTGACCGGTGATGAAATCGCCAAGATTCTCAATGGCGAGGAAATCGTCCGCGATGAGGAAACCGGCGTAGCGATCGAACTGAGCGCCAATTCGGCGGTGCCGGAAACCGAAGCGGCCCCGACGGCCGTTCCGGTGATCGCTGAATAGGTTTTTGGTATAAAATAATACTATGGGGCGGGGGAGATATTCTCTCCCGCCTTTTATTTGGAGTTCCGTCATGTCTGTTGAGTTTCCCGCCGATGAAAATGGCGATGTCCTGCGCGCCATGCAGGCTGATGGCGACGACCTCTCCGTGGCGCGCGATATCGATTTCTCGCTTCTGTTTGGGGATGAGGAGTCGGCGAAAACCTTTTGCGTCATCTTCGCCGAGAAGGGCTACGAGGTTGATTACGGCCCGTGGGAGATTGATCATGACAACGTGACCGATCTCAACTTCGGCAAATGGAATGTCCAGGTCGTTCACCACATGGTGCCCGACCACGCCCGCATCACCGCCTTTGAAGCGGAATTGCAGGAGGCCGCCGTGCCGCTCGGTGGCCGCAATGACGGCTGGGGCTGCTTCCAGGTCAATGAGGTCTGATACCATGACCGGTCACCGCATCTACGCCATGCGTTTTGCCAGCGTCTATCCGCACCTTGTCGCCAAGGCGGAAAAGAAGGGGCGGAGTCGGGCGGAGGTTGACGAGATCATCCGCTGGCTGACCGGCTACAGCCAGGCCGAACTTCAGCAGCATCTCGAAGCCGGGACCGATTTTGAAACCTTCCTGACCGCCGCGCCTCAGCTAAATCCGGCACGTAGCCTGATTACCGGCGTTATCTGCGGTGTGCGCATCGAGGATATCGAAGAGCCTACGATGCGTGAAATCCGCTATCTCGACAAGCTGATCGATGAACTGGCCAAGGGGCGGCCGATGGCGAAAATCCTGCGGAGTCCATCATGAGCAAGCTTATCCTGGCCATGAATGTCTCGATCGACGGCTATGTCGATGATCTGGCCGGCACACTGGTGATGGGCCCGCCCGGCCCGAAGGTGTTTGACTTCTGGACCACGACCGTGCGGGATCAGGCGGCGGCGATCTATGGGCGGCACATGTACGAGCTTATGCGATACTGGGACGAAGACCGCCCGGAATGGGACGCGCCGCTGCGGGCGTTTGCCGACGCCTGGCGCAAACTGCCCAAATGGGTAGTCTCGCGCACGCTCACGGAGGTGGGGTCGAATACGACTCTTATTTCCGGCGATATCGCGGCACAGGTCCGGGATCTGAAGACGCGAATCGAAGGTACGATCAGCGTTTCCGGTCCGGAACTGGCCGGCCTGATGACCGGTCTGGGGCTGATCGATGAATATCACCTCGTCATGCGGCCTTTTGTACTGGGGCAGGGGAAGCCGTTTTTCCATACCGTGCCGCCGTCGCTGCGCCTGATTTCGAGCGCCAGGATCGACGACGACACCCTGCATCTGGTTTACGCGCCTGACTAAGGCAGCCCCTTCCAGAAAATCGAGCGGCGGGCATAGGTGTTTGCCAGCTTTTTTCGCCAGATGTCATGCGGATCGTGACGGCCGAAGTCGTCGATATGCCGCGCCAGGCTTTCGGCTTCCAGAAAAGGCAGGACGGCGGCTTCGTGCGCCGCTTCGCTGAAGGACGCCAGACGCGCCTCGACGATTTGGCGCTGGAGCAGCAGGGCCGCCAACGGATACCGCGATGACAAACGGTCGGCGGCATAGGTCAGGCGTTCAGCGTCGTTGCCATCCATCTCGCGCACCCGGTCGATAACCAGTTGGGCCGCACGTTCAAGCGACGGCCAGCCGATAAGCAGGGCCAGCGCCACATTGGCGTCGGGCCAGGCCTTGACAAGGTCCAGCTCCGCATCCTCGGCCTCGATATCGTCGAAATCGGGCAGGCGCTTCAGATAGGCGCGCAGGTAGTCTGGCTGCAGGGTGCGGCGGAAGCGCTCAAGACGCACAGTTTGTGCCTCATCTTTGCGGTCCAGCGCCTCCAGCGCCTCAATCCGGGCATTGATCCACTCGGTCGGCATCTCGAAACGCGGGTTTTGCCGTGCGGCGTCCAGTGCCTTCAGCGCATCGGCCGGACGCCCCGCCTTGAGCAGGCGATGGGCGATCTGCGCGGCGGTGGCCGGCAGGTAAGC
>CAMLIY010000416.1 GCA_946480125.1 uncultured Asticcacaulis sp.
GTGCCGCTCAGGGCCGCTTCGACGCTTTCGAGTATCTACGGCCAGGTGACGCATGATTTCGGACCGCTGGATATTGCCTTCAGCGCCCGTCATGATGACGCCTCCTCCTTTGGTGGCAATGATATCGCTCAAATCACCGTCAATGCGCCGCTGGGCGATCATCTTCGTTTCCACGCCAGCGCCGGTCAGGGCGTCAAGGTGCCGAGCCTCTACCAGCTTTACAGTGATTATGGCACCGCCTCGCTGATCGAAGAAAAATCAACCACGCTTGATGGCGGCGTCGATTACGGCTTAGACGGCGGTCTTTTGAGCGTGAGCTTATTCACTCGTTCGGTGCGTGATCAGATCGACTTTGTCTATGACGGCTGCCGGGCCGATCAGCCCTATGGCTGCTATGGCAATATCGGCCGCACTGAAACCCGCGGCGTTGAACTGGAACTGTCGAAGGACCTGACCGACACCCTGCACCTGCGCGGCAATTACAGCTTCCTCCATGCCCGTGATGGCTTCGGCGGCCTGCTGCCGCGCCGGCCGGACCAGATGGGCAGTCTCGACCTGACCTGGGCCGCCGCCAGCAAGCTTAATGTCGGCCTGGGCCTGCGCCATGTCGGTGAAGGCCTGGATACCGCTTTTACCGGCATGCTGAAAGCCTATGATCTGGCTGATCTGCGCGCCGATTATGCGCTCAGTGACCGTCTCGGCTTCTATGGCCGTATCGAAAATGCCGGTGATACCCGCTACCAGACGGCTGGCGGTTATGGCCAGACTGGGCGCCGGGTTTGGTTGGGACTTCACGCCAGGCTGTTCTAAATCAGTGCGCGGAGGATTTCGGTTCTCCGCGCTTTTATGTCTGGGGTGCCTGCGACCAGTCCGACTTGCCGCCGCTTTTGGCAATCACTTCTATGCCCTCTATGCGCATCGTCTTATCGACCGCCTTCAGCATATCATAAAGTGTAAGCGCCGCGACGCTGACCGCCGTAAGCGCTTCCATCTCCACACCTGTCTGGCCGGTGGTGCGGACCTCGGCTTCAATATCAAAGCCCGGCAGATCATCATTGATGACAATCCGCACGGCCACTTTGGTTATGGCCAAGGGATGACACAGTGGAATCAGATTCGATGTCTGCTTGGCGGCCATGATCCCGGCAAGCTCGGCGGTCGAGATCACCGCCCCCTTCGGCGTCTTGTTTTCGCGGACCAGCGCTACCGTTTCCGCTGCGCAAATCAGCCGTCCCCGCGCCGTCGCCACCCGCGCCGTTACCGCCTTTTCAGAGACATCGACCATACGCGCGCGGCCGGTGTCATCGAGATGCGAAAGATCACTCATTTATCCCTCCAGCGTTCAAGATCGGCCGCGTCCTTGCCAGTCGGCTCGACCCAGTGGTCAGTCTGCGGTCCCACTTCGCGCTTCCACAGCGCCGCCTCAGATTTCAGCCGGTCCATCATATAGTCCACCGCTTCAAAAGCCGCCCGGCGGTGAGCGCTGGCCGCCGCCACGAAAACCACCGGCGCCCCGGCCCGCACCTCGCCGCAGCGATGATGGATGCTTAGGGCGCCGATATCGAATCGGCTGGCCGCCATATCCGCAATGGACTGAATTGAAGCCTCGGTCATGCCGGGATACCAGTCGAGATAAAGAAAATCGACCGACCCGGCTTTCGCTTCGCCGCGCACGACGCCGGTAAAGGCAACCACGGCCCCCACCGCTCCAAAGCGGGTCAGAAAATTATCGTGAATAGCTGCCGGATCAAAGCCCTCCAACAGAAGACGGACATCCATTTCCACCATTTCCACCATTTCAGCCTCCGGAAAAGACAGAAAAAAAGGCCACTTCGTCACCCTCATGCAGAGCCTGGTCCGCCATCACCACCACCTGATTGACACTCATACGCATCCGGTCATCGGCCTCGCCGTTAAAAAGCCGCAGGCGCAGCGCAAACAGGCTCATTCCGTCTTGTGGCAAATCCATCGTCATGCGCCGCTTGCCCTGCATATCCGCCACGCGGCCAAAAAAGAGAATATCGATCATTGCCTGTCTGTACACCATTGCCCGTGACGGGTTGCAAAAAATAGCGCTGGACGAACGCTTCGCCCTTGCTAAAAGGGCCATAACACGCTCAATACGCTCTCCTATTATCGCCATCCTGCCGGAATATCCATGAGTCTGTCTAACTATCGACTATTGCGTTTTCTGGCGCGTCTGGCGGCTTTCGGTAAGAAAACCGGCTCTATTCCCCTGCCCGATCCCAGCGATCCGACCTCCTTCAAGGTGCTGCTTCACCGCCCGCAGGTTCAGCTTGACACCAACGGGCTCAAGAATTTTTATGCCGGCAAGCGCATATTGGTTACCGGCGCCGGTGGTTCGATCGGTTCTGAAATCTGCAAACAGGTGCTGGGGCTGGGCGCCGCCCATGTCAGTCTGATCGACCATTCCGAACTGGCGCTCTATGAAATCGACCGGGCAATTAAGCTCGAATTTCCCAGTAATGGCGCCGGCGATCGCGCGCGGCCTTTCCTGTGCAGCGTACGTCGTCAGGAACGCATTGCGGCGCTGGTGGCCCAGCAAAAGCCGGACGTCATCTTCCACGCCGCCGCGCTCAAGCATGTGCCGATGGTCGAACTGAACCCCAGTGAGAGCGTGCTGACAAACGTACTGGGTACACAATATGTCATCGATGCCGCCAAGGCGGCCGGCGTCAAGCAGCTGGTGCTGATCT
>CAMLIY010000417.1 GCA_946480125.1 uncultured Asticcacaulis sp.
ATTATCGGCGCCGCGCCCAGAATTTAAGAGACCAGACAAATGACCCTGAAAATTGCCCCCGCCCCGAAGGCAGGCATACTGGATATCGCCCCCTATGTTGGTGGCAAGTCGAAGATCGACGGCGTGGCCGAACCGATCAAGCTGTCTTCCAATGAAAACGCGCTCGGTTGCTCGATCAAGGCGATGGAAGCGTACGAAGCCGCCAAGGGGAAGCTGTTTCGCTATCCCGATGGCCATGCCGCGCCCTTGCGCGCCGCCGTCGCCGAATATCATGACCTTGAACCGGAACGCCTGGTCTTCGGCAATGGCTCGGATGAGGTGTTCGCCCTGCTCAATCAGGTCTATCTCGAAGCCGGCGACAATATCGTCACCGGTGAGCACGGCTTTCTCGCCTATCGTATTTCGGCGCTGGCCTGTCAGGCGGAGGTGAAACTGGCCGAGGAGCCGGATCAGCGCGTCTCGATCGACAAGCTGCTGGAACTGGTCGATGCGAAGACCAAGATCGTCTATATTTCCAACCCGGCCAATCCGACCGGCACCTGGAATACGCCGGAAGAAATCGCCGATCTGCGGGCGCGGCTCGATCCGTCCATCCTGCTGGTGATCGACGAGGCCTATGCCGAATTTGTCGATGAACCGACATGGGAAACCGCCTTCCCAATGGCGCGCGGTCTCGACAACATGATCGTCACGCGCACCTTTTCCAAGATTCACGGCCTGGCGGGTCTGCGCATCGGTTTCGGCTATTGCCCGCTGCCGGTCATTGAGGCGATCGATCGCATCCGCCTGCCGTTCAATGCCAATCTGCCGGCGCAATATGCCGCCGTGGCCGCCCTGCAGGATAAAGTCCATATCGAAGCCTCGCGTCAGCAGGTCCTCAACTGGCATCCGCGTCTGCGCCAGGCGATCAGCGGGCTCGGTTTCGATATCCGCAAGAGCATCGGCAATTTCGTGCTGATCTGTTTCCGTGATGGCGAAGAGGCGGCGCGGGCCAATGAATTCCTGATGACGCAGGGGATCATTATCCGTCATGTGGCGAATTACGGCCTGCCACAATGTCTGCGCGTCACGATCGGCAAGGACGAGGAAAACCAGGTGCTTCTGGAAGCGCTGGGTAAGTTCGCGGCCGTGCGCGGCCAGATCTAGTCCATGACGCCGATATAGGGCAGGGCGCGGAACCGGCCGCCGTCGTCCAGCCCGTAACCGACGAGGTAACGGGCGGGGGCTTCCCAGGCGGAAAAGTCGGCGTCCATCTCGCGGGTCTGGCCGTCTTTTAACGGATCAGGTTTGCGGGCGAAAACGGCCGTCAGCACTTGGGCGGCGCCGGCTTCGCGCGCGATCTCGCAGGCGATCTTCAGTGAGGCGCCGGTATCGAGCACATCATCCATGATCAGTACCTGGCGGCCTTCGACCGAACGCTGCAACGGAGCCCGTATCAACATGGCGCCGCTTTCGTGATTGTCGGCGTAGGAAGACAGCCACAGGGCATCAAAGGCGATATCGCGGCCGGCGCGGTTGAGGGCGCGGCTGAGATCGGCCGCGAACCAGATGCCGCCGGTCAACAGACAGATGCCGATGCAGTCCGGCCGGATGTAGTCTCTGAGCAGGTCGGCCAGCGCCGTCACGCGTTCCTGAACCTCTTCTTCACTTAGCAAAATGGCAGGTGTTGTCAGAGAAAGGGCATCAGTCATATGGGTACTCAAAAACAGGATATCAGCCGGCGGCGTGGCCCGTATCATGGGGAAAGCTTGAGCGCAGCGGCACTTCCCGTTGATTCGCAACGGGTTCATTCGCTGCTTCGGTATGAGCGGGCACCGCTTCTGGTTCAGGCGCCGGATCTTCATGTGCCGGTTCTTCTGCTGTCGGGGCATCGGTATGGCTGTTTACCGGCGTCACGCGCAGGTCAGGACCGGCGGTTTTCATTTTCTTCATCGCCACAAGATCGAAATCAAGATCTAGCGATGCGGTCAGGTTTTTCGGATCAGCGACATCGAAGATCAGGGTGCGGGTGGCGTGCGGCGCCACCACCAGGCCGCTTGACGGCATCAGCACCGAATTGAATTCCTGCAGGGTCGTGTCGAGCAGCTTGACGCGCACCGGCGGCACCGGCACCGGCTTGTCACTGGTATTTTTGATCTGGGCTTTGACCGTTACCACAAAACGTCCGGCCTTGAATCCGACATCCGCCGCCTTGTCCCCGAAAACGAGATGTGTGCCGTTAACCTTCATGCCGACCATGGCATAGGCGCCGGCGATACGGGGAAAGGCGCGGACAATATCCACACGCAGGAAAAAGCCGAGCGCCATGACCACCACAAAGGCGGCCGCCATGCCGCCCCAGACCATTCCCTGCGCCGCCAGAATCTTCATGCGCTTCTTGTCTTCGAGGATAGCACGGTATTTCAGCGGCAGCTTCTTGGCCTTGACCTTATGCAGGTCTTCGACGGTTTCCTTCTCGGTTTTCCGCACATCACTGAAGGAAAGATCGATCGGTTTTTCCGGGCGTTCGGCATGCCAGGTGGTCTTGCAGGCGGCGCAGCGCACGGTCCGCCCGCGAACACCCAGTTGGGATTCGTTGAGCGTGTATTTCGTCGCGCAATTAGGACAGCTCAGGATCATGATGAGTTAAGTCGAACCACACCGAATCAGTACATACCCGTTAACCACATACGGGTTCTTAACCTTATGTCCTCAAAAGTCTTAACAACT
>CAMLIY010000418.1 GCA_946480125.1 uncultured Asticcacaulis sp.
CCGGCATATTGTCGGTTTCCGGAGAGGCGACCTGCTGATAAGGACGCGCCGTCGAAGGGGTGGTGTCGGCCTGCGCGATGGTGGTGACATTATCACCCAGACGGACATGCGACGGGTCCTGATAGATAAAGCCGTAAGTGGTGTAAACCGTCGTGCCGAGATCATTCAGCGGGCCATACCAGACCTTGACCTTTGACCAGTCACCCTTTTCCGACACATCCATGACGTTGACATTATCTTCTACCTGACCGCGACGCCCATTGATCGGCGACCAGTTGGCGTGAGTCACCTGGATATAACGATCGGTAATGATCTGCGATACCACGGCGACGTGGCCAAGCTTCATGCGGCCTTGCGAACGAAATACGAGGACGGCGCCGGGCTTGGGTGCTGAGCCCTCTTCGTAGCGGCCGGTGGCTTTTTCCCACCAGGTCCAGGCATCACCGAAGATTTGAACGCCGCTGAACTGGCGGGCGAAGGTGACGCATTGCAGGTAAGCGGAACCGGCAGGGGTTCTTTGGGCAGCGACCTTAACGGCGGCCACTTTGCTGGATTTATGGGCTTTGGTCCGGGCTTCAACGGAGCCGGCGGCACAAAGGGCAATAAGAGCAAAAGCAATCGCCGAGATGGTCTTTTTTTGCACGCAAAACACTCATTAACTATTCGTCCTGTGTCTTTCGTACATCGGAAAAATTAATTTTCAAATACTTTTTCGCCCTTTTTCGGCAAAATTAACCTTCCTTAACCCACGATTGCGTGATCGCTCCGTGAAGACGCTCGCCATAATGACGCACAATATTGCGAAAGGGACGCTCAACCAGATGATGCGCCAGCATGGACAGCGGGACCAGGGCCAGTAAGCCGGCGAACCACCACACAAACGGCAGGGCCGCGTGATCAGTGCCTAAAAGGGCATTGACCGCTTTGAGATAAACCCATTTCCACGGCACATAAATCATATAGGTGGCGAAGGAAATTTCCCCCAGATAAACCAGTACTTTATTCGACATCACGCCTTTGCCATCCCGCCCCAGGCCAGAAATCGACAGAACGAGCAGGCCAAGGGCCACCACGATCAGAATGTCAGACTGGGCGAAGCTGGCGGCGAATATGATGGTCAGCACCGCAATGCCCGCACAGATCAGGGCCACGCCTGGTTTGGCGACAGCCCCGGCACGCCAGGCAACATAAAGCGCGCTGCCATAGAGGAAGCTCGGCACAATGCGCAGAGCGCCCCATTGAAAAGTGGCATGTGTCAAATTGAACCCAGCCAATTCAGCAAAGGTCACATTGATGGCGATCAGCACAGCGATAGCCAGGGTCACCGCCAAAATAGGTCGTTCACGCAGACGCCAGGCGAGCCACGCTACCGCCGGGAAGCTGAGATAGGCGAACCATTCCGCCGAGATCGACCAGGACGGATGATTGAAGGCCGCGGTCGGCGCCAGGCCCCAGGCCTGGGTCAGGGTGAGGTGCGCCGGCAAGGCCGCCCAGTTTTCGGCGTTGGCGTCCAGGGTTACGCCCTTGATGGCGGCCGCAGCGATAAGCAACAGGGTGAAAAGCAGGGTGGCAATATGCAGCGGATAGACCCGCGCCAGACGGTGGATGACGAATTGTCCGTATTTGAAACGGCCCTCACCAAAACCATTCAGGTAAACATAAGACAGAATGAAGCCCGAAAGCACGAAGAACAGATCAACGCCGAGATAGCCCTTGTCAATCACGCCGAGGCTTATATTGCCGCTCAGTTCGTGAATATAGGTATAGAGCACGACCCAGAAGGCCGCGAAAAAGCGCAAGCTGGTCAAGGGTTTGAGATGATCATTCATGACTCTGGCCTTTCCGCTGTTTTTCCCCTGAAAAACCGCGTTGTCCTTAAAAATAACGCCCAAACAGGCGAACGGCTGGGTCCTTGCATGAAGTGTGCCGAAGAAGATTACAAATTTAATAAGCCGGCATAAAAAAACCCTCCGAAATTATCGGAGGGTTTTATCACGGCAGTCGAATGGGTTATTTTTTTACCCAGTTGCCGCTGGCATCCTGATAATATTCGCCGGCTTTGAGCTTCGGCACGATGACATTGGCGTAGGCCGAAATGCCGGCGGCTTCGGCCGAAACACCGTTTTTGGCGGCGGCCTGACCATAGACGCTGCTGCGGCCGGCATTGATTTCATCGACAGCGGCCTTGGTGGCGGCATCGCCGCCCCCCGACACGAAGCCGAGATAACCGTTGTTGCGTTCGCCAACCGTACCCTTGGCCTTGGCGGCGTCAACCAGCGCCTTTGAGGCAGCGACATCGGCAGTGGCCGGCACTGTCATAACCGCGCTGACGGCGACAACGGAAGAGACCATGACGAGGGCCGCCATAGCGGCCTTGAACGGGGAAGTCTTTTTCATAGGGTTTTCCATTTCTACACCTAGAACAAATCAGGATTTTGCTGAATCAGGGCCTTCACATCCTGATCTAGCTGCACCTTCACATTGACATCAAGCTTGGCATAGATGGGCGCCAGATTCACATTGACATTGACCGAGGGCGTGCAGGCGATGAGCAGAATTCCGCTAACTCCCAAAGCCGCCGCCGCGATAGCTTTCTTCATAAAATGGCTCCCTCAATTCCGAGCTGTAAATACCGTCATACCATATAAGCAGATATAGGCTGAACCGTGGCTGAACGAAACGGATATTTTGACT
>CAMLIY010000419.1 GCA_946480125.1 uncultured Asticcacaulis sp.
AGCTGGACGCGATGCATGCTAACGCGGCAGCGACGGGCAAGGACGCCCTTGCCAACGATGCAATACTGACCGACCTGGACTTCGCGACGTGGGATTTTGTGATGTCAGTCAATCTGAGAGGTTTGGCGTTGGCGGCGAAGTATAGCATCCCTCAAATGATCAAGGCCGGTGGCGGCTCCATAGTCTTCAGCGGGTCCGGCCGTGGAAGGCAGGGACATCTTGAATATACGGCTTATGGCGTGTCGAAGGCGGGCGTCGAGAGTCTTTCACGATATGTCGCGACCCAATATGGCAAGGAGGGTATCAGGTCGAACGTGATTGAAATTGGCCTTATCATGACGGATGCGGTTAAGAGCAATGTCGTACCCGAGCTTCGAGACCTGTTCGTGCAACATCATCTGACGCGCGAATTGGGCCGGCCGGAAGACGTTGCCAATGCCGCAGCTTTCCTCCTTTCGGACGAGGCGCGCTTTATCACCGGGGCCACCCTTGCCGTGGATGGCGGGCTCGGGTGCCATGCCTCGATCTACTCCGATCAACGCCGAATGATGGGCGAAGCGGCGACATTGGGGGTCTGATCACCAGGAAATCCCCGCCGCACGCTGGAGGAAGTGAAACGAGCGTCATTGATTTCTTCAGGCGACGGCAAATCCCGCGATGACGGAGGTTATTCTTATACTGTTGCTCGTCCGCTTACCGGACGTGACTTTGCAATACTGGATGCATGGCCTTCATGAACAAAGGCCATGCATCCAGATACCGCGTATCCCAGGTTGGGGGCAGCAGTTTCACGGCGACTGCAACTCGCGTGCGATCCCGCGTTACAAGCGAACGCCCCCACAACCGTGGGCGAAAGGTTAAGCAAGCTCGGCAATACGTTTGCTTGTCTCGTGATCCTCGTAGGCAGTCGTCAGGCGAAGGAGATTGATCACATTGATCTGCCAGCCATAGTTGACGACCGGGCAGATCAACCAGCCGATATAGACGCCCCAGACGAGGCTGCGGCAATATTCGGGCCAGGCTTCCTCGAACGACGGTGGACGGCTGACGCCTTCGCTGCCCAGCCGATCGAGGTAAAAGCGCAAAAGATCGCGCTCATGCTCGCGGCGCTCGGCGATCGAAAGCGCGGTTGTGATGGTATAATTCACATCGTGCATATGGTGGCTGCGACACATTAACTGCCAGTCGGTCAGACCGCCGGACCCATCGGGTAGAAAGTAGGTGTTGCCGAGATGCATATCGCCTTCGACAAGGGTCTGCGGCAAGGTTTGCTGATGGTTATGAAGCGCGATCATTTCCGCGCGGAGCTCCGGTCCGGTGACGCGCATTCGCTGAAGCATTTCGGCCTTGTGCTGGACGGTATCGATTTCGTTCTGAATCCACGGCGTCACTGTGTGGAGGTGCAAGTCCGCGAGTCCACCTTCGAGATGCGTCTGAACCCAGGAAAGGTCGCCTCCGGCGAGTAAGCGCGGACTTTCCCAGAAATGAGCGTGCAGCTTGGCCTGGGTTGCGAGGATCGCGCGGACCTGATCGACCGCCACGGGCATGGTAACGTTCTGGAATATCGCGCCGCGCTCGTTCATATCCTCGAGCAGGATCGCGAACGTTCCCGAGACCTCGTCAAAATGGGCGCCGAATGCCCTCGGCGTCTCGATGTCAAGTTCCGGTCGAATGCGGTCATAGAAATTGACCTCATTAGCGTAAAGCGGCTTGATAAGGTCATGTACACCGAGATTCAGCTTGATCACCAGTCGCTTCGGAAGGTCGGTGGCCCCGGGACCTGCATAGGCGACATCGACCACCACTCTGCCCGTGGTTGAGACAAATTGTTCCCCAAATTGCTTCTGTTCGACGATCTGGTAGTCGCTGAACTGGACCGGATCAGGCGCCCTGGAGGCTAACTTGTTGAGATAATCTAATGTAATCCCATCAGCGGATTTCGGGTGCGAAGAAGACGTCATGGATTTCCTCTCATTGTCATTGTTCATTCTTCTGTGTGGCCTTTGGACTGCCCCTTGGCTCAATCCGAGCGGGCGGCTGTATATGAAATCCGAACGAGTGCGGTCTCCAGCCCATTGACCTTGACGGCCCGCGCCCTGGCGCTCCGAACATGTTCATCAGGTAAAGCCGGGCCGGAATGAGTCCCGGCCACCAACACCACCGCGCTGCTCGGAGCGAACAGATCTTCAGGCATTTAGCTCTCCCGTCTGCGGCATTTGCGACGCTGCTTCCTTACCGATAATGGAACAAGAAGCCCCGCCTAACAAGAAGAGTGGTTTTCGCGCCTCGGCCAAGCCATCGGCGGACCAGCGAAAGCGGCGCGGCAGAAAACCGCCGAAAAGGTCACCGCGCCGTCAAGTCGCATTCCCAGACGACGACTGCGACCGCCGAGCGCCTGACGCAGCCGCCTTGGCGTGATCGACGCGTTCGGTGACGTGCGGCCCGTCGCGACGGCCGCCCTCGCCGAGGCCGAGGATCGGCGGGTTAACTATCGGCCCGCCAAAAGACAGGGCGCGCGACTGCGCGATGCGCTTCTGGAGTTTGTTCCACTGACGTGGAAGCGGTACCGGACCGCTCCCCCGGCCAACCTCGATCCAGCATATGATATCGGGAGGTTGGCCGGGGAAGCGGGCCGGTCCCGCCGTTTCAGCTTCACTGAAACACAGTCTAGAGCCGGCGACTTGGCACCGGTC
>CAMLIY010000420.1 GCA_946480125.1 uncultured Asticcacaulis sp.
ACGGCCGGCCTGGCAGGCGACGGCGATGCCGGTCGGAATGTGCGTCAGGCGCACGGCGGAATCGGTCTTGTTGATGTGCTGGCCGCCAGAACCGGAGGCGCGGTAGGTATCGGTGCGGACATCGGCCGGGTTGATTTCGATGACGATCGTATCATCGACCACCGGATAGACCCACACCGAGGCAAATGAGGTGTGGCGCTTGGCGTTAGAATCGAACGGCGAAATCCGCACAAGACGGTGAACACCGGCTTCGGTCTTGAGCCAGCCGTAGGCGTTTTCACCCGATACCTTCAGCGTAATCGACTTGATTCCAGCCTGTTCACCCTGGGTTTCTTCCTCGACATCGATCGACATGCCGTGCGCCGTGGCCCAGCGCGTATACATGCGCAGCAGGATACCGGCCCAGTCGTTGGATTCCGTGCCGCCGGCCCCGGAATTGATTTCCAGATAGGCGTCATTGCCATCGGCCTCTCCGGATAATAGGGCTTCCAGTTCGGCCCGGTCGGTGCGCGCCTTAAGGTCTTTCAACAGGCTGCGGGCTTCTTCGACCAGGCTTTCATCGCCTTCCATGTCGCCGAGCTCGGCGAATTCTATGGCATCCTTCAGCTCTTTTTCAATCGAACGCACCGCTTCCACGGAAGCCGAGAGCTTCGAGCGTTCGCGCGAGACCTTCTGCGCTTCGTCGGGCCTGTCCCACAGGGTCGGGTCTTCGACCCTGGCATTCAATTCATCGAGACGACGCAGGGCGACATCCCAGTCAAAGACGCCTCCTGAGCAGTCCGATGGACTGCTCGATCTCGGAAGCGGAGGCTTCGATATCCAAACGCATGGTAATTTTCCTAAAAGTGTGCCGGCGGGTTTACAGAGCGTCGCCCTGAATGACAACCCTCATTGCCTAATAAAGCGTGCCGGTATCAGCCTTTTGCTTGGGGGGCGGAGGCGGCTCTTCTGCGGGCACAACCGTTACCGGCCCGCTGGTGTCGCCGTCATCTGACCAGGTGTCGAGGTAGGGTTTGGGGCCGTCATCCTCGGATGGCGCCGTATATTTCGGCTCCGTGCCTGGCTTGAAGGCTTCCTCGATACCATGCACCGACATATAAACCGCATCCCGCGGCTTGTTGAACTCACGGTTCGGCTTGCCGGCATTGGCGTTCTTCATGAAGTCCATCCAGATCGGCAGCGCAGCCACCGCACCGGTTTCATGATTGCCCAGCGAACTGTTGTCATCGAAACCGACAAAGACACCAACGACCAGATCGGCCGTATAACCGACAAACCAGGCGCTGCGGTAGTCATTGGTCGTGCCGGTCTTGCCGCCCATCGGAATGCCAAGCGACCGTGCCGCCGCGCCCGTACCGCGCTGAACCACGCCCTGAAGCATCGAGTTGACCTGATAAGCGGTGATCGGGTCAAGCACCACGTCGCCCTGGGGCGACAGGCGCGGACTTTCCAGGCCGTCAAAATCGGCCGTACAGGCGGCCGGGCAGTTGCGTTCATCGGCCTTGTAGACCACCTTGCCGTTACGATCCTGCACCTCATCGATCATGTGCGGCTTTACCTTTCGTCCGCCATTGACGAAGATGGAATAGGCATTGGTCAGGCGATATGGATTGACCTCGCCGGCGCCCAGAACCATCGACATTTCAGACGGCATCTTGTCGAGCACGCCAAAATTGACGATTCCCTGGGTGATCGGCTTGATCCCGGTCTTCTGTGCCAAACGCACCGTCATCAGGTTGCGTGACAATTCCAGGCCGCGGCGGATCGGCTGCATACCGAGATAATCGTGCTCATAGTTGGATGGCGTCCACATCTTGCCGTCGCCGCCCATCATGCTGATGGGCCCGTCGTCCACCATGGAAGCCGGCGTGAAATCCTTTGATAGCGCCACGGCATAGACGAACGGCTTGATCGAAGAGCCCGGCTGGCGCGAGGCTTGCGTGGCACGGTTGAACTTGGAAAGTGAGTAGCTGTAGCCGCCAACCATGGCGACGATCCGGCCCGAATAGGGATCGATGGCCACCAGTGCGCCATTGACTTTCGGCACCTGGCGCAGGCGGTAAACACCAGTCGAGGCTTGCGACACATAGACCAGATCGCCCGCTTTCAGGGGGCGGTTGGCCTGCGCCCAGGCCAGATCATCGGGGCGGATCACACCGTGGCCGCCATCGATAGCCCTGACTGAGCCGCTGCCTTTCTCGATCATCCCGACCTGCCAGTCGGCGCGTTCGGATGGCGCCCGGCGCGATTCCGGCAGATTGTTTTCTGCGGCCTCCGCATCGGATTCCCAGTTGTCGGTGACCGGAATATTACCCCAGGCGCCCCGCCAGCCATGGCGACGGTCATAGACTTCCAGCCCGTCCATCAGCGCTTCCCGCGCCATGGTCTGAAGTTTGGGATCGAGCGTCGTCTTGACGTAATAGCCCTCGGTGTAGATGGCGTCGTTGAACAGCTTCCTGGAACGCAGCTCAACTTCACTGACGAAATAGTCGGCATCGGCGTACTTGGCGCGGCGCGGCTTGTCCTGAATGACGAGATCGTCCTGCATGGCGGCTGCGGCTTCTTCGCGCGTCACCCAGCCAGCCTTGGCCATTTCGCCTAGCACCCAGTTACGGCGGGCAATGGCGGCCGCCTTGTGAGTGGAGGGGCGGTAGTTTTCCGGCCCCTTGGGCAGGGCCGCCA
>CAMLIY010000421.1 GCA_946480125.1 uncultured Asticcacaulis sp.
CAGGCCGCCGCCGACCAGGCCGCGGCGGACGCTGATCTTGCCGCGCTCAACAGCGCGATCGACGCGTCCGCCGCCCGTCTGAAATATCAATCCTCGTCGCGCCTCGCGCTCGATCTCAGCGTTTAGGAAACTCTCATGGTCGCCAATGTCGCCGATACCGCCTCGGCCCCCAAAACCAGTAATACGGCGGCTGATACGTCGAAGTTCAGCACCGATTACACCACCTTCCTCAATTTGCTGACGGCGCAGATCAAGAACCAGGACCCGCTGTCGCCGATGGATACGACTGAATGGACCAATCAGCTGGTGCAGTATTCTTCGGTCGAGCAACAGTTGAAGGCCAACGGCTATCTGGAAACCATCGCCAATAACAATACGCAGAATTCAATGAACGCCGCGGTCGGTTATATCGGCAAGACGGTGACGGCCGATCAGGATGTCGCCAGCCTGAAGGACGGCAAGGCCGACTGGCAATACGCCCTGAGCGCCGAAGCCAGCAGCGCCACCCTCAGCGTCAGTGATTCGGAAGGCAATGTTGTGTGGAGCGGGCCGGCCGCCGACATGACCACCGGCATTCACGATTTCAGCTGGGACGGCAAGGACAGCACCGGCAAGGCTCTGCCCGAAGGTCAGTACAGTCTCAGCATCAAGGCGTCGAACGTGGCCGGCGATGTCGATGCGGCGATTGGTGTCACAGGGGTGGTCAGTTCCGCCGCCGATGTTGATGGCACCATCGTTCTCAAGGTCGGCAATACCTCCGTGCCGCTCTCCGATATCACCAGCGTTTCCTGATCAAACCCATTTCACCTTTTCGTTTCTCTTTTCGTTTCCGGGAGTTCACCTCATGAGTATCAACAGCGCCATGCAATCCGGGGTTACAGCGCTCGCCGCCAACGCCACCGCGCTCGCCACTATCTCGAACAACATCGCCAACTCCAACACCACCGGCTTCAAGCGTGTCCTGACCAATTTCACCGATCTGGTTTCCGGCTCGAACAACAAGAATTCGTTCAGTTCGGGCGGCGTGGTTTCGGTCAATCGCCAGAGCAATACCACCCAGGGCGAACTGAACAGCAATACCTCGGGCTACAGCCTGGGCATCAACGGCCAGGGCTTCTTCGTGGTGTCTGAAAAGCCGGAAGATCTCGCATCGGGCAGTTCTTTGCTGTTCACGCGCGACGGCTCCTTCACCACCGACACCAAGGGCAATCTGGTCAATTCCGGCGGATACTATCTGCAGGGCTGGCCGGCCGATACCAGCGGCAATATTTCGACCTCGGCCACCAACGTCAACCTGCTGGCCCCGATCAATGTGTCTGACCTGGCCAATTCGGTCGAAGCCACGACCTCGGTCAATTTTGTCGCCAATCTCGATGCCCGTACGCCGATCTCGAAGGCTGTCAACCTGACCGATGATGGCTCGACCATCGATGACGGTCCTTACAATAAAGACAGCGCGATCGATGGCACGGCCACGCCGCCGGTCGCCATGTCGGTTTATGATTCGACCACCGGCGTCGGCACAAAGCCGGACTCGACCATTACATCCACGGTGTCGGATTCGCTCGGCCAGGAACACACCATCACTATTTCCATGCTCAAGGGCAATGTCGATACCGACTCGACGAGCCCCACCTATGGCAAGACGAAATGGTATTATGAAGTGTCATCGGATGATGTCGATTCCGAAAACGGCCTGAACCAGATCGATACCGGCTCGATCTATTTCGATTCCAAGGGCAATCTCGATACGACGGCGGCGGATTATCCGAGCAGCGCCCTGCCGGGCCTGCTGTCCGATACCGGCTTTAATATCGGCGCCTCATCGGACGATGTCACGGCCGGTCCGCGCTGGAAGCAGACGGTCGGCGCCGAAGGGCAGGCGATCACCATGGGCTTCGGCGCCGGCGGCACCAGCAGCATCACCCAGATATCGGATGATTCCACTACCGTTTCGGTCAAGGCCAACGGCACCGAGTTCGGCACCCTGTCCAAGGTCGAGATCGGCGCCGATGGCATCGTCAAGGCCATTTATAACAACGGCAATACCCGCACCCTGGCTCAGGTGGCCCTGGCCACCTTCCTCAATGCCAACGGCCTGACGGCTGTGAGCGGCAATGCCTATCAGGTTTCGACCGATTCCGGCGCCTACCTGCTGAAGGTGCCGGGCGAAAACGGTTCGGGCAGCATCGAAGCCGATACGCTTGAAGCCTCGACGGTTGATCTGGCGCAGGAATTCACCGGCCTGATCACCACCCAGCGCGCCTATTCAGCAGCGTCCAAGATTGTCACCACAGCGGATGACATGCTGCAGGAACTTCTGGCCATCAAGCGCTAATTGAATTGAGGAGAGCGGGCGGTCAATAGCCACTCTTCTCATTCTATACTTATAGATAAGAAAAATATTAATACGCGTTAATCTTGAAAGTGAAGCCTTAACACATACTAAACAGAGTATTAATGAAATCCTACCGCGAATTTTACACCATATTTACCATGGCGATTAAGCGGATATTTAAGGACGTCATATAGGATGCTCGTATGTGATGGTAACAAAGGCAAAACGCCATGCTTCAAGAGCAACGCCGCGATAACAAAGGCGAAAAATACGTGATTGGTCCTACCGGGGCAAAACTGACACTCAACGACCTGCCGCCCGCCGGCACGGAACG
>CAMLIY010000422.1 GCA_946480125.1 uncultured Asticcacaulis sp.
TGGTTCGCCGCCCGTGAAGCCGGCAAGTCCGAGCCGTGGAGCACCAATTTCGACGTCTATTCCGTGCCTGTCACCGGCGGCGCCCTAACCGATCATACAACCGATAACAAGGCCTGGGATGGCACGCCGCGCGTTTCACCCGATGGCAAGACCGTCGCCTATCTCGCCATGAAGCGTCCCGGCTTTGAGGCTGATCGCTTCGGCATCATGCTGATGGGCGAAGACGGCAAGGCGCGCGAACTGGACCCAGACTGGGATCGTTCGGTCGCCGGCATGCAGTGGTCGAAGGACGGCAAGAGCCTGCTGGTCGATGCCGATGATGTCGGCAAGCACATACTGTTCCGGGTTGATGTCAAGACCGGCAAGGTGACGCCGCTGACCAAAAACGGCCACACCAGCGCCTACGCAGAAACTCCGCGCGGTATGGTCTTCATGCAGGACAGCCTGAACCGCCCCTCGACCCTTTATCAGGCGAAACCGAAAGCCGCCTTCCTCGATGACGGCGCCACCAACCTGACCAAATTCGATTCCGTTCTGGATGGTCTGACCACCGGCCAATACGAGCAGTTCAGCTTCAAGGGCTGGAACAACGAGGATGTCCACGGCTATGTCATCAAGCCGGTGGGCTATGTGGAGGGCAAGTCTTATCCGGTCGCCTTCCTGATTCACGGCGGGCCGCAAGGCTCGTTCGGCGACGGCTGGTCCTACCGCTGGAACCCGCAGACCTATGCCGGCGCCGGCTATGCGGTGGTGATGATCGACTTCCACGGCTCGACCGGCTACGGTCAGGCCTTCGAAGACGCCATCTCGCAGCACTGGGGCGACCGCCCGCTGGAAGACCTGCAAAAGGGCTGGGCCTTCGCGCTCGACAAGTATAAGTTCCTCAATGGCGATCGCGCCTGTGCGCTCGGCGCCTCCTATGGCGGCTTCATGGTCAATTGGATCGCGGGCAACTGGAAAGAGCCGTGGAAGTGCCTGGTGACGCATGATGGCGTCTTCGACTCGCGCAATATGGGCTATTCTACCGAGGAACTGTGGTTCGAGGAGTGGGAGCAGGGCGGCATGGTCTATGACAATCCCGCCAAATACGACACCTTCAATCCGGCCCTTCATGCGAAAGACTGGTCGGTGCCGATGCTGGTCATCCATTCCGACAAGGATTACCGCATCCCGGTCGAGCAGGGCATCGGTGTTTTCACCGCGCTCCAGCGTCAGGGCATCGAGTCGGAATTCCTGCACTTCCCCGATGAAAACCACTGGGTGCTGAAGCCGGCCAATTCGATCAAGTGGCACGATACGGTCTTCAACTGGCTGGATACGCATATTGGTGACAAGTCGGTGTCGAAATGATTTCGCGGCGCGGTCTCATCCTCACCGGCGGGGCCGCGCTGGCCCTCGCTGGTTGTTCTGAAAAGGTCACTCAGGCGCTCGGTTTTGCCCAGCGTATGATCGAAATTCAGAAACGCCACGGCGGCCGGGTCGGGGTATCCGCCTTGACCGGGAGTTCCACCGCCCATGCCGAGGCCAACGGGGCTTTAAGCATCCAGTCGACCGAACGTTTCGCCATGTGCTCGACCTTCAAATGGGTGCTGGCGGCGGCCATCCTACAGCAGGTTGACCAGGGCAAGCTCAAGATTTCGGCCCCCGTAAAGTACGGCAAAAAAGACCTGCTTGAATACGCGCCGACGACAACGGCCAATGTCGCCAAGGGACAGATGGCCATCAGCGAGTTGTGTCTGGCGGCGGTATCGCTTTCCGACAATACGGCAGCCAATCTGCTGTTGCCACTGATTGGCGGACCGGCCGGCCTGACCGCCTTTGTGCGCGGACTTGGTGATACGGTCACGCGCTTTGACCGCACCGAGCCTACGCTCAACACCAATATTGACGGTGATGAGAGGGACACCACAACGCCGGAAGCGATGAGCACCTTGCTGCGTACAGTCTTTACCGGCACGGTGCTCAAGCCGGAAAGCCTGAACTTACTCAAGGACTGGATGGTCGCCACGACCACCGGCAATGCGCGCATCCGCGCCGGGGTGCCGAAGGGCGCGGTGGTGGCCGACAAGACCGGCACCGGCGAGCGCAACGCCACAAATGATGTCGGTGTCGTCTGGCTGCCGAACAAACCGCCTGTCTTTCTGTCGATCTATACTTCCGGCGGCACGCTCGATGCCGATGGCCGTAACCAGGTCATCGCCGACATCACCAGACTTGTGTTTGATACGCTGCGCTTCGTCGAAACACTGGATGAGGGCAAGACTTCCAGCCTGTCGGCCTG
Source organism: uncultured Asticcacaulis sp. (assembly GCA_946480125.1). The sequence goes on from CAMLIY010000422.1 coordinate 2,282, forward strand.
ACTGTGCTTGCCGGTGTGTCGGTTTGTCAAACCTTTATGGCTGACCGCGCCATCGGGATGCCAATCTTACAGGCGGCAGACTACAGTTTCCGGACATCTGAGGAATTACGCCGGATCAGGCGATCAGGAGACTCTTATGCCCAGAAGCTATAACACCAATGACAATACCGGCGGCACCAATATGGTTGGCCGCGCCTATACCCCGCAAGTCACGCCGTGGAATCGTGACAGTGATGATGTGAGCGTCCAGCGCAGTCTTCGCGAGGACAATCAGGAATGGCGTGATCATCGCGATGACCGCGGCATGCGTTCTTTGGACCGGGATTATGATTATCGCAGCCGTGACCGTTATGACCGCGACCAGGATGCCTATTATCGACGC
>CAMLIY010000423.1 GCA_946480125.1 uncultured Asticcacaulis sp.
GCAAGCTGATCGAGGAAAACCTGATCCCCGACGACGTCACCATCCAGGTGCTGACGCAATCGCGCGAGGACCTGATCAGGCGCTCGTTCGAGGCCTTGCGCGGGGCGAAGAAGGCGATTGTTCACCTCTATAATGCGACAAGCCCGCTCTTCCGCCGCGTCGTTTTCAATATGGACAAGCCGGAAGTGCTGGCTCTGGCGCGCAAGGGCATGGGCCTGCTGGTCGCCGAGGCCGCCACCCAGCCGGCAACGCAATGGAGCTTTGAATACAGCCCGGAGACCTTTACCGCCACCGAACCGGAATTCGCGCTGGAAGTCTGTAACGCCGTGATCGAGGTGGTGCAGCCGACGCCGGAAAATCCGCTGATCCTCAACCTGCCGGCCACGGTAGAAGTGGCCGGGCCGCACACCTATGCCGACCAGATCGAATGGTTCTGCCGCCACGTCACGAAGCGCGACAGCGTGGTGATCAGCCTGCATCCACATAATGACCGCGGCACCGGCACCGCCGCCGCCGAACTGGCCTTGCTGGCCGGCGCCGACCGCATCGAAGGCTGTTTGTTCGGCAATGGCGAGCGCACCGGCAATGTCGATCTCGTCACCCTGGCGCTCAATCTCTATACACAAGGGGTTTCGCCGGAACTCGACTTTTCCAATATGCGCGAAGTGGTGAATACGGTCGTTCACTGCAACAATATCCCCGTGCATCCGCGTCACCCCTATGCCGGCGAACTGGTCTTCACCGCTTTTTCCGGTTCGCACCAGGACGCCATCAAGAAGGGCTTCGCGGCCCACGAGAAGCGCAATGACGGCATGTGGGACATGCCCTATCTGCCGATTGATCCGGCCGATTTGGGCGAAAGCTACGAGGCGGTCATTCGTGTCAATTCGCAGTCCGGCAAGGGCGGCATCGCCTGGGTGCTGGAACAAGGCCACGGCCTCAAGCTGCCACGCAAGTTCCAGGTCGATTTCTCCCATAAGGTCCAGGAAATCACTGATGCCTCGGCGAAAGAAGTCAGTGGCGGCGATATCTGGGAGGCCTTCCAGCGCGCCTATTACCTGACCGGCCCGCAGAAGTATGAACTGATCGAATATGAACATGCCGGCCCGGTACGCTCCGACGCCAAGCGCACATTCACCGGCCGAATTATCAAGGACGGGATCGAGACCTCGGTGGTGGGACACGGCAATGGCCTGATTTCCTCGGCAGTGCGCGGCCTGAACGCCCATTACGACCTGGGTCTGGAGGTCGTTGATTATGCCGAGCACGCCCTGCATAAGGGCACGGAAAGCCAGGCGGTCGCCTATGTCGAATGCAAGGCCGGCGACCGCACGATTTTCGGCGTCGGCATCGATCACGATGTTGCCACGGCCAGCATAAAGGCGGTACTCTCGGCCGCCAACGCACTTTAATTTTGTCGCGCAATTTATCCGAAACGAAGTTCGGCGACGCCAAAAGTGGCGACCACTTTAATCGGATTGCGCTTTAGGGTAATTGCATGCTCACCTTTCGTCCGCTCGCTGTGATCATACTGGCCTTCGGGCTGGTATCGGGGTCGGTGCGGGCAGCCGTGCCGGTCTATACTGTCGAGGTCGTCAAGACCTATCCGCATGATACCGGCGCCTTTACCGAAGGCCTTTATTACCGCAACGGTACGCTTTTCGAGAGCACGGGGCGCAATGGCCAGTCGTTTATTCGCCAGGTGGCGCTCGATACCGGCAAGGTCATCCGTCAGGCGACGCTCGACAACAAATATTTCGGCGAAGGCATAGCGCCCTGGGGTGACAAGATCATCAGCCTGACCTGGACCGGCGGGGCCGGATTCGTCTGGTCCAGCGCGGATTTCAAGGTCAAACACAGCTTCAGTTACAGCGGCGAAGGCTGGGGCCTGACCGGCAACCACAAACACCTGATCATGAGCGACGGCACCGCAACGATCCGCTTCCTTGATCCGGTGAGCCTAAAGACGGTGCGCACCCTTCCGGTCACGCTCAATGGCCGCGCCCTCGATCAGATCAATGAACTGGAATGGGTCGATGGCGAAATCTATGCCAATGTGTGGCGTACCCGCGATATCGTCCGTATCGATCCGCAGACCGGCAAGGTCACCGGCATCATAGAACTGGATCGTTTGCCGGAAACCCAGGACGAAACGCTGGAAATCGATGCGGTCGCCAATGGCATCGCCTATGACGCCAGGGCCAAACGACTGTTTGTCACCGGTAAGCTGTGGCCGAACCTCTACGAGGTCAGACTGCTCCCGAAATAGGCCGCCGGGTGTCAGTCACGCGATATGGACAGCCCCGCGAGAAGCGGCGCGTACGCGGCGAGCCTGCGGGATACGAACTCAGTGAAGAGCCGCACGCGTTTCGTCTTGCGTGTCTCCCCCTGCGTGAGGAGCCAGAGCGTTCCGTACATGTGCAGGTCGGTGCCCGGCACCCTCACCAGCAGGGGGTCGGCATTTCCGACGAAGCACGGCAGTGTCGTGAGCCCGAGTCCTTGCCGTACAGCCACGATCTGCGCCCCGGCGTCCGTGGTCCTGAATGCCGCCCCCGTGGTGCGAACCTCACCTTCGCTGGCCCAATCCGGGATGCCGTGAGCACTTATGACGATCCACCGGATAGGGTCAGGCGCCCCCGCCCGCCATGCGGCCAGACGAGC
>CAMLIY010000424.1 GCA_946480125.1 uncultured Asticcacaulis sp.
CACCGTCGCCGACTCGGCCAAGAGCCTGACCCACGCGGCCGATGATGCCTCCACCCGCGTGCAATCGGTCAATATCGCCGCCGTCGAGGCCGCCAATAACGTACAGAACGTCGCCGCCGCCACCGAAGAACTTTCGGCCAGCGTCAATGAGATCAACGAACAGGTGGCCCGCACGTCGCAAGTCACGCGCCTGGCGGTCGATGAAGCGGCCAAGACCGAAGCCGCTATCCAGACCCTCAGCGCTGCGGCCCAGCAGATCGGTGAGGTCATCAACCTGATCCAGGCCATCGCCGCCCAGACCAACCTGCTGGCCCTCAATGCCACCATCGAATCGGCCCGTGCCGGTGAAGCCGGCAAGGGCTTCGCGGTGGTCGCCTCCGAGGTCAAGCAACTGGCCCAGCAAACCGCCAAGGCCACCGACGAAATCCGCAGCAAGATCGGTGAAATCCAGTCAGCGACGTCTACGACCGTTTCCAGCATCGACACCATTGTACGCACCATCGAGCAGATCGGCGGCCTGACCACGGCCATCGCCGCCTCGGTCGAGCAACAGGGTTACGCTACGCAGGAAATCGCCAGCAATACCAACCGTGCGGCTGACGGCACCCGCGAAGTCACCGGCCATATGGCGGGTGTCGGTGACGCGGCCAGCCAGACCGGCGAAGCGGCGCAGTCGCTGCTGGGGCTGTCTTCCGACCTGGAAAACCGTTCGGAAGACCTGCAACACGAGGTGATGGCCTTTGTCGGTCGTCTCCGCGCAGCGTAAAAGCTTTCCGCTCTAACATGAAAAAGCCCGGTCAGTTTCGCTGACCGGGCTTTTTCATGTTAGAGCGGCATAAAATGCCTTGGCATAACCGGCGATTTTATCGGCGCAATCGAGGCCGTTGATAATCCGGCGGGCATTTTTCCAGTCGGTGGTTTTGGCATTGAAATAGCGCGCCAGCCCGACGCCGCTGAACCAGCCACCAATCATGCCTTCATAAAGAATAACCGCCGCGATCTCCGGTTCCAACGCCCGTTCGGGGTGAGCCAGCAGATCAATGCCGATCAGGTCACCGATCCGCCGGTAGTTAATGGCCCAGGTCAGTTGCACATAGCCGCGCCCGCAATATCGGATGCCATCGCCGGGATGGATATTGCCGTTGGCCTTGGCCAGCGCTGCGCGCTTGGGATTGGGGCTTTGCGGGTCATACATATAGGTCAGATAGACTGTTCCGCCCTGCTCGGTCACCGGCTGCATGGAAAAGCCTGTCTCGTGATAGACCGTCGCCAGGGCATAGGCCAGCCATCGCATATCTTGGGCGGTCTGGCACGCTTCCCAGGCATCGAGCAGGGCTGTCATTCCCGTCACGCGCCCTGGCAGTGGTTTCCCGGCAAAAAGTGACAGGCGCACCCGGTCGAAAAAGGCTTTTAGGTCAATGGTCATGGCGGCTCCGGAAAAGCCTCAAGTCTAAGCGGCGGGATTTAGCCGGTGAAAACTTTTTCGGCATATTTTCACGACCGACGTTTTGTATGATCATTGGGGCTTGACGTACCCCCGGTCACGGCCTAGCCATTGCGTAAATGATAGCGCTATCAATAGCGGCCTGACATTCTGGGAGAAGATCATGCGTCACCTTTTAAAAGCTGCCCTTTGTGGAGTTGTGTCGGCCCTGGCACTGGCCACAGCCGTACAGGCCGCGCCTATTTCCACACTCGACCGCAATGGGGCTTACGTCTCGGTCGAAGCCTATGGTCCGAACATCGTCCGCGTCACCATCGCGGCGGATAAGGGCGAGGTTCTAAAGGCTCCCGGCTACGGCATATTGGCCGATCACGCCGACAATGGCGCCTTCAAACAGACCAGCGACACGACTGGCGATACCTTTTCCTCAAATGGCCTGACCCTGCATGTCAATGCCGCCCCCGCGCCGCATGTGCCGAGCCAGGGTGAGAAGTATTTCGCGCCGTCTCTGGCGCCGGTCGGGCTGCAGATCCAGAACGCCAGGGGCGAAACCGTCCTTTCCATGAATAGCTGGGAAATGTCGCCGCACACCGTCAATGGCGAGGACACCTACCAGGTCGGCGCTGCCTTTGCCGCCCCAGATGGCGAACACTATTACGGCATGGGCCAGAACCAGGAATCGCTGTCGGGTCTCGACCTGCGCGGCCGCGTTATTGATTGCGCCCACTGGTATGATGCCCCGGCCGGCGAACAGGTGTGCGTCCCCTTCATGGTGTCTTCCAAGGGCTATGGCATTGTATGGGATAACCCATCGGCCACGCGCTTTGTCGGCGGCGTCAATGGCAAGCTCGGCTTCCAGTCGAAGGTCGGCGAGCGCGTGTCGTTCTTCGTTATCACCGGGTCAACGCCGGAAGAGATTTACTCAGGCTATGCCCGACTGACCGGCAAGACGCCGATCCCGCCGAAGTCCGCCTTTGGCCTGATCCAGTCCAAGGCGCGCTATGACAGCCAGGGCGAAATCCTGCGCGTCGCTACTACCTACCGCGAGAAGAAATATCCGCTCGATATCATGGTGCTCGACTGGTTCTACTGGACCCGCATGGGCCAGATGGACATCAATCCGGCCGAATTTCCCGATCCCGACGCCATGAACAAGCAACTGCACGACATGGGGATGGAGTCGATCGTTTCGATCTGGCCGCGCTATGAAACCGCC
>CAMLIY010000425.1 GCA_946480125.1 uncultured Asticcacaulis sp.
CCATCACCCTTACGGACGCGATAATCGATGACACAGGGCTCACCCGACGTCATCGTCTTTTCGACGGCGGCGACCACATCGGCCAGGTCTTCCGGGTGGACGGCCCGCCCTATGTCCTCAAAAGGCACGCCCTCGGCCATTGCGGCCGGATCTATGCCGAAGGTGTGGGCGAAGCCTTCATCGCCGGTCACCTTTTGCCGTGGCAGGTCCCAGAACCAGGTGCCGAGCACGGCACCCGAAGCCAGGGCCAGCCTGAGGCGGTCGGATGTGGAATCGGCCATTTTCTGTACGGCCGCCAGGCTTTCGGCTTGCGCCACGCGCTCGCTGATATCGACAAATGTGCATATCACCCCGGCGATGTCCCCGTCCCGCTTCAGCGGCTGGACGCGGTATTCGACCGGGAAAGAGGCGCCGTCCTGGCGGAAGAAGGTATCATTGGGCACATGACGGGCTTCACCGCTCAAGGAGGCGAGATGGAGCGGGCAATCGTTCGGGGGATAAAGGCTGCCATCGGCATGATGGTGGTGAATGCGGTCATGCAGCACTGTGCCTATGACGGTATCGTTTTCCGAAAAGCCGAACATGCGCATGAAGGCGGCATTACACATGGTAACGCGCCCCTGACGATCCAGGGTGCAGACGCCTTCGACGGTGGAATCGAGTACGAGACGGAAAAAATCAGCCTGTTCGCCTGGCGAAAGTTTGCTGAGCGGCATATGCCCCTGAACCCCACTGAGAACTCCGCAGGCGCCCCCCTGCGTTGGGGTAAATCATGACAGTTTGCCATAAAGGATCAATGTGGAAACAGATTGCCGTCTTCAGAGATGCAGACGCGGCTCCATGCGTTCATGCAGAATGTCAACAATTTCAATATGAGCCGGCCTGATGTAATAGAAAATGACGTGGCTATTGAGGTGAAAGCTGAAGAGATCGGCGGATACCTCGAATCGGGCACGGCCTTTATCCGGCCGGATTGCGAGGTCATGAAAGCCCTTATCCAGTTCAGCGAGGTACTTGTTTCGCTGAGCAAGGCCCCAGACTTTTTGCGTATCCCGGCCAATAATCTTGAGCCGCTGACGCGCTGCCGGCGTCAAACGAAATCGGGACATAATCAGGCTTCGGTTTCTTGGTCGAGTTCGGCGATTATGTCTTCCAGACTATAGTCTGCAAACTCGCCCGTCGCCGCTTCCTGTAATCCCGGTGCAAGCGCCTGGCGCAGATGATCAAGTTTCACATCGTACAAAAGATGATCGCGGGCATCGAGTTGACGGATCGCATCGCGCACCACATCACTGGCGTCATCATAAAGACCGCTGTCGATCTTGGATTGGACAACCTGCATCAATTCTGGAGTCAGAGAGACATTTACGGACGGCATGGCTTGACCTCTGCGAAAATTATTTACCTGACATAGGTCGTAAGTCAATTCTTCCCTTTTATCGCTCGGAATCGACGTTGAACCATGGTCGCCAAGTTCCAACGAGTCGGTCTTCCATGAAAAATCTTTCCGCAATGGCATTGTTGGGAAAGTCTGTCGTATATGAAAAACCGACAGCTCGTTTTATTGTTTTCAGAACACCCTCCTCTTTCGGGAAAATATGCTCAATTCCAAATCTTAACTGACATGATGAGTTGTATGGCAAAACCTTGAAAAAATTTGAATGAGCCATATGCAACCTTCCATCAGGCTTCGTATTCCGCATGATATGCTGAGAGAACCTTTTTCGAATGTTTGTGGTCTTCCCCACGTATAAACAAGGAAACTTCAATTCTTCAGGCCACCATTCTTCGTAATGTACACTAACATCGTTTCCGCCCGGTCCTTTTAAGACTATCTGCCTATCGGCAGCCAAAAGCTCCGCCCTATCTGCAATCCACCAAAAGGCATATACCCCAGCCTCATGAGGCAAAGGTATTTTATCAGTCAAAATGTCACCCACACTCCTGATCGAATTTTCAGTGTGCATATCCCCTCGCCATTTTATGATTGCATTTAGAAACCCCGCCGGAATTACTCCGACGGGGCCATATCTCTTAAACATTTGGGTGCAGGGAATATGTCCCTGCTTAGCTGTCCAGGAACGACCGCAGTTTCCGTGACCGCGACGGGTGCTTGAGCTTACGCAGCGCCTTGGCCTCGATCTGGCGGATACGTTCGCGGGTGACGCTGAACTGCTGGCCGACTTCTTCCAGGGTGTGATCGGTGTTCATGCCGATGCCGAAGCGCATCCGCAGAACACGTTCCTCACGCGGGGTCAGCGAGGCCAGAACGCGCGTGGTGGTTTCGCGCAGGTTGGACTGGATGGCGGCATCGATCGGCAGGACGGCGTTCTTGTCCTCAATGAAGTCGCCGAGGTGCGAATCCTCTTCGTCGCCGATCGGGGTTTCGAGCGAAATCGGTTCCTTGGCAATCTTCAGCACCTTGCGCACCTTTTCCAGCGGCATGGCCAGCTTTTCAGCCAGTTCTTCCGGGGTCGGTTCGCGGCCGATCTCATGCAGCATCTGACGCGAGGTCCGGACGATCTTGTTAATCGTCTCGATCATATGCACCGGGATGCGGATGGTGCGGGCCTGGTCAGCGATCGAGCGCGTGATCGCCTGACGAATCCACCAGGTGGCATAGGTCGAGAACTTGTAGCCGCGGCGGTATTCGAACTTGT
>CAMLIY010000426.1 GCA_946480125.1 uncultured Asticcacaulis sp.
GGATCGGAATCGTATTTGGTCACGGCGTCGAAACGCCCCTGCGCCAGGCGGACGCATTCGCCGTTGATCAGGTCGATGGCAGGGTAAAGGATCATAGGGTTACAAAATTCTTCAAAATCTGGGCGCCGATGGCGGAGGAACGTTCGGGGTGGAACTGGCAACCGAATACGTTATCTTTTCGCACCATGGCGGCGAAAGGTGCGCCATAGGTGCTGGTCGTGAGCGTAAACGCATTGACCGGGCAGACGAAACTGTGAACGAAATAGGCGTAGTCACCATTTTCCACGCCGGCATTCAAAGGATCAGTCTTGATCACCTCAAGCTGGTTCCAGCCCATGTGTGGCACCACCATATCCGGCGTAGCGGTCATTTTCGTGACCTTGCCGGGGATGAGGCCCAGGCAATCGACATCGCCTTCTTCAGAGCCTTCAAACAGCAGTTGCTGACCGAGGCAGACGCCGAGCAGCGGCACTTTCAGGTCGCGGATGGTGTCATAAAGTCCTAACTCACGGATGCGTGACATAGCGAAGCCCGCCGCGCCGACACCTGGCAGGACCACCTTGGAAGCCGCCGCGATTTCGGCCGGATCAGAACTCAAGTGCGCCTCCGCGCCGAGCCGTTCGAGCGCGAAAAGGACGGAAGCGGTGTTGGCACATCCGATTTCAATAACGGTAATCAAGCGAGCATCCCCTTGGTGGAGGGCAGAGCATCGCCTTCGATCCGCGTGGCCTGACGCAGGGCGCGACCGAGCGCCTTGAAACAGGCTTCCGTCTTGTGGTGATCATTGCCACCGCTGACCTCGACATGGATCGAGGCGCCCAGCGTTTCCGACAGCGAGCGGAAGGCATGGGCGGTCATTTCGGTCTGATAGTCACCGATGTGGGTAGACTGGAACTCACCTTTGAAAACACAGAATGGACGGCCGCCAAGATCGATTGAGACTTTTGCTTCGGTTTCGTCCATCGGCAGCACGAAGCCAAAACGTGCCATACCGACGCGATCGCCGAGCGCGATTTTCAGCGCCTGACCAAAGGCCAGCATACAATCCTCCACCGTGTGGTGGGCATCGATCTCCAGATCGCCCTCGCAGGCCAGTTGCAGCGAGAAACCGCCGTGCGTCGCCACCTGATCAAGCATGTGATCGAAGAAACCGACGCCGGTGTGGACCTTGACCGGCTTGGGCTGGTCGAGATTGACCTGTACGGAAATGCGCGTTTCCTTGGTATCACGCAGGATTTCGCCCATGCGCGGCGCCTTGTCTGCGAGCGCGACATCGAGCGCGCGCAGGATGCGGTTATTGGTGGCGACATCGCCCAGCGCCAGCAGCAGGCCGGTGGGCGTCACCTGCGGCGCAAGGCCCAGGCGCTTGAGCGCTGTCTGAGTCTGCAACAGGGCCTTGGGACGCAGCAGCATAAAAGGGCCGTCATTGAGATCGAAACTGTCCAGTTGCTTCGAACGTGACAAGGCTTCGCGCACGCGGGCCTGTTCCGAGCGGATCAGATCGACGCGTGATTGCACGGTCAGAGCGCGTGAGGGGGACAGCGCGGCCTCGGCGGCGCGGACACTTGGCGTCGGCAACGGATGCGGTTCGCAGAATTTCAACAAGCCTTGAAGGGTCTTGGTATTGGCTATCAGCGCACCGACCCGGGCGCCGGCCATGCCGAAGAGATAGGACAGGCTTTTCAGGACCACCACATTCGGCTCATTCACCGCCAGTTCGACCATGGACTCAGCTGTACAGGCGTCGAAATAGCTTTCGTCGATGACCAGGAGCGTTGGGAACAGATCGACGGCCAGGGCGCGGGCGGCGGTTATATCCCAGGCCTTGCCGTCGGTCTGGCGCGGGTTGTGAACCAGATAGAAGCCGGCGCCTTTCGTCAGTGCACCATTCTCCGGTGGCTTGCGGATGCTGAGATTATAAACGCCGCACAGGTCTTCGAGATAATGATCGCCACCGGCCCAGACGAACTCATGACCGTGGACACGCAGGCGGCGCATCAGAATTTCCATGGCGTGCGAGGCGCCACGCGTCACCTGCAACTGGTGGGCCTCGACGCCGTAATAATCGGCCATGCGTTCGCGCAGGGGTTCCAGCGACGGCGGCAGGGTTTCCAGTCCGGAACCTGACGCATTCAGGGAAGAGAAGGGCGAGTTGAACATCAGATTTCCAATCTAAAGTCAGCGGCAAGGGCATGGGCCTCAAGGCCTTCAAGACGCGCGAGGCGGGCGCTAGCAGGGGCGATAGCTGCGGCGCCTTCGCGCGTGGCCTTTTGCACCACGAAGCTGGTCAGGAAGGAACGGACGGTGATGCCATCCCAGGCGCGGGCGGCGCCATCGGTCGGCAGGACGTGGCTGGGGCCGGCGGCGTAATCGCCGAAGGTTTCCGCGGCATAGGCGCCGGCGAAAATGGTGCCGGCGGCGGTCAGTTGCGGGATCAGGACGTCGACATCGGCCACCTGGATGGCCAGATGTTCCGGGCCGTACAGGTTGGAGACCTCGGCCGCCTCTTCAAGCGATGCAACGACGAACAAGCGAGCCTGTTCGAGCGAGGCGCGGGCGATGGTTTCACGCGGCAGGCGGGAGACCTGAGCTTCCACCTCGGCGGCGATCTTCGCGGCGATATCGGCGGAGAGCGCAATAAGGATAACCTGAGCATCG
>CAMLIY010000427.1 GCA_946480125.1 uncultured Asticcacaulis sp.
TTGTTCAGCACCTTGAACTGCATGCCGCCGATATCGGCCATGCGCCCCATAATGCCATCGAGCGCGTCGATCTCACGCACCAGATGGCCCTTACCCAGGCCGCCAATGGCCGGATTGCACGACATTTCACCGAGCGTATACTTGTTGTGGGTCAGCAAAAGTGTTTTCGCTCCCATACGCGCAGAGGCTGTGGCGGCCTCGCAGCCGGCATGGCCACCGCCAACGACAATTACGTCCCATAGGGATTTGGGTTCAGACATCATAGCTCTCTAGTTGGAAGGCGTGGCTATAACAGATCGACGGTGGCAGGTCGATTCTATTTCCCGATGCAGAAACTGGAAAAAATCACATCGAGTACGCCCTCGACATCATAGCGGCCAAAAAGCTGTTCAAAGCTATTGACCGCCGAGCGGATATTTTCTGCGGAGAGTTCCGGCACAGTCAGATTAGAGCGCGCAGCCATGACCAATTGATCGCGGGCTTCGGTCAGGCGTTCGATATGACGCAGACGGGTGGCAGCCGGAAAAGTTTGGGCGGAGAGTTGTTTGCCCACAATCTGCTCAATGCTGGCGACCAGGTCGGCAACCCCCTCCCCTAATGCCACACTGACAGCGAAGACTGATGTTTCACGTGAAACACGCAAAGCAAAAACAGACTGACGCTCAACATCATCAGCTTCATCAATCTTGTTGAACACCATAAGGTCGCCGTCTCGGAAATCTTCAGGCAAGGCCGGTCTGGTAGAATCGATCACCCATATGCGTAGGTCAGCCATTTCCGCCTTGGCGCGGGCGCGACGGATACCCTCAGCTTCAACCACCTCATCTGTGTCGCGCAAGCCGGCCGTATCATAAATCAGGACCGAATAAGGGCCGATGCGCAGCTGGGCCTCTATTATATCTCTCGTTGTGCCGGCCATAGGCGTCACGATCGCCGCTTCAGATTTCAGCAGGGCATTAAACAGGCTTGATTTACCAGCATTCGGTTCGCCTAGAATAACAATACGATAGCCTTCCCGGATTTGGCGGCCGCGGTCGGAATCAGCAATGGCTTCACTCAGCCTGACTTCCAAAGCGCGCATATGGCCTAGAATTGACTCACTCAATTCGGCGGGTAGGTCTTCGTCTGGAAAGTCGATATAGACTTCCAGCCGCGCCAGAATATCGATCAGGTCCGAGCGCCAGGCTTCGTATTGCTGTTTCAGGCCGCCGCCCAATTGGGTCAGGGCTTGACGACGCTGCGCTTCGGATTCGGCATCGACCAGATCGGCAATCGCTTCGGCCTGTGTCAGGTCCAGCTTGCCATGCTCCAGTGCCCGACGAGAAAATTCGCCGGGCGCCGCCAGTTGCAAACCGAGTTCGACCAAAATGAGATAGAGACGGTCGAGAATGGCTTTCGAGCCGTGGACGTGTAGTTCAACACAGTCTTCCCCGGTAAAACTGTGTGGTGATTTAAACCACACAACAACCGCTTCATCGATCAATTCACTGTACCAGGTCAGCGGCGTATAACTGGCCATACGCGGGGTCAGTTTTTTAGATGTCAGTTGCTGAACCGCCCACACCGCCCTGTCACCGGAAAGCCGGATGATCGACACCCCTGCACGGCCCTGTGCCGAAGCCAGAGCGAAAATCGTGTGTTTCACGTGAAACACCTCCTGAAATACTGGCTTTACTTTTTGTCGGACTTGCCGAAGGAGCTCATGCTTGCCTGGGCCGCCGACTGCATCAATTTGAAGAACTGGTCTTGCGCGGTCACACCCAGGCTCGACCAGTTTTTCAGCATCTCTTCCGGTTGCATGGAATGGATATTCTGCGCCATGCGCTCTTTCATGGCGTTCATCATGTAGTCATTCAGCGGCTGAACATCGGGCAAGCCCAGAAAGGTGCGAGCCTCTTCCGGCGTGCATTCGACATTGACCGTGACCTTCATGATGATCTCCTGAATTCCAAAAACGAATCAACCCGATATGATCCTCTCATACCGGGTTGACAAGAGCTAGGTAAGGATACGCCTGATTAAGTATTCATACTTTGGAAGAACTCGGCATTATTCTTAGTCTGGCGCAGCTTATCGCTGAGGAACTCAATCGCATCCTGGGCGCCCATTGGGTTGAGGATACGACGCAGCACGTATGTCTTTTGCAGGTTCGATTTGTCGGTGAGCAGTTCTTCCTTACGCGTGCCGGACTTGAGCACATCCATGGCCGGGAAGACACGCTTATCGGCGACCTTGCGATCGAGGACGATTTCGGAGTTGCCGGTGCCCTTGAATTCTTCGAAGATCACTTCATCCATGCGCGAGCCGGTATCGATCAGGGCCGTGGCGATGATGGTCAACGAACCGCCTTCTTCGATATTACGGGCGGCGCCGAAGAAACGCTTGGGCCGTTGCAGGGCGTTGGCGTCGACACCACCGGTCAGCACCTTGCCCGATGACGGCACGACGGTGTTGTAGGCGCGGCCGAGACGGGTGATCGAGTCGAGCAGGATGACAACGTCGCGCTTGTGTTCGACCAGGCGTTTGGCCTTTTCAATGACCATTTCAGCGACCTGGACGTGACGGGTAGCCGGCTCATCAAAGGTCGAGGAGATAACTTCGCCGCGCACGGTGCGCTGCATGTCGGTGACTTCTTCCGGACGCTCGTCGATCAGAA
>CAMLIY010000428.1 GCA_946480125.1 uncultured Asticcacaulis sp.
CCCAGTTGCGGGGCGCGGGCCAGCGGATCGGTATCGGTGACGCGGGCCTTGAGTTCGCTCCAGAAGCCGCGGTCATGGACGAGTGGCAGGCACAGTTCGGCGACCTGGCTGAAATCCATCACCGCTGTCATATCGTCGGATTCAATATTCCAGAACCTGTCGAACGCCTGGTTGCGCAGGCGCAGGCGGCCATCGCTGCCATAGACCGACACGGCGTCATTGAGCTGGTCGAGCGTCGATTTCTGCACCTGAATGAGACTGTTGAACCGTGAGGTCAGTTTCAGCTCGCCGGTCTTGTCAGAAAAAAGGACCAGCAGTCCGCCAAGCGGGTGCGGCTGGCGCACCACGCGCAAAGACCGGCCATCAGGCAGGCTCCACATTTCATCGTCAGCCGTATGGGTCAGGCCATAGAAATCAAGTTCGCGCGTCTTGAAGCCGCTGTAATCGCCGGTTTCCGGCAGACGGCGCTTCTGGCGCAGACGATCCAGCCATTCGCCGTGCGTCGGACGTTCGGCCAGCCAGGCCGATTCCAGATCCCACAGCTTCTCGAAGGCGCGATTATGAAAGGTCAGCTGCTTTTCCGGGCCGAAAATGGCAACGGCGTCTTCCAGGGCATCGAGCGTTTCATCGTGTGCCTTGGCGTGGCGCTTAAGGGCTTCGCGGCTTTCCTCGGCCTCGGTGACGTCGATGGCGTAGGCGCAGACATAGGCTTCGTTGAGCGGTTCGGCGATGACCTGAAAGGCGCGCCTCTGGCCACCGACGGTCAGCCAGCGGAAGCCTTCGCGGCGCATGTGCTGTTCCAGCGCTTCCATGACGAGGGCATCGGCATTGCGGTCGAACGACAGGCCCTTCTGTACGGCGTCTTCCAGACTGGTGGCTTCTGCGGCGCGCAGCCAGGCAGTATTGGCCCAGACGATGCGGCCGTCGCGGGCGCAGATCCAGCACGGCGCCGGCACACGTTCGGCCATTTGCGCGAACGGACCGGAGGCCAGCGAGGCACGGGCGCCGGCGATCGCCAGCCGCAGCCAGGCTGTGGCGCCCGACGCCCGGCCTTCGACGATCAGGGTCAGGCCAGGGGTGGTGTTGCTCAGCTTGTTGGGCGGCGTTTCGGCAAAAACCTCGAAACGGCAAGCCGCCCCTTCATTGATTAGCTGTTTCAGGCTTTCGGCGGCTTCGGGTGAGGTGTCGCCGAGCGCCTGGACCACCTGCGGGGCGATGGCGCCGTCAAGGTCTTTCAGACCCAAAGCTTCGCCGCAATGGCGCAGGGTGTCTTCGCCCCAGACCAGCCGCACCACATCGCCTTCGACAGCCAGGAAAGCCTCGTCAAACGCCGTGGTCGCCGAGTCGAGCTCGCGCAACATGCTGTCCTTGGCGGTCAGGTCGGCCGCCAGCAGATCGCGGGTCCTGGTGAAGAGGGTACGGTTGCGCAGGGCCAGCCACGTCGTGGACAGGGCCAGGGCCAATCCGCCAGCGGCGGCGGTATAGGCGATAGAGGCAATAGCCATCAGGGCATCCATACGAATCACTGTTAAAGCCACTATAGAGCAAGATGATTCGCCTGTAAAAAGCAGGGCTGGATGCGGTTAGCGCAGGCGTCTGGCCGCCATATAGGCATAAATGCAGGCAATGAGGGCCGCGCCCAATGTGCTCGTCAGCACGACGTTTATTTGCCAGGATCGCGGCAGGAGACACGCCGCCAGTATAATCATCAGGCCGGCCAGCATGAAAAGCGGCCCGGCCAGGCGATGTGTCTTGTCCCAGACGCGCTCATCCGAAAGCGTCCAGGGCGTGCGGATGCCCATGACATAGTTGAAGCGCGTCTTGGGCAGGAAATTGCCGATGATCAGGAAGAGGAAACCGGTGCCAAGTGACAGGATGGAGACAATATCAAGCGGAACGCCGAGGGCTTTCAGGACAACGACGATATGGACGACGGCCAGAAAAGCGATAATGGCGAGTTGTGCGGCATCAAAGACAGATTGAGAGCGCTTCAGCGATGCCTCTTTTGACGAAAGAGCAGGCAATGCCCAAAGAAGGAAACCGAAAACGAGCATCAGACCGGGACCAAACGCCAGTGCCACATCGCGCGGCATATAGCCATCCGCTTGGCCATTCAGGCCGAAATGCGTGGCGACCGGCGCATCCGGCAACCGCTGCCTCGCCCAGACACAGAAAGCCACGACGCCCAGCCACAGACACAGGCTCAGAACCTGTTCACTTCTTAACCGCATGGGCTACGCCTTTCGTATCGGGTTCCGTCGCCGGGTGTCCTATTTTGAAAGCGCTCATCAGGGCGAAAACGGCTTCTTCGAGCACGGAAGTGTTCAGCCGGTAGATCAGGGTGGTGCCGTGGCGTGTCACATCGACCAGTTCGGCAGCCTTGAGCACATTGAGGTGGCCGGAGAGCGTCGGTTTGGAAATGTGGACCTGAGCGGCGATCTGGCCGGCTGACATCTCGGATCGCCGCAACATTTCAAGGATATGGCGGCGGGTCGGATCGGCCAGCGCTTTGTAAACTTCGGACATTTGTAAACTTCGGATGCGAAGAATTCTAAAATTCGTTATTTTGCTAAATAGCAAATAAATGGAAATTGATCAATCCGTACACGAAAAATTTGCCACAAAGTCGTATTAGGGTCTATCGTGCCTTTGGATC
>CAMLIY010000429.1 GCA_946480125.1 uncultured Asticcacaulis sp.
ACCACCTCACCAATCTGATCGGCGGCGCGGCTCAGTTCGGCCATGGAGGCATTGGTGCGATCGGCTTCCGAAACGGCTTCGGCGGCGATTTCAACCGAGCGTACGGCCTGGTCGCCGATGACACCGATCGAGGCGCTCAGTTCGGTGGTGGCCGAGGCGACGTTCTGAACATTGTCGGCCGAGTTGCGGATCGATCCGACGGCGTCCTGTGAGCGGCGTTCATTTTCCTGCGCGATGGTCAGCAAGGTGCGGCCATTGGCATCAAGATCAGACGCGGCATTGCCGAGGGCGTCGAGCATGTCCTGAGCTTCGTGACGGAAGCGTTCAGCCAGCGCCGACATTTGACGGGCGCGTTCTTCACGGGTCTTGGACGTGGCGGCTTCGATCGCCATCAGACGTTCTTTTTCCTCGGCATTGGCTTTGAAGACGTTGAGACTATCAACGACAGACTTCAGTTCGTCGCGGCGGGCGAGGGTCGAAATGTCGACATTCAGGTTGCCGTTTGCCAATTCCTCGGTGGTTTTGGCGATGCGATTGATGCCGGTAACGGTAACGCGTGAGAAAATGAAGGCGATGGCGCCGGAAACACAGGCCATGATGACGGCGAAGAGGGTCAGCAGGCTAATGCCGGTGGTCTGGGCTGCTTTGGCGTCCTGAGCGGCCTTGGTGGCGGCAGCGACATTGGCCTTGATCAATTGATCGCTGATGTCCGACATCTTGGCGTAGCCGTCGTCGAATTGCGACATCATCGGACCAACGGAGGCGAAATCAACGTCCATGACGGAACCGGCGAATTCGACGGCTTCCTTGTAGGTCTTCACTTCCTTGCTGAGGTCGCCCAGCAGCTTCTTTTGTGCCGGATCGGCGGCCTTGGCGGCATCGGCCTTGACACGGGCTTCGATCTTGCCGAGATCCTCCGTCACCTTGGTGACCGTAGCGGACGCATTGGTGGTCGGATCAGTCGCCTTCTTGGTCAGGGCGTTGTAGAGCTGGCCGTTGGCTTCCTTGATAGAGGATTTGATATCGCCAAGTTCTACGATTTGCGGCATGGCCTTGGTATTGATATCGTCAATGGTCTTGCCTTGACCGTTCATGACGTAAATCGCGCCGAAGGCCAATACGGCCATAAGCGCCGTGGCGACGGCCGCTGGCGCCATGAATTTTACGGTGAACGACAGGTTCGAAAGCTTGAACCCTCCGGCGGGATTGGCGTTGGTGAGTTTCGTCATATTATAGGCCCCTGACAAACTATTATTAGGATAAAGGCGTTGAAATTCTTTCAGACTTTCTTCCCTTGTAATCGCTTTCAGGCGCGCAAACGCCCAATGCGACTCATGGTTAAGATGAGCCTTTGCGCCAACCTGTCAGATTAAGGTTGTTGAAATCCTAACGCCGTTGCCTGGAACACAGAAAAGACAAAAAAGCGCGCCAACCGATAAGATTGACGCGCTTTTTGGTCTGTATCTGAAAAATTACTGAGAAATGCCCTTGGGAGCGGCTTCCAGTTTAGCCGCTTCGCCCGCAACGGCCGTCTGGCTTGAGACGACTGCTTTTGTTGAGCTGACTTCGGCGATTATGTCCTGCGCCGACTTGCCGTGAATCTGGGCCGTGACCTGGACGGGACGGGCCGTCTCAGATCTGGCACCCTTGGCCTGAGCCTTTGATTGCGCATTCAGCATGGCAACTGTCTGACTGTCCAGGGCTTGCGTTTTTGCGTTGGTTTCAGGGGCAGTCCGGGAAGACGGGGCATCCGACGGACGGATACCATCAAGCGTGGCGGCAATCCGTGAACCGCGGCCGCGGAACTGATAGAATATGTGAGAGCCGATCTGGACCACGCGCTCCATTGTGCCCCCCCAGCCTGGCTTGACGCCAGTGGTGTGGAAGCTGGTGGACGTGCCGACCGAGGTCATGACGTAACCGTTAAGCGCCGCGTCGGCTACTGTCTTGGCGCGGCGCCAGGCCCAGCTCTCGACAGGCGCGCCCATGGCGCCATTACAGGCGAAGCTGAACTGGCAGGAGGTGCGTTGATAAGCGCCTTGATAAACGACGCCGCAAATGGTCTTCGGGTAGGCGGGATGGCGAACACGGTTCAGAATCACCTGGGCGACGGCCCGCATGCCATCTTCGCCTTCACCGCGCGCTTCATAATAGACCGCCTGGGTCAAGCAGTCGGAATCGCTGCGATTGGCGGCCTTGAACCGCATGGCGGCAGCGGCGTGCACCGGCGGTACGGTGACGGCGGGTGTGCTGAGCGGGGAGGCAGGCCCCATATTGCTGGCCAGAACAATACGGGCGTCGGGCAGGCCGCGCTGTTCGCGGGCATCCTGTGACGTGCGCAAGGCCGTCATATTCTGGGCAAGGAGGCTGTTATCTGTGCCGGTGCCGGCATATTGAGAAAAACGCATGGCGATATTGAGTGCGCTCTGATCGACCGTTCCGGCCGCATCAAGCGCTTTCATATCGACCTTGCCTTCGCGTGTCGCCAACATCAGGCGGGCTGCGTCCGATGAAACGCTGCTTTCGCGCGCCAGGTGGCCGCCCAGGCAAGCCGCGCCGACCGACGCACCCACCAATAGACCCACCGCACTCGCTGCCATGAGGGCGCGCATGCGATAGCGCGCAATCGAAATGGATATCA
>CAMLIY010000430.1 GCA_946480125.1 uncultured Asticcacaulis sp.
GGGATAGGCGTGATTCTTGATAATGTTGTGGAAAGTCAGGAAAAGCTCCGGAGCATCCGAAACAACCCAGAGGGCCAAGCCCGCGCAAAGGTTGCCCAGCATGGCATGAGGCAGCATTTCCTTGAGATCGACTTTGAACAGTTCGCCCCAGACAAGAGAAATGGCGATCGAAACAAACAGAAAATTGCCAGCAATCCATAGGGAGCCAAGGGCTGTTCTTTTGAATTTTGCCGACAATTCATGATAGGCCTGAAACAGCCAGACCGGATAAAGTTTTGCCCCGGCAATGAGGTCTCTGATAGCCTTGTCCATTAAATTTCGCTCATTTTATTTAAGCATTTCTTCCTATTGGCGTGTGCTCTACAGACTAAATCGGGCCTTAACAAGTCCAAATAATCTTAAAAAACCGGCACGTTAACAGATGTTGCAGTGTGGCGGCGGAAGTCTCGAATGCAGGAGCGGACAGGCCGCCCTATTGGTTAGCAAGGCATTTTAATAGATATTGCCCATAATCGCTCTTGCCCAGTTTTTGGGCGAGATTATCCAAGGTTTGATCATTGATAAAACCGCGTCGCCAGGCGACTTCTTCCGGGCAGGCGATTTTGAAGCCCTGCCGTTTTTCGAGTACGCGCACGAATTCGGCGGCGTCGAGCAGGCTGTCGGGGGTTCCGGTGTCGAGCCAGGCATAGCCGCGGCCGATCGGTTTCACGCTCAGGTCGCCGCGTTCCAGATAGGTGCGGTTGACGTCGGTTATTTCGTATTCGCCACGCGCCGACGGCTTGAGGTTCGCTGCAATATCGACCACCTGGTGATCGTAGAAATAAAGTCCGGTAATCGCCCAGTTCGAGCGTGGGGACTTTGGCTTCTCCTCGACCGAAAGCGCCTTGAAATTGTCATCGAATTCGACGACGCCATAGCGTTCCGGATCAGCTACTTGGTATGCGGAAACGCTGGCACCGGAGGTGATGGCGGCGGATTCTTCGAGAAAACCCGAAAGCGAGGGGCCGTAATAGATATTGTCGCCCAGGATCAGGCACGATGGTTCTCTGCCGACGAAATCAGCGCCTATGATGTAGGCTTGGGCCAGTCCGTCCGGTCTCGGCTGTTCGGCATAGGACAGATTAATGCCCCATTGTTCGCCCGTGCCGAGAAGCTTCTGGAACAATGGCAGGTCATGCGGGGTCGAGATGATCAGTATGTCGCGGATGCCGGCCATCATCAGCGTTGACAGCGGATAGTAGATCATCGGCTTGTCATAGATCGGCATCATCTGCTTGGAGACGCCAATGGTCATTGGATGCAGGCGCGATCCGCTGCCGCCGGCCAGTATTATGCCCTTCATAGGGAAGCCCTCTGTGTCATCTTGTCTTTGTTATCAGTTGGTCCAGGCACTCATCCAGCGATTTCCGCCAGGGATCGAGGCGCAGGCCATAGGTATCATCGAGCTTGTCGCCGTTCAGGCGGGAATTGGCCGGGCGTTTTGCCGGCGTTGGATAATCGCTGGTCGTAATCGGATTGACGCGAACCGGCGTGCGGCCACGCGCCGCGGCGCCGGTGAAGATGGCTTCGGCGAATTCCGCCCAGGTCGTTTCGCCCCGGCCAGTCAGGTGAAAGGTGCCGCGTAGTGTCGGGTCGCGGTCGATGACGACCTGCTGGGCCACGGTGAGAAGCGCGCGGGCGATTTCCGGCGCATAGGTCGGGCAACCGTGCTGGTCGGCCACCACATTCAATTCGTCACGCGTTTCGCCGAGGCGCAGCATGGTTTTGACGAAATTGTTGCCATAGGGCGAATAGACCCAGGCCGTGCGCAGAATGACATGATTGTCGGTCGCGGCGCGAATCTGGTCCTCGCCCGAAAGCTTTGTCTTGCCGTAGATGCTGACCGGGGCGGGGATGTCGGTTTCGTCGTAGGTGCCGTCCTTGTCGCCGGCGAACACATAGTCGGTCGACAGGTGGAGAATGGGAATGTCGAGTTCGGCCGCCAAGCGGGCCAGCATGCCGGGCGCGTCGCCATTGATGGCCTGCGCCAGCTCGGCCTCGGTTTCGGCCTTGTCGACGGCGGTATAGGCCGCCGAAGAAATAATGGCGTCCGGCCGGATTTCCCGTATGGGCGCCTCAAGGGTTTCCGGTTTCGACAGGTCGATTTCCGGCAGGCCGATGCGGATGATTTCCAGGCCCAGCTTTTCCCCCAGGGTTTGCAGGGATGTATCGACCTGACCTTCTTTTCCGGTAACGAGAATACGCATGATCTAGGCTTTCAGCACGCCCAGACGCTCGCCTGTGTAAACTTCACCACGCAGCGGGCGCCACCAGACTTCATTGTCGAGATACCAGCGCACGGTCTTTTCGATACCGCTGTCGAAATTCTCCTGCGCCTTCCAGCCCAGTTCGGTTTCCAGCTTGGTGGCATCGATGGCGTAGCGGTGATCATGGCCGGGGCGATCGGTGACAAAGGTGATCAGTTTGTCATGGGGCGCGTTTTGTGGACGCAGTTGATCCATGATGGCGCAGATACGTCTGACGACATCGATATTCTTGCGTTCGTTGCGGCCGCCGACATTGTAGGTTTCGCCGAGCCGCCCCTTGGAACAGATCAGGTGCAGGGCACGCGCATGATCCTCGACATACAGCCAGTCAC
>CAMLIY010000431.1 GCA_946480125.1 uncultured Asticcacaulis sp.
GTGGGCGTCGATATAGGCGATCAGGCTGCTGGCGACATGGGCATCGTCGGCGGTGGACGGGTGCCAGTCACAGCCGCTGAAAGCTAGGCCATTCATAGGTAAGAAATCGATGCGGCTCTCGCCCGCGGCGCGCAAGGTGGCGAGTACCTTCTTCACCTCGGACTGGATTTCGCCATTGGCTTGGTCGGTGGCCATAAGGATGAAGAAGGCTTGCGGGTTTTTGGCGCGCAAATCCTGCACGAACTGGACATAGGTCTGTTCAAAATCGCTGTGCAGTTCGTCGCGCGTGGTCCAGACCTCGCCGCCATGCAGGGGCGTGGAAAAGTCGTTGGTGCCGAGGCCGATGACGATGATCTGCGGGCGCCAGTCGTCCGCCACCGGTGAAGCGGTAAGCGACAAGCCGGGCGCTGACACACTGACAGCATTTGGATAGGCTTGCGGCAGGTGCAGGCCGTCGCCGCCATTATAGTTACGCACCACGCCGCGGCCGGAAATGGCGTTGATGCGGTAATCGGCGTTGAAATGTTTGGCGGAGAGAGGACCAAAGGCCAGTTGCGTATTGGTGGTGGCCCAGACCTGATCGCCGGGACAGGTGCGGGTAGGGGAGGTGTTTCCGTAGCCGACCGTATAGGAATCGCCGATGAACTCGATCTCGCGCGGCTCGGCTTCGGGCGCCGGCAGGACATTGGCCGGATCGGCGACGAAGAAGCCGGTGAATTGTGCGGCGTCAAACGATTCGCTCAGCTTTTCGGCGCGGATGGTGTGCTCGCCGGGCGCGAAGGGGCCCAGCAGGATATCGCCCTCGCCGGGACGGCTGGGCGTGTTGACGAGCTGGCCATCGACATAGACGTTGAAGCGGTTGACCTCATCATTGAGGCGCAGATGGACTTCGGTGCCCTTGAAACGCGCCTCGAAATAGGTGCCGGGCCATTGATGACGATAGCCCTGCGCCGTATCATCGGCACTGACCGCCACCACGCGCCCGCCGATATGCAGCGGCAGGGCCGTGCCGACCGGCGTGCCGGCGAAGGCGGGCGCGGCCAGAAAAGCTGCCAGCAGGAGAGGGGCCAGACGCATCTATTGGCCCTGCCATATGCCCGGATGGGCATCGATAAAGGCGATCAGTGCGTCGCTGATCTTGCGATCGTCATCAGTATCGGGGTGGTAATCGCAGGCATTCCTGGTGAAGCCGGTGATCTCAAGGAAATCGACCTTGCCGTCGCCATCAGCCTTCAGGCGGTCACGCACCGTGCTGATCTGCGGCGAGGTGGCCGGGTCATAGGAAATCAGCAGGATAGTGGCGTTGGGGTTCTTTTCGCGCAGGGATTTAACGAAGGCGACATAGGTGGCTTCGTAATCCGCGATCAGTTCATCCTGATTTTTCCATTTTTCACCGGAATGGACCGGGGTGGAAAAGTCATTGGTGCCGAGCGCGATAACGATGATCTGGGGCTGTAGCCAATCCGGCTTTACATATTTCGTCTGGCCGTCGAACACCGTGTAGGCATAAAGCTGGGGCAGGCTGTCGCCGGCGAAGCCGTTATAGTTGCGCACAATGCCGCGGCCGGAAAAGGCGTTGATCTGGTACATGGCGCCATAATGCCTGGCCGTCAGCGGACCGAAGGCCTTGGTGTTATCGGTCGATGCCCAGAGTTCGTCCGGTGTACAGGTACGCTTGCCGGCGGTATTGCCATAACCGACCGTATAGGAATCGCCAATGAACTCCATGCTGTAGACCGGCGGAATCCCGAGCGGCAGGCGATCATTCTGTTGCGGGACATAAAAGCCCTTGAAGGTGGCGGCGTCGCTCTGGCTTTCGGTCGCCTTCTCTACGCGTATCTCGTGGATACCGTCACCAAGGCCGGAAATGCGCACATCGGAATTGCCGGGTTTGGCGACTGTATCGACCCGTTTCCCATCGATGGAAATATGCAGGATATTGACCGGGTCGGCAAAGGCGACGGTCACTTCGGTTCCCCTGAAGCGGCTTTCCCAATAGATGCCCGGCCATTGATGGGTAAACGGCGGGTTGCCGTCCGGGCTGGTGGTTCGTCCGCCGGTGCGCACCGGAAGCTGGGTTCCGGCAGGTATCGATGCGGCCGGAATATGCTCTATCTTTTGTGCCTGCGCCGTTCCGGCCATTAAAAGGGTCGTGAGCCCTATCCATCCCAGGCGCCCCAAATGCCGCATCGTCTCAACTCCATTATTTTTTATGGATTGGACTATTTCAGGGTACGTCGGGGGCGTCAAGATAGGGGACTATTTGGCTTTCTCAGGGTTGGGCCACAGCTCAGGATGAGCGTCGATATAGGCGATCAGGGAGGCGCTGATGCGTTTGTCGTCGGCGGTATTGAGGTGCCAGTCGCAGCCGGTCAGGGCAAAGCCGCTGCCGACATCGAGCGCCGCGACTCGGGTTTCGCCGGCGGCATTCAGGCGCTTGATGACTTCGGTGATGGCGGTAGCCACGCGCGCCTCGCCGTAATTCATCAGGATAAACCGGGCGTCGGGGTGACTGGCGCGAATCTGCTGAACGAAGGCGACGTATGAGGCGATGTAGTCGTTGGTGAGTGCATCTTCGCTGGTCCACTTTTCACCGGCGTGGACAGGGGTAGAGAAGTCATTGCCGCCGAGCGC
>CAMLIY010000432.1 GCA_946480125.1 uncultured Asticcacaulis sp.
TGTCATTGGTGAAAAAAAGTGCGCTTCTGGCGGGGGCGATAGCGGCTTTGATGGCAACATCTGCATTAGCGCTCGATCCGGGATACAGACTGGCGGACCCGAATAATACATTGGTGATCGATACCACCAAGGGCCAGGTCATCCTCGAAATGTATCCGTCTCTGGCCCCTAACCATGTTGAACGTCTGCTTACCCTTACGCGCCAGCATTTCTACGATGGCCTGACCTTTCACCGCGTCATCGAAGACTTCATGGCCCAGACCGGCGATCCCAAGGGGGATGGCACGGGCGAATCCACGCTCCCCAATGTCAAGGCCGAGTTCATGGTTCGTCATGACTCCAGCTTCCCGTTTACCATGGCTACGCATCCGAAGGGCTCGCTGATCGGCTTTGTCGGCGCCATGCCCGTTCAGAGCCAGGTCAATGAACTGATGGCCATTTCCAATGATGGCAAGGTCAATGCCTGGGGCCTGTTCTGCCAGGGCACGGTCGGTATGGCCCATAGCTATGACCCTGATTCCGGTAACAGTCAGTTCTTCATGATGCGCGGCGCCAATTCATCGCTTGAGAAGAAATATACCGCCTTTGGTACGGTCCTGACCGGCCTGGATGTTGTGCGCAAGTTGAAGATCGGTGAACCGCCCGTCAATCCGGACAAAATGAATACGGTTCGTGTTCTGGCGGATATTCCCGAAGCCCAGCGCCCACAGGTTGAAGTCATGGATACGGCCTCGCCACAATTTCAGGCGGTTCTGGAAGCGGTGCGCAAGGATAAGGGTGAGAATTTCTCGGATTGCGATGTCACGGTTCCGGCCAAGATACTGAACGCCGCACCGGCCGCGGCCGAAGCCAAACCGCCTGCGGCACCAAAAGGAAAATAAGGAATGCGCCGGCCGATCATAAGGCCGGCTTATTCCGCCGCGGATCGAGGTGTGGTTTGATCCGCTGTTCTGGGGCCGCGCCGCCGTCGCCGTCGCGGTTTCTTTTTCGCCATGGACAATAACAGGCCCTCACGCAGACCACGATCGGCCACGCGCAGTCTCTGGCAGGGCCACAGACGCTGGATCGCTTCCAGTATAGCCGCGCCCGCCAGCACCAAATCCGCCCGATCCTTGCCGATACAGGGCTCCAGCTCCCGTCCGCTTGGTCCCAGATCGAGCAGGCGGGTTATGACCGCCTGGACGTGGCCGTGGCTCATCCACAGACCATCGACACGGGACCGATCATATCGCTCCAGCCCCAGGTGCATGCCGGCCAGCGAGGTGATCGCGCCGGACGTGCCGACAATATAGGCCTCGCCACTGTCAAAATGTGGTCGCAGGGTCTCCGGATCGGAAAAATGACGAATGGTCTGGCTGACATCTTCAACCATGGTCTCGAACCACGTTTGTGTATCGCCCGACACGGGTTCGGGGAAGCGTTCAGCCAGATTGACCACACCGACCGGAATGGAAATCCAGTAACGGGGACGCGGCATCCGGCGGGCGATTTTAAGCGCGTTATTCTGCGCCAGAGTCTGGGCGTCCGATAAGGAGGCCAGGGGGGCGGCGGGCTCATTCGCCAATTCTACCCAACTGAGTTCCGTCGAGCCTCCGCCAACATCCATGACGAGGGCGGCGCGCGCCACCGGACTGACCTCGCGGGCATCAAGCAGGGAGGCGCATCCCATGACGGACAGATGCGCTTCTTCTTCCGGAGAAATAATAGTGAGTTTCAGGCCCGTCTCGCGTTCGACACGCGCAATAAATGCACGGCCGTTGCGGGCAATGCGACAAGCCTGGGTAGCCACGGCTCTGATACGTACGGCGCCGCGCTTTTCAATTTTTTCAGCGCAGATTTTCAACGCTTTTATTGCCCGGTCCATGGCGCGTTCATGCAGTTGCCCGGAATGGGCGAGGCCTTCGCCCAGCCTGACGATGCGCGAAAAAGCCTCGACAATGCGAAACTGCGAGTTGGCGAAGGTGGCGATCATCAAACGGCAGTTATTTGTGCCAAGATCCAGCGCGGCGTAAATAATCGCAGGATCTCCCTTGACGGTTACCCCCGATGCGTTGCGCGGATCACCGGCCGGATTCCCCCGGCGGCGATCATTTGAGGGAGCCCGGTACATGGCTCATACCCCGCTGACAGACGGTTGCCGGTCCGACACCATGTCGAAGCCTGATTTGTAATCCGGCGGACAACCTTTCCCAATCACTTTATGGCCTGCATTCATTGATGCCAACCCATAAATTGCCAAACCACAATCGCGAATATTGAAAAAGCGAGGCAACCGACAACCGACTGGAGAAGGCGAGTGCCTTACTTGCCGGCTTTGGCCCATGATGCGGTTTCAGGTAGACGGCCAGGAATCATTTTATGCCAGAGCAACGGTCAGCGAAATTCAACATCGGTCAGGTGGTCAAACACAGTCTGTTTGACTTTCGCGGTGTTGTTTTCGATGTTGATCCGGAATTTTCCAATACAGAAGAATGGTGGCAGGCCATTCCTGAAAGTGTGCGTCCCGTGAAAAACCAGCCATTTTATCACCTGCTTGCCACCAATGGCGACAGTTGTTACGTTGCCTATGCTTCCGAAGGGAATTTGCGCGCTGATGAAACCGGCCTGCCACTGACTCATCCGCAAACCCAGT
>CAMLIY010000433.1 GCA_946480125.1 uncultured Asticcacaulis sp.
TTGACGCCGATATCATCGGCGGCATCATCGCCATAGGCGTAGTCATATTCGCCTACAGCCACAGGATCGGGCGCGGAAACCGACTTGCGCACCAGATTGCGGTCAGACACATGCCAGACCTCGAAGGCCAGGGTCGAGACATTGACCGTCTCCACCGCCACACCGTCGGCTTCCTCACGCGGCAGGATGACGCCATTGCCGGCGAAACCGACATAGGGCGGCTTCTCGCCAAAGGTGAAATCGAGATCGGCATTGGCCTTGAGCTGGTCATTACCTCGGGCCGGCAAGCCCTTCAGCAGGGTGACGCGGCGGTCGGTAAAGCCAAAACCCGACACGCACAGGGTATCGTCCTTGACCGAAATGGCCGGCGACGACGGCAGGGCGGGCGACACGACGACATAGTCGCCGTAGGGCTTGGCGGGATCCAGCGGTTTTGAGAACTGGATACAGGCCTTGGGCGCGGCGCCGGAGGTATCGAGGTTCTGTTTCCAGACAGCGAAGCCATCGGGCTTTTTATCTGACGCGCGCGGCGCATTCTTGTCGCGCACCTTGCCGAACAGGCCGGTCGCCGGCTGGCCGACCTCGGCCGTGGCGCTCGCGGCCTTTTGCCGGGCGTTACTGCTTAGGGCATGATCGGTGAGGAACCCGATACCGAATCCGGCAATCAATACCGCCGCGGCGCCCGCAATCAGGGTCCGGTTGTGCCAGTCGATCATGGTGTCTTTCCCCGTATCGGAGCGCTGAGGCGCACGATTTATCCGCTGACGCGAATCAAGATCAGAACGCGACAAAGATCAATCTTTAGTTTGTGAATTGCGCAAATAAGGATAGTGATTCCCGTCGAATGGCTTGCCGGGCAATGCGTTACCTATACTATAATACCGCTGAAACGGCCAGCCGAATGTCTTGGAGAAGCGCGCCTTGAGTCAGTTTGCACGCGTAATGGTGCTTGTGGTCGATGATAACCACTATATGCGGGTCATCGTCAGCACTATGCTACGCTCCATGGGCATCACCCTGATCCGCGAGGCGTCCGATGGCGCAGAGGCGCTGGAAATCGTCCGGGACTGGCGGCCCGATGTCATCGTCCTCGACCTGATGATGGAAACCATCGATGGCATCGAATTCACCAAGCTGATTCGTCGCGGTATCGACAGCCCGCACCCCTACGTGCCCATCATCATGATGACCGGCCATACCGACCGACGCCGTGTCATCGAAGCGCGCGATGCCGGGGTGAATGAGTTTGTCGCCAAGCCGCTGACCGCCCGCGCTTTGATCGATCGCTTGCGCAGCGTCATCAATAACGAACGCGGCTGGGTCAAATCGGCCAACTATGTCGGCCCCGACCGCCGCCGCAAGATGCAGCCGGATTTCAAGGGGCCATTCCGCCGCATCGCCGACAAGGCCGACGGCAAGATGTAGGCCTATTCAAGCGGCATCAGAGAACGTCTTATTCTTAAGATGCCATTATTCAGTTATAAATCAACCAGATAAAAGAAATATAATTTGATACAAGCAGACTTTTCTTAAAATTATTTCATTTGAATACACACTTTTTAAAATATTTTTTTAAACACGTAGCCAAATATTACATAAAGCTATACTTAAATATCCATAAAGCGCAAAGCGATCAATTGGTCTGCATTTGTTGAAATTCATGGATTTTCGATGACAACCATTTCAGAACGCACACAGTTTCCGCAGGTGTTGCTCGTCGATGACAACAGCGGTGACGCCCGGCTGATGCGCATGGCCTTCAAGAAAACCGATCTGCACGCGCATGTCTTAGTGGCCGAAACGGCGGAAATCGCCTTGTCGATCCTGCGGCGCGAGGGCGAATATGCCGATACAGCCCATCCCGATATCATCCTGGTCGATGTCAACCTGCCCAGAATCAATGGGCCGGCCTTTCTTAAGCTCATCAAGGCCGATCCGGTTTTGCGCATGATTCCGGCGCTTGTTTTCAGCAGCTCGAATGCCGAAAGCGATCTGAATGACAGCTATCGTCACTATGCCAATGGCTTCATTACCAAGCCCTTCAGCTTCGATGACTATATCGACGTCGCCAAACATATCGTCGATTACTGGTTCGAGTTCGTTCAGACACCCAAAGTCGAGATACCGGCGACAAATGACCCGGCCTGAGCTTAGTTAAGGCGTGACGGCCTCTTGCGACCATTTGTCTTTTTGTTTTCGCTGCTTTTTTGCTTCGCCAATCGGGTCTTTTCGTCTAAAACCCCGTCATGACACAAGCCAGCACCTCCCCCTTTGGTTTCAAGGATGTCGACGCCCGCGAAAAGGTGGCGATGGTCCATGATGTTTTCAAAAATGTCGCCTCCAGCTATGACCTGATGAACGATGTCATGTCGGGCGGCGTCCATCACCTGTGGAAGGACGCGGCCTGCGCCCGGCTCAATCCCCAGCCCGGCGAGGTCATCATAGATTGCGCCGGCGGCACCGGCGATATCGCCCGCCGCCTGGCCAAGCTGGCCCGCGCCGCCAAGGCCCGTCGCGAAGCCCGCGGCTATGCGGCGAAAGACGCTGAAATCCGCATCATCGACTATAACGAGGCCATGATCATGGCCGGCCGCGAAAAGTCGGCGAAGAAGCA
>CAMLIY010000434.1 GCA_946480125.1 uncultured Asticcacaulis sp.
GCACATAGGCATAGATCGCCTTGTCGTCGGCAATGCCGGTGCCGGGCGCATTGGCGAGCGCCACATTGCCCTTGCGGTAGGCCGCCATGATGCCAGGGACGCCCAGCAGCGATTCTTTGCGGAAAATCTGCGGATCGAGAAACTCATCGTCGATGCGACGATAGATGACATCGACCTGTTTCAGCCCCTCGGTAGTCCGCATATAGACGATATCGTCTTCCACAACGAGATCGGAGCCTTGCGCCAGCGGCACACCCATCTGCTGCGCCAGATAGGCGTGCTCAAAATAAGCCGAATTATAGATGCCGGGCGTCAGCACGATGATATTGGGATCATCCTTGCCGTGGGGGGCGATGTGCTTGAGTGTCTTGTAAAGGTGATCGCCATAATCCGATACCGGCCGGATTTTCAGGGTGTGGAAAGCCGCCGGCAGGATGCGCTTCAGCACGGCGCGGTTTTCCAGCACATAGGAAATGCCGGAGGGACAACGCAGATTGTCTTCCAGCACATAAAATTCACCGTCGCTATCGCGGACGAAATCGGTGCCGGAAATATGGGTCCACACGCCTTTCGGCGGCTTGAGGCCCTCGCAAGGCTTGAGATAACAGGCGGAAGAAAAGATCAGTTCGGACGGGATGATCTTGTCCTTGAGAATCTTCTGGTCGTTATAGATATCCTGGATGAACAGATTTAGCGCCGTAATGCGTTGGGCGATGCCGCGTTCGAGCTTGGCCCAGTCCTTTGCCGAGACCATGCGCGGGATGATGTCGAAGGGCAGGATCTTCTCAGTGCCCTTCTTGTCGCCATAGACATTGAAGGTATTGCCGGACTGGTAGAGAATATCCTCGGCCAGTTTTTGCCGGCGTTTCAGCTCGCCGCGGGTGAGCGTGTCCAGTTGCTGCACCAGAGGGCGGGCGCTCGGATGGGCCACGCCGTTGTCGGCAAACAGTTCGTCATAAAAGCCATCGGTCTTGTAGGTTTCCAGCGTCACTTTACTCGTCCGGTAATATATATCGCCTCATGGCCAGTTACACGGACAAGAGGCTGTTGTTTATTTAACTAAAAACCTCATTCATGGTGACCTGGACCCGCAGCCTTTCCTTGCCGCCACCGCGGTAGATCGTGCCTGAAGTCGGTGTCGCGTCGAGATAATTACGGCCGGCGGCGACACGAATATGGTCCTGCGTCACCAATATGCCGTTGGTCGGATCGAAACCGCGCCAGCCGAGATAGGGGATATAGATCTCGACCCAGGCATGGCTGGCATCGGACTGCATCTTGTTTTCGTAATTGGCGCCGGTGAAGACATACCCAACGCGATAACGCGCCGGTACGCCGAGCAGCCGTGCCAGGCAGATGAACAGGTTGGCGAAGTCCTGGCAGACGCCTTCGCGCGAAGCATAGACATCGAACGGTGTCGTCTTCAGCGAGGTAGCGCCGGGCACATAGCGGTAATCACGATAAATGCTCTGATTGATGTCGTTCAGCGTGTCCATCAGGTGGCGGCCGTTGCGCTCGGCGAAACTCATGGCGTAGATCAGCAATTCGGAAATCTGGGTCTCCGGCAGTTCCGGTGAGCGGAGATAGGGTTCCATCATCACCTGCTGCCATGGCATCAGGGTCAGCGGAATAAAGTGCTGGAGCTTGTTGGGTGAGAAGTCATCGGTCGGGCGGGCATAGATTTTTACCAGCGACCGGCACGAAATCGACAGCTTCTTATAGGGCTTTATAATGCTGTAATGGATCGTCTGGTTGCCGAAGACATCTTCGAAACGCATATCCTCGCCCTCGGCCGACAGGCTGAGTGTGCTATTGACCACTTCCTGCACCGAATCCTCGACCGGCATAAGCCGGAAGCTGTGGGTCGAGTGCTCGACCTCCTCCTCGTAAGTATATTCGGTCGAATGTACGACATCATAGAGGCGGTAGGTGAGGGGAGAGCCATCCGGCGCGTGGGTCTGCGAGCGCGTATTGAGGATATTGTGCTGGACTGTCTTTAGCTGTTGCAGCGATTGCAGGATGGACAGCTGCTGGGCCTGAGCCTGCTGGTCGGCGAACAGATTGGGCTGCACTGAGCGCGCGCCCTGCAAATGGCCCTCCTGCTCATGCAGCGGTTGCTGCGCCGGCTGGGTCTTGCTGTCCTTCTTGTTGGTCCACACCAAAGCGCCGCGGCGCGCAATGATGAGCTGACCCTTCTGCATCGGCTTCCAGTCGCCTTCCCGGAAGGGCGCGGAGCAGAAGACCATGGCGGTGCGGAAGGTATCGCGCGGATTATTGAGCGCGAAGGAGGCCGAGTCCGAATGATAGCCGCGTTCGCCATGCGGCGGCGCCAATCGGCCATAAAACATCTGGGTTTCCGACTGCGAGCCATAGAAGGCGGCGACGCTGGTGCCGTCGGAAAGCACCATATCGGCGCTGCCCATGTCATCCAGTTGCAGAAACCAGCTCAGAAGAACCTGATGGTCGATATCGGCCAGCGCCCTGGCACCATAGTCCTGCACCTTGCCGAGCAGGAAGCAGAAGGCCAGTTCCGAATCTGTGCGGCCCATCGGCTCCAGGAAGATCGACTTGTTGAAGTGCAGCTTGCCCATGGCGGTCTTGTCGAGATCGC
>CAMLIY010000435.1 GCA_946480125.1 uncultured Asticcacaulis sp.
GTCATCTGCTCGTGATTATGCCGATAAAACTGAGCGACGCCCGGCGTGACAGCCGCGTCATATTGACGAAATTCGTCCTCGCTCTTGCCTTCCTTATAGCGGCTTTCATCGGCAGCCTGTGTGGCGTTTGCACCCATAATTACGTCTCCTTTGATCTTATCAGCCCTGCATACGTTATCGCTTACGTATTTTATTTTCGCAAGGTGTTATGAATTTCAAAGGCCCCTTGGTGTGTTTGCCAATCACGCCTTGACACGTCCTACGTAATGGGTAACGCTCCATGGGCGCCCACACCTTCCCGCAGAGAGAAAGGACGGGCCCACAGGAAATGAGGAAACTGATGAACGAACGGCAGACGACCAAGTCGTCCATAGTGCGCGCGGTATTCACCGATATTCAATTCTGGGTTCCCGTACTGGTTCTGGCCTGCGGCATCCTTCTCCTGGCGCTCATCCACTGAAACGTGCCCCCTGAATCCGTATAAAAACTTGGGAAAGAAAGGACCGCCATCATGGCGTCTTCACAAAAGACGGCTGCGGGAGCGGCCAATCCTCAACACATGCTGGGTGTCTTATGCGGGCTGGCTGCCGGCGCCTGGCTTGGCGCGGCGGAAGCGCCGACCAAACTGGTCACGGCAGGTTTCTCGCCCTTCGCCATATCCCTGTGCATGGTGGCGGGTGTCTTCACGGCGCGCTGGACCTTCCCGACCCTGATGAAGGGCACAGGCTTCGTGTTTTCGGACATAGCCTCCAAACCTCACCTTATCATCTGGGCGCTTCTGGCGGGTGCGCTATGGGCTGTCGCCAACACCCTGACCGTATTCGCCATTCGTGATGTCGGCCTCGCTACGGCCTTTCCTTTGTGGAACACCAATTCCCTGATAGGTTTGTTATGGGGCTGCCTGCTGTTTCGTGAAATGCGGGGGGCAGGCGCGCGCACCGCCGGCAAGGTGATATTCGGCACCCTGGCCATTATCGCTGCCGCCATTATGCTGGGCTTCAGCACGCTTCACGATCCGGGCGCGTCACCACACGCCGTACGGGGCCTGGCTGCGGCCGCAGGCGCCAGCCTTATGTGGGGCACCATGTATGTACCTTACCGCAAAGCCTATCTGAGCGGCATGAACCCGCTCTCCTTCGTCACCATCTTCACCTTTGGCGAACTGGGCACCATGCTGGCCCTGACCTGGTGTTTCGATGGCGGTTCGCATTCCTCGGTCATGCAGCTTATTCATAGCCGTCAGGTGCTGTTCTGGCTGTTCCTGGGCGGCTTCGTATGGGTGATTGGCGATCTGTTTCAGCAATTCGCCACCAAATATCTCGGCATTAGCCGTGGCATTCCCCTGTCCAACACCAATCAGCTATGGGGACTGGCCTGGGGGGCGCTTGTATTCGGAGAGCTGGCCGGCGCCGATAAATTACATCTCGGACTGGTCGCCGGCGGTTCGCTGCTTATGATCTTCGGAGCGCTGGCCATCAGCACAGCGTCGGCCGGCGCGAACGAGATGAACCGCCGTGATGACGCCTTGCGACGCGAGTGCGACCGCTATGGCCTTGATTACCAGGAAGCGCTGAGGGCGCAAAATGGCGACGAGACCAAGGGGCCGCGCGTCCGGCGCTGGTGGGACTGGGTCATAGTGACTGCCGCTGTCGGGCTGTTTGCCTGGCTGGCCGCCGATGCGGTTGTACCGCCTTTGGCGATGAATTGGGGCTGGGTAGCGGTCCTTTGCGCCATCCTGCTGGTGGCGCTGGCGGCAGGCTGCTGGGCACTGTGGACTCGCACGCGTTTCAGTTAGGCAATTTCTGGCTCTGGCTCCTGGCGTCTGGACGCCGTTACCGAAGCGTGTGAATAGACCTATCAACAGGTTCAACACACTTTAAAAGTTACCTCAATGGTGGTCAGGCTCAAAGACATAGCCCGCGATCTCGGCGTTTCGACGGTTACCGTCTCAAAGGTATTGCGCGGCCGGACCGACATCGGTCAGAAAACCCGCGAGCGCGTTCTGAAACGCATGAACGAGCTGAACTACCAGCCCAATATGCTGGCACGCGCCCTGGCGGGTGGCCGTTCCTATGCGGTCGGGTTAGTAGTGCCGGACCTGGTCCACCCTTTCTTCGGCGAATTCGCCCGGTCACTGGCCGGGACGCTGCGTTCGGAAGGTCTGGTTCTGGTTCTGGCGTCTTCCGAAGAAGATCCGGATATCGAGGAACAGGAAATCCAGACCCTTTTGACGCGCGGCGTCGATGTCTTGCTGGTCGCTTCCTGCCGCTCGGCAATGCACCCCCCAAAGGCTTTGACGGAAACCACCACGCCCGTTGTGCTCATTGACCGTCATTTTCCAAAATTGCCAATGGATTTCGTCGGCACCAATGACCTCATGGTGGGTGAACTGGCGGGACGCCATCTGGCCGGCATCGGCCGCAGACGGATCGCCCATATTGGCGGGCGCGGCATCAGTCCGACGGCGGACCGGCTCAAAGGCTTCCAGCGCGCCCTGACCGCGGCGGGTATCGAACTGCCCAAAGAGTATGTCGTGACTCGTGACCGCTTTGAAGAAAGCGGCGATGCGACCGGCTACCATGCCATGCAGGAGTTGCTGTCCTTGCGCG
>CAMLIY010000436.1 GCA_946480125.1 uncultured Asticcacaulis sp.
AATGACCGGATTTTACGCTGGGAATACGGCAAGTATTCCGATGAAACCCGCCGTGAACTCCGGATTGTCGATGCGGCGGCTGAAATCGTGAAGCGCTTCGGGCCGGAAGCTTTCGGCGCCTATGTCATCTCCAAGGCCGCCTCGGTATCGGATATTCTGGAGCCGCTGGTGCTGCTGAAACAGGCCGGCCTGGTGCGCGGCGGGCCGCAGCCACACTGCATGCTGAAAATCTCACCGCTGTTTGAAACGATCGGCGATCTGGAAGCGGCGCCGGAGATCATGAAAAAGTGGCTGGGCAATTACGCCGTGCGCTCGCTGATGGGGCGGCCGGCCTTGCAGGAAGTCATGCTGGGGTATTCCGACTCGAACAAGGACGGCGGCTATACGTCTTCGCGCTGGTCGCTGCACAAGGCGTCGAAGGCGATCAAGGCGGTATGCGACAAGGCTGGCGTGAAACTGCGCCTGTTCCATGGTCGTGGCGGTTCGGTCGGGCGCGGCGGCGGTCCGGCTTTCGCGGCGATCCTGGCCCAGCCGGAAGGCACGGTCGACGGACAGATCCGCGTCACCGAACAGGGCGAGATGATCGCGCGCAAATTCGGTAATGTCGTCACCGCCCACAAGACGCTTGATAGTTTCGCGGCGGCCACCTTCCTGGCGACAGTGCCGAAAAGAGGTGAGGTGACGGCCGATGCGAAGCTGGAGGCGCAGTTCGCGCCGGTGATGGACCAGATCAATGAACGCTCGTTCGAGGCTTACCGCGGCCTGGTTTATGATGATCCGCATTTCCTCGACTTTTTCCATACGGTCACGCCGGTCGATGAGGTCAGCAACCTGAAGATTGGCTCGCGGCCGGCTTCGCGCACCTCATCCGGCAAGATCGAGGATCTGCGCGCCATTCCGTGGGTCTTCGCCTGGTCGCAGACGCGTTTCATGCTGCCGGGCTGGTACGGTTTCGCCGCGGCGGTGCGCGAACTGAAGATCGGCGATGACGTGCTGAAAGAGATGATGCAATGGGACTTTTTCGAGGTCTTCATCGCCAACATGGAAATGGCTCTGGCCAAGGCCAATATGGAGATCGCCGGACTATATGCCGGCCTGGCCGGTGAGCCGGCCGAAGCCCGGCGAATTTATAACAAGATCAAGGCCGAGTTCGATGACACGGTGGCATTGATCCTGCGCCTGCGTGATGCGCCTTACCTGCTGTCAACGCATGACCGGCTGCGCAATCAGATAGAGCGCGCCAATCCGCTGCTGGATTCGCTCAATCGTTTGCAGGTTTATCTGCTCGGCATCCGCCGTCAGGGCAATAAGCACAAGCTGGTGCAACTGGCCATGCAACTGACGGTCAACGGCATTGCGAGCGCCCTGCGCAATACGGGCTAAAAGCCGTTTTCCGGCGACGGGTTAAATCCCCTATCAGCCCTTGTATTTGCGGCGCCGCATGGCCTATATGACCGCTGCGGGCATGGCATTTGTAACGCCCGCTGACATTCATTGTTGACCTGCCGGAAAACAGGGGTTATGACAACGCTGTCATGACTAAAGCCCTGGGCACAAAGGGCGGGTCACAGGTTCGGAACGAAAAGGTCTCATGTCGGCATCTTCTGCAAGTAATGGCGAGCGCCAACCGGTTTTTGTTCTTGTCGGCGGTACGGGCGATCTCGCCATGCGAATGCTTTGGCCGTCGCTGGCCATGCTCGATCAGGAAGGCTTTCTGGCGGATAATCTGCGCATTATTTCAGTGGCCCGGGAAGACTGCGGCACCGAGGTCTGTGTCGATCGTATCAGCAACGCCGTCACCAGCCGTTTCGGCGAATGGTCGACGCCCGAAGCACTCAAGCGTTTCCGCAAGCGCATTGTCCATGTGGCGCTTGATGCCGCCCACGATGACTGGGGCCAGAAGCTGAAAGCGGAACTGGGCGACGTCGATAATCTCGATATTGTCTATTTCCTGTCGGTGTCGCCGTCGCTGTTCAAACCGATCTGTGAGCATATCGAAAAGGCCGGCCTCAACAAGGCGCCCAACCGGGTGATCATTGAAAAGCCGATCGGCCGCGACCTGGCGTCATCAAAGGTCATCAATGATTCGGTGGCCCACGCCTTTGATGAGTCGCGCACCTTCCGTATCGATCACTATCTTGGCAAGGAAACGGTTCAGAACCTGATTGCCCTGCGTTTCGGCAATATGGTGTTCGAGCCGTTGTGGAACGCCCAGTCGATCGACCATATCCAGATCACCATCGCCGAAACCGTCGGCGTGGCCGATCGTTTGGGTTATTATGACGAATACGGCGCTATCCGTGACATGCTGCAAAATCACCTGCTGCAATTGCTCTGTCTGCTGGCCATGGAGCCGCCCTCGGCCCTGACCTCGGACGCCCTGCGCGATGAAAAAGTCAAGGTGCTGCGCTCGCTGAAACCGATCACCGCAGAGAACGTGCAGGCCAATACGGCGCGCGGCCAGTATGGGCCGGGGTTCGCCGATGGTCATCCGGTGGCCGGTTACGAGGCGGAAAAGGGTTCGCCGTCCAATACCGAAACCTTCGTGGCCATCAAGGCCGAGATCGCCAACTGGCGCTGGGCCGGCACGCCGATCTATATGCG
>CAMLIY010000437.1 GCA_946480125.1 uncultured Asticcacaulis sp.
TCGACATCGATCCGCGCACCCACCCGGCCTGGACCGGCGGCACCGGCACCATGCTCGACCGCGCCGGCCGCGTTTCGCGCTTCAACAACAAGTTCGGCGGCTTCCTCAAGAAGTAGGCGGGGACGCCCCGCTGCGCTTACTCGCAAGAGTTTGAAAATCCGGTTTGGGGCAACCCGAACCGGATTTTTGTTTGCGCAAAGTCATGCTAGGCAGAGTTATGACTGACCGCCCCTTCCATACACCCTACGACGGCTCATCGAAACTTTTCACCATCGGCGTCAAGCCGCTTGATCCGGCGGACTGGATCGATGTCGATAGCAATCTCCTGGCTTATCTCGACGAAAAGGACCGGCTGGCCGAGCGCGTCCCCGACAAGATCTTCGTCGCTGAACCGGATACGGAAGCCGCGCAGACCGAAGTGCTGACGTTACTGGCGGATCATCTGCCGGAACGGTTTCCGGATGTCTACCAGCGCATCGGCCCGCAGATCGACATCATGCCCGCCTTTCGTCGCGTGAGGCTGGATACGCCCTACCCGCCTCTGCTGGTGGCCGGCGGCCTGGTGCAGGAAGACCTGGTCCTGATGCGGCGCGATGACACAGGTTGGCGGCTGGCGGCGTCGCATCTGTGTTTTCCCTCTTCCTGGCGCCTGCAAGAGAAATTTGGTAAGGCCTTGCAGGACATCCATGCCCCGGTGCCGGATTTCGGCCGCGACACGCGCAATGCCACCATTATCGAGCGCATGTTCGATAACCTGCGACCGGAACAACCGATCATCCGCTGGAACTGGTCGCTCCACGCTGACGAGGCTTTGCATCATCCGCATTCCACTCAGCAATGGCGTTTTGGTGATGAAAAGATCGACAGCCTTTATTTCCGGCTGGAGCGCCAGACCCTGCGCAAACTGCCCGTAAGCGGCGATATTCTCTTTACCATCCGCGTTTATCTTGATCCGCTTGAGGCAATGGAACAACAGTCCAGTGCCCCCGAACTGGCGCGCGCCCTTATTAGTCAGTTACAGGCCTATACGCCGCAGCAACTTGACTATAAGGGTCTGACACTTGAACGCGAGCGCCTCATCATGCGACTGAACGGGATCGCCTCGCGGTGAGCCGCATTGTCCGCTTATAAAAAGCCATGATAGCGTCTGGCCGAACCTGCGGGAAACTCATGAAAAAGCTTACCTGGTCTTTATTGATATGCGTCGCCCTGGCCGCCTGCCATCAACCCACGCCGGAAGAAAAGGCGGCGGCGGCCTTTAAAGTCAGCGCGCTCCAGCCGGGTGACGGCGCCGATTTGACCGGCTGCATCACCAAGATCGCTCGGGCCGGCGTAACCGATGGTTCACGCATCTTTATTGAGGATTCGCTTCAAGGCGGCGCAATGGGCTATATCCGCATCGATAACCGGCCCGTTAAGGTGACGATGGCAACGGGCGGTTCAGACAGCATTCACAGCATGCGCAGCTTCGCGGATGCTTCCGGCAAACTGTCTGTCGTCGAATCTTACGATATTGGCGAAGCGAAAGCCGGTCAGAATATCCGTCCGCTCACCGGCCAATTGATCGTCACCTGGAAAGGCGGCACTCAAACCATTCCCATTGGCGGCGCCAGATCCTGCATTGATGCACCCTAATTTTTGTTATCAAAAAGTCTTCAATTGGATGCGATTCTAGTCGGCCAGCGTCGCGGGTAAACTTAATACCCACAAGCGACGACTGCGACGCAGATCGCCAATTTCAAGCCTTTTTATGCCGCCAGTTGCTCTTTGACCCGCTCTGCCAGGGTTTTGATATCCAGTGGTTTGGGCAGAAAGGAAATGTTCTGTTCTTCTTCCAGAAGGTCGGAAAATTCCGACTCGGCATAACCTGAAATGAACATAACCGGCACATTGCCCAGGATCGGGCGCGCCAGTTTCAGCATCGAGGGTCCGTCCATGCCTGGCATGATGACGTCAGAGATCAGCAGGTCGAATCGGCCATTTTCGGCTTCGATAATCGCCAGCGCCTCCTCGCCATCCTCGGCTTCCAGCACCTCATAACCGCGCTGACGCAGCAGATGCGCCGCGATGCCGCGGACAATCTGTTCATCCTCGACGAACAGGATACGCCCGACGCCGGAGAGATCCTTGGGCACCGGCTTCGCGGCGGCTTCCGGCTTCGGTCCGGCCAGCTCCTTCTCAGTCTCAATCCACACCGGCAGGAAGATGCGGAAGGTCGCGCCCTTGCCCGGAGGGGATACAATCTGGATATGGCCGCCGGCCTGGGCGATGATGCCATGGACCGTAGACAGGCCAAGCCCCGTGCCTTCGCCCAGCGGCTTGGTGGTAAAGAAAGGCTCGAACACCTGGGCCAGAATTTCCGGCGGAATGCCCGGGCCAGTGTCGGAAACCTCTATCAGGGCTGATCCTTGCGCCGGGGCTTCCGGCCAGCCGTAGGCTTTCGCCTCGTCCTGGGTCATGCTGGCGGCGCGGATATTGACCTTGCCGCCGCCCTGGGCGCGCATGGCGTCGCGGGCATTGACCACCAGGTTCATCATGACCATTTCCATCTGCCCCTTGTCGACATGGACATTGGGCAGGTTGCGGCCATA
>CAMLIY010000438.1 GCA_946480125.1 uncultured Asticcacaulis sp.
TGACCTGGCCGGCCATCAGGTCGAATCCGTTGCCGATATGGGATTGCACGCCCAGGGCATCGATCGGCACATGGTTGTCGCGGAACCAGTGCAGCAGTTTCAGCACGCCCTTACGGTGCCGT
Organism: uncultured Asticcacaulis sp.; assembly: GCA_946480125.1. The sequence continues at coordinate 123 of CAMLIY010000438.1, forward strand.
TCGTTGCCGGCTTCCCAGCTCATATAGTCGTTATAGACCAGTTGCGTCTTCGGCAGGTGCTCACGCGTGGCCTCGAAAGCAATGCGCATCGTATCCATGCCGAGCACACGCGAGAAGGCGTTTTCGCGCACCTCGCCGGTTTTCGGATCGATGGTTTCATTGACCACATCCCACGAGGTCAGGCGGTCGCCATAGTGATCGGCGACGGTGGCGATATAGGCGCGCAGCAGTTTTTCGGCCTCTGCCTTGCCCGAAAATTTATAGTCTTTCAGCCACTTTGGGGTAAATTCATCGCGTGCCCAGAAGAGATTGTGGCCGCGCATGGCGATATGATTGGTTTCGGCGAAGGCCAGCAGTTCGTCGGCCGGCTTGAAATTGTAATCGGTCGCATTGCTGTTGTGCGTTACATACATCTTTAGCTCGTTTTCCGGTACGATGATGTTGCATTCACGGATAACCAGCTCGCGGACCTTTGGATCGGCGTACATCTTCATGCCGATGGCCGTACCGAAACGCAGGCCCTTGGCGGCGGCCAGATCTTTTAGGGATGACGTGGTATCAGCGCGGGCGGGCAGGGCGCTGGCGGCGAGGGCGGCGCCTCCCAGACTCAGGGCAGCGCGACGCGACAGAGGCGTGTCCGTTTTTTGGCTCATAACATTTTCCCTGTTGAATTTTATTCTGTTACCGCTAACAGTGTCATCGTTCAATTCCGCCGTCAAGCGCGGCAGCGGCCTTCGTAATTGGAAGTGCCGACAATAGAAAAACAGGGAAGACGTTATGAAATCTGCGACCCCCGCCGTGACCCGCCGCCTGTTCGGCGCCTCGACCATCGCCTTGACGGCGGCGACTGCCACCGGCGCGCTGGCGAAAGCCAAAGAAAAACTGCCTTACAAGGATGCCAGCCTTTCCACGGAAGCGCGCGTCGCTGACCTGCTCGGCCGCATGACGCTTGAGGAAAAGGTGGCGCAGATGGAATGCGTCTGGCAGAAAAAGGGCGATATCCAGGACCCGGACGGCAAGTTCAACCCCGCCAAGGCGTCCAAGGTCTGGCCGAACGGCCTCGGCATGGTGGCGCGGCCTTCCGACCAGCAGGGCCTGGCGACCACGACCGGCGCCGGTGATTCCGGCGCCATGGGCAACCGCAATGCCTTTGAGACAGCCACCCACATCAATGCCATGCAGAAATGGGCGGTCGAGCAGACTCGCCTCGGCATCCCGATGATCATGCACGAGGAATCGCTCCACGGTTATGTCGCCAAGGACGCCACCTCCTTCCCGCAAGCCATTGGTTTGGCTTCGTCGTTCGATCCGGATATGGCGACGAAAATCTTCTCCGTCGCCGCCCGTGAAATGCGTGCCCGCGGCGCCAATTTCGCTCTCGCGCCGGTGGTCGATGTCGCCCGCGAACCCCGCTGGGGCCGTATCGAGGAAACCTATGGCGAAGACCCGCACCTGTGCGGCGTCATCGGCAAGGCGGCGGTTATCGGCTTCCAGGGCGAAAGCCTGCCTCTGGCCAAGGACAAGGTGTTCGCCACCCTGAAACACATGACTGGCCACGGCCAGCCGGAAAACGGCACCAATGTCGGCCCGGCTGAGGTTTCGGAACGGACCCTACGCGAGGACTTCTTCCCGCCGTTTGAGAAGATCGTCAAGGAAACCAATATTCGCGCCGTCATGCCGTCTTATAATGAGATCGACGGCGTGCCGAGCCACGCCAACAAGTGGCTGCTGACCACCATCCTGCGTAATGAATGGGGCTTCAAGGGCGTCACCGTTTCCGACTATTTCGCCATCAACGAGATGATCACTCGCCACAAGCTGGTGCCCAACACGACCGAGGCGGCTTATCGCGCCTTCAAGGCCGGCGTCGATATCGAGACGCCGGACGTTCAGACCTATGATAAGCTGACCGGTCTGGTCAAGGCCGGCCGTATCTCGGAAGACGAGATCAATACGGTGGTGGCGCGCATCCTGGAAATGAAGTTCCAGTCGGGCCTGTTTGAAAGCCCCTATGTCGACGCCAAAAAGGCCGACAGCCTGACCGCCGCGCCGGATGCCGTGGCGCTGGCCCATGAAGCCGCCACGAAGTCGGTGGTGCTGCTGAAAAACAATGGCCTGCTGCCACTCGACGCCAAAAAGGTCGGTAAGGTGCTGGTGCTGGGCACCCATGCCCGCGATTGTCCGATCGGCGGCTATTCCGATAAGCCGCGCCATGTCGTTTCGATCCTCGAAGGCCTCGAAGCTGAAGGCAAGAAGAACGGCTTTACCGTCGCTTATTCTGAAGGCGTGCGCCTGACCGAACAGCGCATCTGGGGCCAGGATGTCATTAATTTCACGCCGGATTCGGTCAATGACAAGCTGATTGCCAACGCCGTGGAAGCCGCCAAATCGGCCGACACCATCATCATGGTGCTGGGCGATAACGAGCAGACCTCGCGCGAAGCCTGGGCCGACAACCA
>CAMLIY010000439.1 GCA_946480125.1 uncultured Asticcacaulis sp.
GCTCGAAGGCCATCGGCAACGCCTTTTCATTGGCCGCCGCCCACTTGGCGCGATTGGAGAAGAAGCGGGCAAGCGAGCGCTGGCGCAGATCGAGATCGATGAAAGCCACGCGTTTGCCAAGATGCAGCAGATGCACAGCCACATGCATGGCCACGGTGGACTTCCCCGCCCCGCCCTTTTCATTCCCGAACACCAGAATACGCGTATCAGACATTATTCACTCCCGCCCACCTTACTCCCCAGTGGTAATGCTTCATTTAGGCTGATCCGTGTCCTGCCGCCAGAGGCACGGTTAATGAAGCGTTAAAATTGACGTGGGTAAGTTGTCGCATCCTCTACTGGATTTAGCGCTTCGACACGACTATATTGCCGCCATGACCACAGATTCCGACTATATGCTCCGCTCCGAGACCATCCGCATCCATACGGACGAGGATTTTGAAGGCATGAGAAAGGCCGGCCGCGTCGCCGCCGAATGCCTCGACATGCTGATCCCCTATGTGGTGCCGGGCGTGAAGACCTCGTATCTCGATGACCTGGCGCGCGAATTCATCGCCGATCATGGCGGGCTGTCGGCCTGCCTGTTCTATCGCGGCTACCAGCATACGGTCTGTATCTCGCCCAATCATGTGGTCTGCCATGGCATCCCCTCGGAAAAGACCCTGCGCGAAGGCGATATCGCCAATATCGACGTCACCTGCATTGTCGATGGCTGGCATGGCGACACCTCGCGCATGTATGAGGTAGGCCAGGTGGCGCCCAAGGCCAAACGCCTGATCGATGTGACCTACGAAGCCATGGCGCTGGGCCTGGCCCAGATCAAACCAGGCAATACCTTTGGCGATATCGCCGCGGCTATCCAGAAATACGCCGAAAGCCATCGCATGTCGGTGGTGCGCGATTTCTGTGGCCACGGCGTCGGGCGCGTCTTCCATGACAATCCCAATGTCCTGCACTTCGGCAAGGCCGGCACCGGCCCGCGTCTCGAAAAAGGCATGTTCTTCACGGTCGAGCCGATGATCAATCTCGGCCGCCCGGATGTGAAGGTGCTGAATGATGGCTGGACCGCCGTGACGCGCGACAAGATGCTGACCGCTCAGTGCGAGCATTCCTGTGGCGTAACAGAAAACGGCGTGGAGTTGTTTACCGCCTCGCCCACCGGTCAGTTCAAACCGGCGCCGGTTCTGGGCTAATCCGCATCCGGGGGGATCATGGCCGAAGACGCACTGGAAGAGGCCGCTGGCTTTTTCAATCCGACAGCGGAACCTGTCCTGCCAGATCATGGCGGCCATCGTAACCGTCTGCGCCATCGCGCGCGGCTGGGGGGTGTCTCCGCCCTGCCCGATTACGAACTGCTGGAACTGTTCCTTTTCCGCTCGATCCCGCAGCGCGATGTCAAGCCGCTGGCCAAGGCCCTGCTGGCGCGCTTCGGCTCATTGCCGGCCGCACTTTCCGCGCCACTGGAGGACATGCTCCAGGTTTCGGCGATGGATAACAAGGGCAAGGCCTTGCGCATGACCGCCGATATCGCGCTCGATCTGGCGCTGATGTTCGAGGCCACCCGCCGGATGGTGGCTGAGCCGCTGAAACGCACCACCGTCATCTCCTCCTGGTCGGCCCTGGTATCCTACCTCAAGGTGACGCTGGCCCACGAGCCGCGCGAACAATTCCGCATCCTTTTTCTCGACAAGAAAAACCAGTTGATCGCCGATGAGATCATGGGCCACGGCACGGTCGATCATGCGCCGGCCTATCCGCGCGAGATCATGCGCCGCGCGCTGGAACTGTCATCAAGTTCGGTTATTCTGGTTCACAATCACCCGTCCGGCGACCCGATGCCGTCACAGGGCGATATCGACATGACCAAGCAGATCGTGGCGGCCGGCAAGCCGCTCAAGATCACCATCCACGATCACCTGATCGTCGGCCGCGAAGGCGTGGCCAGTCTGAAGCAGATAGGTGCTTTTTAACTCAGGAATTCGCGCGGTTCGGGATAGGCGGCACCGACATCGAGATTGATCCGCAGGCCGGCTTCCCGCGCCGATTGCAGGCTGTGCAGGTTCAGGATTTTCGGCACGACCCCTTGCGAAGGCAGCGGACGGCCATCGATATCATAAAGATAATCGCCGACGATAAAGGCCGCCGGATTGCGCCGGTCCTTCTGGACCTGAAGCGGTTGCTCTACGCCTTCAACACTGACCCAGGCCGTATCATATAATCTGGTGCTCACTGTAGTCCTCGTGAAAAAGCCCGCCATCTGACAAAAAATTGTCGCCGGAGTGCAACAAGAATCCGGCAGCCAGACTCTAGCCCGGATTTAACGGGCTGGCGATAGCCAAACCGTAAATGACCAGACACAAAATATTCATTTCATGTCCGGGTGCGGTTGTTAAACATGTTCATAGCCCTTGCAGATAAGGCAATTGCCGTCACGGATTAAGTACGATGATACTGTCCCAGCAAGACATCCGAATAGGCCTCCTGATCCGGGAAACACACCTCTATGAAGTAATGGAGCGTTGCGTTTTCGATATATAGCGTCCAGCGCCCTTTCCCTCGCGGCGTCTGCCTAAG
>CAMLIY010000440.1 GCA_946480125.1 uncultured Asticcacaulis sp.
CCACCACGAAGTTGAGAATCCGGTTCGGCACGATGATGATCTTGCGGATGGATACGCCGTCAAGATGCCGCTTAACCCCCTCATCCGCAAGCGCCATCTCGCGGATCTGTTCTTCGGACGCGCCGACCGGGATCGAAATCTCGCCCCGCTTCTTGCCGTTGACCTGAACCGGCATGATGTAGGCGTCATCCTGGGCCAGGGCAGGGTCGAATTTTGGCCAGGGGGCATTGGCGATCAGGCCGTCATGGCCGAGACGCGTCCAGCATTCTTCGGCCAAGTGCGGGGTCACGGGCGCGATCAGGCCGGCCAGCAGGGTCAGGGCTTCACGGCGAACTTTTGAGCCGGTTTTCTCGATATCGGCATTGCGCACGATGGTGACGAATTCGTAGAGCTTGGCGATGGCAGCGTTGAAGCGAAAGCCTTCAAAGCCTTCGGTGACGAATTTGACGGCCTTGTGTGCGGCCTTGAGAAGTTCGCTGGCGGCGGATTCATCGGTGCAGGCAATGTCGCCTTCCGGTAGGGTATCGAACTGATCCCAGACGCGGTGAGTAAAGCGCCATGAACCTTCGACGCCGGAGGTCGACCATTGGACATCGCGTTCGGGTGGTGAATCGGAAAGCACAAAAAGTCTTGCCGAATCAACACCATAGGTATTGAAAATATCTTCCGGCGCCACGGTGTTCTTCTTCGATTTCGACATCTTTTCGATATCGCCGATGGTCAGGGTTTCGCCAGTCGAAATCTGTTTCGCGGTCCGGACGCCACCATCATTGCCGACCTCTACATCGGCTGGCTCGACCCACGCACCGGCGGCGTTCTTGTAGGTTTCATGCGTCAGCATGCCTTGCGTGAACAGGCCGGCGAAGGGTTCCTTGACCTCCAGATAGCCGCAGTGGTTGAGGGCGCGGGTAATGAAGCGGGCATAGAGCAGGTGGAGCACGGCGTGCTCGATGCCACCGATATATTGATCGACGGGCAGCCAGTGATCGGCCGCCTGTTTGTTGATCGGGGTCGGTGATTTCGGATCGGTGAAACGAGCGAAATACCATGAGGAGTCGACGAAGGTATCTAGCGTATCGGTTTCACGTGTCGCGGCCTTGCCGCAGTGCGGGCACTGGGTATGTTTCCAGGTCGGGTGACGCTCCAGCGGATTGCCGGGCACATCGAAAGTGACATCCTCAGGAAGGATCACCGGCAGCTGATCGTCCGGCACCGGCACCACACCGCAATCCGCGCAGTGTATGATGGGGATCGGGCAGCCCCAATAGCGCTGACGGGAGACACCCCAGTCGCGCAGGCGGAAGACCGTGGCGCCTTCGCCGAGGCCCATGGCTTCGATCTTGTCGATGGCGGTGTTCTTGGCGTCCTCGATGTCCAGGCCGTCGAGGAAACTGGAATGGAAAATAGCGCCGGGACCGGTATAGGCTTCGTTTCCGACCTTGAATGCTTCGGGATCAGCGCCCTGCGGCAGCACGACTTCGGTGACGGGCAAATTGTATTTGCGGGCGAAATCGAGATCGCGCTGGTCATGCGCCGGGCAGCCGAAAATGGCGCCGGTGCCGTAATCCATCAGCACAAAATTGGCGACCCAGACATCGAGCGTATCACCCGGCTTGAAGGGGTGCTTGACCTTGATGCCGGTATTATAGCCCTGCTTTTCGCCGGTATCGATTTCGGCCTGGGTGGTGCCGCCCTTGGCGATCGACTTGATGAAGGCGGCCAGGTCCGGATCGGCCGCGGCTGCCTGCTGGGCCAGCGGATGATCGGCAGCGATGGCGATGAAGGACGCGCCGAACAGGGTATCCGGACGTGTGGTATAGACCTCAACACCGGCATTTTCCGTTGCGCTACCGCTTCGCTGCTTGAGCGCGATATCATCCGCAAACGGGAAGGTCATTTTCAGGCCACGCGACTTGCCGATCCAGTTGGACTGCATCAGCCTCACCTTTTCGGGCCAGCGTTCCAGCTCGGTCAGGCCCTCTATCAGATCGTCGGCGAAACGCGTGATGCGCATGAACCACTGGGTCAGCTTCTTCTTTTCGACCACGGCGCCGGAGCGCCACCCCTTGCCGTCGATGACCTGTTCATTGGCCAGCACGGTCATGTCCACGGGGTCCCAGTTGACCTGGCTTTCGCGGCGATAGACAAGGTCGTTTTTCAGCAGAGCGTTGAACCACTTCTGCTGCTGGCCGTAATAGTCTGGATCGCAGGTGGCGAATTCACGCGACCAGTCGATGCTGAGGCCCAGGCGCTTCAATTCGCCGCGCATATTGGCGATATTATCGTAAGTCCAGCCCTTCGGATGGATCTTGCGTTCCATGGCGGCATTTTCCGCCGGCATGCCGAAGGCGTCCCAGCCCATGGGATGGAGCACATTGAAGCCGCGGGCCCGCTTGAAGCGCGCCACCAGGTCACCCATGGCGTAGTTGCGTACGTGGCCCATATGAATGCGGCCGGAGGGGTAGGGGAACATCTCCAGCACATAGTATTTGGGCTTATCGGCATCCTGTTTGGTCAGGAACACATTGGCGTCGTCCCAGCGCTGCAACTGGCGGGGTTCGGTCTCTT
>CAMLIY010000441.1 GCA_946480125.1 uncultured Asticcacaulis sp.
GCTTCAGGCCATAGCGCGTGATGTAATAGAGGTTGAAATCCTGAAGCTCGTAAGGCCCGACCTTATCCTCGGTGCGCTGGATGACACCGGCTTCGATCGGCACCAGTTCCGGAGAGATTTCGCGTTCCAGCACGGATCGCAGGATACGGCCGGTCTTTGCGTCGAACTCTTTCTTCGCTGCCCAGCGGATCAGGTGCTGGATCAGGGTTTTTGGCGCGCCGCAATTGACGTTATAATGGCTCATGTGATCGCCGACGCCATAGGTACACCAGCCAAGCGCCAGTTCCGACAGATCGCCCGTGCCGACGACAAACCCCTTTTTTTCACCCGCCAGCCGGAACAGAAAATCGGTGCGTAGCCCCGCCTGGACATTCTCGAAATTGACATCATAGACCTTTTCGCCCTGGCTGTAGGGATGACCGATGTCCATCAGCATCCGTTTGGCGGCGGGACGGATATCAAGCACCTCGGCGGAAATGCCCAGCGCCTTCATCAGTTTCATGGCGTCATTGCGCGAGCCGGTCGAGGTGCCGAAGCCCGGCATGTTATAGCCGTGGATATTGGCGCGCGGCAGGCTTAAGCGGTCAAACGCCTTGCAAGCCACAATCAGGGCGTGTGTGGAATCCAGCCCGCCAGAAATACCTATCACGACATTTTGGGTATTGCTGGTCGAAAGCCGCTGCATCAGGCCGTGGACCTGGATATTGAAAGCCTCGTAGCAGTCCTCGTCGAGACGTTCTTTATCCGCCGGCACGTAAGGGAAACGCGGCACCTGGCGGCGGAAATCGGTCAGGGCATGGGACGTGAAATCAAATGGCAGACTCATATTTGGCAAGTTAGGCAACGCTTTTCGGGCATCGTTAAAGGTGCCTGTGCGCAGACGCTCGGATACAATGCGCTCGACATCGACATCCCCCAAGGTGATCGTATCGGAAGAAAAACGCTCTCCCTCGGCAATCAGCTCGCCCAACTCGTAAATCAGCGACTGGCCATCCCACGCCAAGTCGGTCGTCGATTCTCCCGGCCCGGCAGCGCTGTAAGCATAGGCGCAGAACAGACGCTCTGAAGCCGCAGCGCACAGGCGCTTTCGGGCGCGCGACTTGCCGATGACTACCGGCGAGGCCGACAGGTTGACGATGATTGTCTCCTGATTCAGGGCCAGTCGGGTAGCCGGTGTCTGCGGCACCCAAAGGTCTTCGCAGATTTCAACGCCAAAGGTGAAGGCTTCAAACCCATCGGCATGAAAAACCAGATCATTGCCCACCAGAACGCCACAATCGTTCAATGCCAATGCGGGTTGATAAAGGTCTGCACCGCTGGCAAAATAACGGCGCTCGTAATATTCCCGATAGTTGGGCAGATAGGTTTTCGGAATGACACCCAGCGCCCGCCCCTTGTGGATCACGACCGCGCAGTTATAAACCGCGCCATTGATCAGCAACGGCGCCCCCGCCACCAGCACCGGCCGGATAGACTCCGATGCCCGTATCAACTCTTCCAGCGCGTCTTTTACCGCCTCCAGCAAAACCTGCTGCGTGAACAGGTCATCAATGGCATAGGCGCTCAGGGAGAGTTCCGGAAAAACAACCAGATCGGCGCCGGCCTCATCGGCGCGCTTTGAAAGGCTAATATGCTCGGCAAGATTGGCCTGCGGATCGGCGATATGCACCCTCGGCGTCACGCAGGCAATGCGAACGAAGCCGTGGCTGGCCGGTGAGAAGAAGTTTTGCGATTTTACGGTCATTTTCGGCCTTCTAGCGTAAGCGGCACCCTCATATTGGCGCATAAAATGCTCAATTCAAAACAAGTCATAATCCAGATATGTCATTTTGACATTAAATTTAGCAAATTTCTAAGGCGCGAATTCAAAAATCAAAATAATAATATCTATTGATACTTTTATTGCTCCGTCGGGCATGCATTTTTTCAAAGCCATGCCCCGTCCCCTCTGATAAGGGAGCGCCATTATGACCGTGACCTTCCCAGACATCGAAGCCGCCGCTGAACGCATCAGGGGACATGTGGTGCGCACACCTTGCGCCTTTTCCCAGCGCCTGAGCACCGCGACGAAGACGAAACTGTGGCTCAAGGCGGAAAACCAGCAATATACCTCGGCCTTCAAGGAACGCGGCGCGCTCAACAAGCTGCTGCAACTGAGCGCAGATGAACGCCAGCGCGGCGTTTTCGCGGCCTCCGCCGGCAATCATGCTCAAGGGGTGGCCTGGCACGCCCAGCGTCTCGGCATCCCGGCCACCATTGTCATGCCGATCGGCACCCCCTTCGTAAAGGTGGAAAAGACGCGCGGCTATGGCGCTGAGGTGGTGATGGAAGGCCACAGCTATGACGAAGCCTCGGTCATCGCGCAAAACCTGTGCGCCGAAAAAGGCGGGGTCTATGTCCATCCCTTCAATGACGAACAGGTCCTGACCGGCCAGGGCACCCTGGTCATGGAAATGCTGGAAGACGTGCCGGAACTCGATGTCATCCTGGTGCCGATCGGCGGCGGCGGCCTGATCGCCGGCGCCGCCATCGCCGCCAAGGCAATGAAGCCGTGGATCAAGATTAT
>CAMLIY010000442.1 GCA_946480125.1 uncultured Asticcacaulis sp.
GAACATGAAGGCGACACTGTTGGTATCGCCCATCTGGCCGCCGTATTTCGAGAAGGCTGTACGGACATTGCTGGCCGATCGGTTACGATTATCAGTCAGGACCTCGACGATCAGGCCGATGCCGCCGGGGCCGCGGCCTTCGTAGCGGACCTCTTCCATATTGTCGGCTTCACCCGAGGCGCCTTTCTTGATGGCACGTTCGATATTGTCCTTCGGCATCGATTCGGCCTTGGCCATCGAAACCGCCAGGCGCAGGCGTGAATTCATCGCCGGATCAGGCATGCCCATCTTGGCGGCCACGGTGATATCGCGCGACAGCTTGGAGAAGAGTTTGGAGCGCACGGCATCGGCGCGCCCCTTCTTGTGCATGATGTTCTTGAATTTACTATGTCCGGCCATTTTTTCCTCTGGTCGCTCAAGCGCCGCGAGGCTCGCGCACCAGAAACACTCTCTGGGCGCGGCGCGCGGTCGCGCTTGCCAAACGCCAAGGCATTTGGAGGTTAACAATTGTGACGGGCTTTTAGCCTGAAACCGGAAGCGGTGGCAAGCCTCGCCATTTCGTGACACACTATGCCGATGATCTGGTTAACCCATTATCTGATACCGGCTGTAGGCGCTATGCTGGCCTTACTGGCCCTGATGAATTTCGAGCGCCTCAACCGCGACAATATCGAACATATCCGCCGGCTTCACGGTGACGAAAGCCCGCTTTACCTGTGGTACAGCCGCACCTGCGGTTCGGCGCATTTCGCCCTGGCCAACAAGGTCATTTTCACGCTGATCCTTGTCGGCTGCATAGGCTGGATGGTCTTCAACCTGGTTGCAGGCTGGCGACTTTGAGCTGCGGCACGCTTTGCGACAGCCGCCCGCCGATGCGGATCGGTTCGATGCGTGTGGCGAGGCCCGTGCGGTCATCGCTCTCGACATAGACACCGCAGATGGTGGCCGGTCCGGACGCTGGACGATAGCGTTCCTTGCCGATCCGCGTTGTGAAGCGGCGCAAAGGTTCTTCCTTGTCCATGCCTATCACGCTATCATAATCAGCACAGGCGCCGGCATCGGTCTGGTAGGCGGTGCCGTTGGGCAGGATTTGCGCATCGCCGGTCGGCACATGGGTATGGGTACCGACCACAAGCGTGGCCCGGCCATCGCAGAAATGCCCCATGGCCATCTTTTCCGAGGTCGCTTCGGCGTGCATATCGACGACAATCGCATCACAAGCCATGCCAAGCGGACAGGATTCCAGTTGCTTGTCGACCGCGCCGAACGGATCATCCATCGAGGCCATATGGACCAGGCCCAGCACATTCATCACCAGGATGCGCTTGCCGGACTGGGTTTCGAACAGATTGGCGCCACGTCCCGGCGCGTCGGCCAGAGGCGGATAGTTGATCGGGCGAATCAGGCGCGGCTCTCGGACAATATAGGTCAGCGCCTCTTTTTGATCCCAAGAATGATTGCCAAGCGTCAGGCAATCAGCGCCGGCATCAAATAACTGGCGCGCCGAATTCTCCGACAAACCAAAGCCCGCCGAAGCATTTTCAGCGTTGATAATGACAAATTCGAGGTCCAGTTCGCGTTTAAAACGCGGCAGGTGCTCTGCGAGGGCATCGCGTCCGGCGCGGCCCACCACATCACCAAAAAAAGCAAAACGCATCAATAATCCAAATCCAAGCCCGAACGTCGCCAGGCTAAACCGTTGAGCGCACCTGTATGACGCTCTGCTCGGTAAATATACCATCAAGCGGCTGATCATGCACCTCAAACGGAATTTCGGCAAGTTCCTGCCCTGAAAAAGCGATTCCGTAGCCCTTCACCGTTTTATGAGCACGCAAACGGGCCAGCACACGGTCATAATATCCGCCGCCATAGCCCAGCCGCCAGCCCTGACTATCAAAAGCCAGCAAAGGCAGAAGCACCACATCCGGCGCGATTTCATCGGCGTCATCGGCAGGCTGGTGGATATCGAAAGGTCCGCTGACCAGATCATCGCCGAGGCGGAAACGGCGAAAAATCATGCGATATCCTGCCCCCTCCGCCACCAGGCACGGCAAGGCCAGAGCGTAGCCGCGTTCCTCGAAAACCTGCAACAGGGGAAAGGGATTGATCTCACTCTGGATCGGCCAGTAACCGGCGATAACGGACTCCTTGTCAGGCCAATCCCCGCGGTCATCCAGATGCGTAAGAACGATCTCAGCCAGCACATCCCCCGACAGTGGGGCGCTTTGCGCGAAAGCGGCGCGGCGGCGTTTCATTTCGTTACGCAGCAGCGGCTTTTGGTCGGCATTCAGCATGCGGGTCTCCGGCCATATGATCTCAGCCCTTATCCCGTAGCAAAGCCCGCATAAAAAAGCACTGCCGGAATCGGCACACCAATTTACATTTATGTGAAGGGTGGCGGCGCCATAAGAGTCGTGTCGATGCGGTTAAATCCTCTCAGACCTGACTAGTCAGGTGGGAACCAGGTAACTAGGACCACGGTCCAGATCAGAGCCAGTCCCCGTTCTAAGTGATTAAGGTCAGAAGGAATAGTGATCGCCACGGGAGCCACAGCAAGACCCGCC
>CAMLIY010000443.1 GCA_946480125.1 uncultured Asticcacaulis sp.
CCCATCCAGTTGGCGAAGCTCTCATTGAGCCAGATATCATCCCACCACGCCGGGGTGACATAATCGCCGAACCACTGGTGTGACAGCTCATGCGCCACCACCATGCCGAATTCCTGCTTCTGGGTCGTCGGCGCGCCGGAATCGAGCAGAAGGATGTTATCGCCATAGATGTCGATGCCGGCGTTTTCCATGGCCCCCGGCATGATCGGCGAAGCGACCTGGTCCAGTTTCGGGAAGGGGAAAGGCTGGCCGAAATAGTTTTCGAGATGCGAGACGATCGACGGGGTTTCATCAAGCGCATATTTCAGCTTGGCGGCATTGGGCTTGGTGGCCACGATGCGGATCGGCAGGGGATAGTTGCGATATTGATTAGGCGGGGCCACACCCTCGGCGACCGCGAACGGCCCGACGGCGAAGGCGACCAGATAGGTCGGCAACTTCTGGGTCGGGATATACATATGGGTGACCATCTTGCCATTGGCGGTCGTGCCGTCCTGCGGCGAATTGGTCAGTGCCACCAGGCCATCTTCCGTAGTGATCTGCACCTTGAACGGCGTCTTGAAGCCGGGCTCGTCGAACGAGGGGAAGGCGCCACGCGCATCGATCGATTCAAACTGCGACCAGACGTACCAGTCACCGCCAACCTGCACACGGTAAAGCCCGGCGGCATCGTTAGTGAAGGGCGCGTCATAGTCGAACACCAGGGTGACGCGGCCGGCGGGGATCGTCTTACTGAAATCGAGCCGGGCGACACCGAGATCATCGACCTGTGTATATTTGGCGGCGATGGGCTTGCCCGCAACCATGGCGATGGCCCTGGACATCTTCAGGTCACGGCCATGCAGGTAAAGCGATTTCGTGTCAGCCTTCACATTGATGTCGATCTCGACATGACCGGAAAAGCGCGGCTTTGACGGCACGATAGTCAGGTTGATAGCATAGGACAGCGGGATGACGGCGTCCGAGAGCTTACCCTTGGGCGCATTGGCATCGGCGATAACCGTGCTAGAGACGGGGGCAGCAAAAGCAACAGGTGTAAATGCCGTCGTGGCCAGCAACAGGCTGGCGGCAATCAGAACAGAACGCATAAAGACTCCGGGTTAGGCAACGCCGCAAGGTTAGGCGACCTGAACGCGGCACGATGATTTGAAATGAAACCAGTTGGCAGGGGTAGCACGGCGGTTCTCATAGGTACATTAAGTTTTCGTAATGCCTTTTGGTGGGTGGCAAAAAGAGCGCAAACCAAGGTTTTTCTTGAAAACCAAGGCGTATAAATCAAGCCTTAAAGAAATTGCGGCCAAATAGGGTCATTGAACCGGACCAGAGTTCAAAGGACCTATCTTGAAGCATTCCCTGTTTGGCGCCTTGCTGGCGCTTTCGCTGTTCATTGGCGCCCCGGCATCCAGGGCTGACTCAATTTTCACTTATGCCAGCGGCAAGCTGTTGCTGACCGGCGGGGTATCTCAGATAGAAGGCGCAGCGGGCGGCGGCCTGACACCGTGGGCCACGATCGGCGGTTACGAAACCAAAGACCAGATCGGCGCCAACGCTTTCTATACGTCAGTCGATACGCAGGATTACCGCATCACCTCGCAGGGCGCATTGGTCGGATTCTATAACCGCGTCGAGTTGTCCTACGCCCGGCAGGATTTCGACACGCAGGCGGTCGGCGCCGCGCTGGGCCTGGGCTACGGCTATACGATCTCGCAGGACACGATAGGCGTAAAGGTCCGCGTCATTGGTGACGCTATTCTCGATCAGGACCACTGGTGGCCGCAGGTGTCTGTTGGCACTCAGTTCAAGTCCAACAAGAATGGCGCATTGGTTAAGGCGCTGGGCGCCCGTGATGATCAGTCTGTGGATTATTATGTCAGCGCCACCAAACTTTACCTGGCGCATGGCCTGCTGCTGAACGGCACCCTGCGCGCCACCAAGGCCAACCAGTTCGGCATCCTCGGTTATGGCGGCATCGATGATGATTACCACCTCCAGTTCGAGGGGTCTGTGGCATATCTGGTTAATCGTCGTCTCGCCGTTGGCGCCGAGGTGCGGACCAGGCCGGATAATCTGGCCGTTGCCAAGGAAGGCGCAGGCGTTGATCTGTTCGCCGCCTATGCCCTTAACAAGCATATTTCGCTGACTCTCGCCTATGCCGATCTCGGTAATATTGTGACGCGCCGCCAGAGTGGTCTTTATGGCTCCTTACAGGTCGGATTTTAGGACATGACCATGAAATATCTAGTCTTTGCCGCCCTGCTCCTCACCACGCCCGCCTTTGCGGAAGCGCCTGTCGATTCCTTTCCGGTAATCTCCGCTGATGGCAGCCTGTATCAGGCCTTTGGCGGCCATGAGGGTCTGGTCCGCATCACTGACGACCTGATGATAAATGTGCTGGCCGATCCGCGCACCCATGACTTCTTCGTCGCCGCCAAGCGTGACCAGATCAAATCCGGTCTTGTCCAGATATTTTGTCACGTCATGGGCGGCGGCTGCGGCTACACCGGCAAGAACATGACCGAAGCCCATTCCCAGCTTGGCATTCGTGAAGAGGATTTCCT
>CAMLIY010000444.1 GCA_946480125.1 uncultured Asticcacaulis sp.
CCTCCCGAAATGCAGGCGGCACTATTGGCGGCAAGTTTGTCGTTGTAAAGTGGTTACAAAAGATCCGGCACATTAAGATTCTGGTTACGCTACGCGGCCACTATTAACCGGAATTCAAACAGTCCAGCGTTCCGCCGAATTATAAATCATGCGCGAAACTACATCCAAACTCGCCGCTGCCACCTTTCTCTTCATGTCAGGGGACCGGTATCCGAATGACCAGTATATAGAAACGGCCCTGTGCGAAAGATTGCCGGGTAAGCTGCTGACCTTCGCCAGCTTGATCGAGCGTTTTGCACCGGGAAATCAGCCCGTTGATCTGGCTGCGCGCCTCGATTTTCTACGCCATGTGCTTTCAGCCATTCCAACGCAGAACCTTTTCCTTGTCGGTCGCTCGTCCGGCGCCAGGGCCATGACCCGATTGGCCGCTGATTTTACAGACCCATCCCTTGTCGCCGGCATTGTTTGCCTGGGCTATCCGTTTCGTCATCCGGAAATGGACCACGAGCCGGATAGAGTCGATCATTTGACGCGGCTGCGCGTGCCGACTCTTATCCTGCAAGGCGATGCGGATAATTACGGAAACCATTGCACGGCGCCCACCTATCCGCTTTCCGAAAGTACACGGCTTGAATTTGTGCCTGGCACGCATGTCCTGACATTGCCGCCTGAAGGTTGGGATGCGCTTGCGGATCGGATATGCCGGTTCGCCGCCACTCATATGACACCCGGCCTGCCTGTTCAGCGCGCGGGTTAAGGCACCTTAGCTAAAGGTCGCCGTAATCATCTGACCGTTGCGCATAATGCTGATCTGCCAGCGGCGCGCGCCGGTCTTGGTGGCGGCGTCGAGATCAGCGGTGGTGTTGATCGCCTTACCATTGACCGACTTGATGATATCGCCCGGACGCAGGCCAATGCCCGCCGCATAGCTGCGCGAGGAATCGATGGAATAGACCATCACGCCCTTGGGGGCATCGAAGGGATCAGCCCCCACCTCCTCGGCCACGGCTGGCGACAGATTGACCACCTTGGCCCCGGCAAAGGGGTTATTGCCAGCAATGAGGCGTTCATCGCGCGACGGCGTGGCCGAAGGCGGCTGCGCCTTCACCTTGATCGTAAAGGGCTTGCCATTGCGCAGTCCCTGCACCTCGGTCATCTGGCCCACTGTCAAGAGGTCGATACGGTAGCGCATGGACGAGGCGTCATTGACCGGCTGGCCATCGATGCTGAGGATGACATCGCCGGTTTTCAGGCCCGCCTGGTCCGCCGGCCCGCCAGCATAAATATCCGACACCAGAACGCCTTCGGGGCGATCCATACCCAGGCTCTTGGCGATATCACTGGTGACCGTATCGCCCTTGGCGCCGAGCCACGGCCGTTGCAGGTGTGTGGCGCCGCCGGCCGCGCTTTCGACCACCCGGCGCACCAGGGCCGAGGGAATGGCGAAGCCAACACCGGCCGAGGAACCCGAACCGGACACGATCATCGAATTGATACCGATCAGGCGGCCATTCATATCGACCAGGGCGCCGCCGGAATTGCCCGGATTGATGGCCGCATCGGTCTGGATATAGGAGCCGCCGCCGGGGCCAACTTCGGTGCGGTTAAGCGCCGAAATGATGCCGTTGGTCACGGTCTGGCCGATGCCGAACGGATTGCCGATGGCCAGGACCAGATCGCCAACCTCCAGATTGCGGTCATCGTCCATTTCGAGCGTCGGGAAGCTTTCCTTGGAGTCTATTTGAAGAACGGCAAGATCGGTGCGCTCATCGGCCAGCAGCAGCTTGGCGGGATATTCGCGACGATCATTCAGCACCACCATGAACTGCTGCCCGCCGGCCACGACGTGGTTATTGGTGACGACGATGCCATCCTTGCGCACGATCACGCCGGAGCCAAGCGACTGCTGCACCTGCTGACGCGGTACGGCGCCAAACATCTGCCAGAACGGATCAACCTGCTGGCGGACCACGCCGCGGGCATAGACATTGACCACGGCCGGCGCCACGGTGCGGACCACCGGCGCAAACGATGCCTTCATGCCGATGGCGCTGTCCGGCACCTTGGACGGCTGGGTCAGGGCCTCATTGAAACTGCCGGAATATTTTTGCCCGTCCTGACTGTGGCCCGGCGAACAGGCCGCCAGCATGATGACAGTGGCGAGGGCAAACGGTTCGTGCAGTTTCATTTCAGGCTCCTTCAATGATCCGGATAGCCTGAATGTAAAAATCATTGCGGCAGTATCAAGGCTGACAGTGCCAATTAGCCGTCAATCTGAGGTTCGCCACCATAGGCTTTTTCAACCGCCAGGGACTGCCGGACGCCGGTCGCCAGCCACAGGCACAGCAGGGTGCAGACCGCCGCCACCAGGAAGGCCGCACCGCTCCAGAATATCGCCACGCCGGGCCTTGTTACCACAGACAGCACATAACCGAAAATCAGCGGCGCCACGATATTGCCCATGGTGGTCAGGCTCATATTCGAGCCCTGGAGCGTCCCCTGCTCTTTCGGATCAACCTTGCTGCTCATCAGCGACTGGATATTGGGCATGGCCA
>CAMLIY010000445.1 GCA_946480125.1 uncultured Asticcacaulis sp.
GCAACCAGGCCGACGCCCTGATCCACTCGACCGAAAAGGCCGTGAAGGACTTTGGCGACAAGGTCTCAGCGGAAGACAAGACCGCCGTGGAGACCGCCATTGCTGACCTGAAAACGGCCAAGGACGGTGAAGATGTGGAAGACATCAAGGCCAAGCATCAGGCCCTGATGACCGCCTCGATGAAGCTCGGTGAAGCCATGTACGCCGCGCAACAGGCCGGCGAAGGTGGCGAAGAGCCTTCGGCTGCCGCCGATGACAATGTGGTCGATGCCGATTTCGAGGAAGTCGACGGCGACGACCAAAAGCGAGGCTAAGACCTCACATGGATGCGACGGCTGACCTTGATACGGGTATCGCGGCCGCATCCCGCACGGACGGGGCGGCAAGGTTTGACTCCTTGCCGCCTTTCCTTCTAATTTCCCAAACAAACTGGACAGATGAAGCCGTTCGCCCGCGCGATGCGTGGACGATGTGGCTGATATCGGGGCAAGCAGTATGAGCAAGCGTTGTTATTACGAAGTGCTGGGCGTTGAGCGCACGGTCGATGAGGTGGTCCTCAAATCGGCCTTCCGCAAGAAGGCCATGGAGCACCATCCGGACCGCAATCACGGTGACGATGGAGCCGAAGCGCGCTTCAAGGAAGTCAACGAAGCGTACAGCGTCCTTTCGGATGCGCAGAAGCGCGCGGCCTATGATCGCTACGGTCATGCCGGTGTGAATGGCCAGAGCGCCGGTGGTGGTTTTGGCGGCGGCGGCTTCGGTGGCGCAGGCTTCTCGAACGTCGAGGACATCTTCTCGGAAATGTTCGGCGATATCTTTGGTCAGCAGCAGCGCCGCGGGCCTCAGGGTGCGCAGCGCGGCCCGGATGTGCGCGCCGATTACGAAATCACGCTGGAACAAGCCTATAAGGGCGCCGAGGTCGAGATTACCATCCCGACGACCATGACCTGCGAGGTCTGTCATGGCTCCGGCGCCAAGGCTGGCACCAAGCCGGTCACCTGCTCAACCTGCGGCGGCCAGGGCCGTGTGCGGGCCTCGAATGGTTTCTTCGCCGTGGAGCGCACCTGTCCGACCTGTAACGGCCAGGGCCAGACGATCAAGGATCCCTGCACCGAATGCCGTGGCCACGGTCAGGTGCGCCAGAACAAGGACTTGAAGGTCCGCATCCCGGCCGGCGTCGATGACGGCGCGCGCATCCTGCTGAAGGGCGAGGGCCAGGCGGGCACGCGCGGCGGGCCGAAGGGTGACCTCTATATCTTCCTCACCGTGGCCGAACACGATATCTTCGAGCGCGATGGCGCCGATCTGCACTGCTCGATCCCGGTACCGATGACGACCGCTATCTTGGGCGGTGAACTGGATGTGCCGTGCCTGATGGGCGGCGAAGGCTGCGATGGCCAGTGCAAGCTCCAGATCGAAATCCCGGAAGGCGCCCAGACCGGCCACAAGGTCAAGATCAGGGAGCGCGGGATGCCGGTGCTTAATTCCAAGAAGAAGGGTGACCTGATCGTCGAGCTCTTCATCGAGACGCCGAAGCACCTGACGGCCCGCCAGAAGGAACTGATGAAGGAATTCGCCCAGATTTCCGAAGAACAGACCTATGCGCAGTCGCAGGGCTTCATGCACAAGGCCAGGCGTTTCTGGGACGATATCACCGGCGCCGCGGCGCAATAGCAGGGTCACGGACCCCGCACCCGTAAGTTACTTGAATCCCGTCGGAGTCCCTCCGGCGGGATTTTCATTGAAAAGCAAGAACCCCCACCACCCCGCCCTTCGGGCGCGGTCCCCCTCCCCAACAAGTTGGGGAGGTATAAGATCGGTTGCCTTTATGCCTCCCCGGCTATGCCGGGGAGGGGGACCATGAGCGTAAGCGAATGGTGGTGGGGTTTCTTGCTTTCTTCCCCGCCATACGCCACACATCCCTATGCCCGATATCCGCGACTTCATCCTGAAAAACCTCAGTCTCGAATCCGCGCCAGGCCTGCCTGAAATCGTCCTCTATCGCGCCCATGCCGGTAGCCGTCTGTCGCGGCTTGGGGACACACCGCCGTACTGGGCCTACCACTGGGCCGGAGGCACCGTGCTGGCGCGCTATATCCTAGACCATCCGGAAATTGTGCGCGGTAAGTCATTGATTGATCTGGGTTCTGGTTCCGGCGTCGTCGGGATCGCCGCGATGAAAGTCGGTGCAAAGGCAGTGACGGCCATTGATATCGATCCTCACGCCACCGCCGCCACGCTTTTGAATGCACAGGCCAATGGCGTGAACCTCACGGCCTTTACCGGTGAACTGACCGCGCCGCCGCAAGCCGATCTGATCCTGGGCGGTGATGTTTTCTATGACCCGGTATTGGCCGAAAAGATGTCGGGGTTTTTCAGCGAATGCGTCGCGGCGGGCATCGAGGTTCTGGTTGGCGATATGGGCCGCAAGCCCCTGCCGATTGAGTGGCTGGAACCGCTGGCGCAATATGAGGTGCCGGATTTCGGGCAGGCGCAGATGTTGAAAGCAAAAGTATTCAGCTTCAAAGGCAAGTGG
>CAMLIY010000446.1 GCA_946480125.1 uncultured Asticcacaulis sp.
CCCCGGCTACTCGTCCGGTCAGGCCCAGGACGCCATCAAGCGCATCGCCGCCGAGACCCTGCCCCAGGGCATCGACTACGAATGGACCGAACTGACCTACCAGCAGATTCTGGCGGGTGACTCGTCCAACCTCGTCTTTGGCCTCGTCATCCTGCTTGTCTTCCTCGTGCTCGCCGCCCAGTATGAAAGCGTCGTCCTGCCACTGTCGATCATCCTGATCGTGCCGATGGGGCTGATGTCGGCCATGATCGGTGTCTTCCTGATGCACGGCGACAACAACATCTTCACTCAGATCGGCCTGTTCGTCCTGGTGGGACTATCGGCGAAAAACGCCATCCTGATCGTCGAATTCGCCCGCGAACTCGAACTGACGGGGCTTAGTCCGCTGGAGGCCGCCATCCGCGCCAGCCGCCTGCGTCTGCGCCCGATCCTGATGACCTCGATAGCCTTCATCATGGGCGTCCTGCCGCTCGTCATCTCGCAAGGCGCCGGCTCGGAAATGCGCCGCGCCATGGGGCTGGCTGTCTTCTCCGGCATGATCGGTGCCACCGCCATCGGCCTGTTCATGACGCCTTTCTTCTACGTCCTGCTGCGCGCCCTCTCCGGCAATCGTCCGCTGAAATCGCACACCTCGACGCTTGAGGGCGAAGGCGAACCCGAAGAGGAGGCTCCGCATGTTCAATATATTGACTAAAGAGGCTAAAATGCCCCGTTTCGCTACTCTAACTTTCGCGGCTCTTCTCCTGACCGGCTGCGCCACCGCCCCGCTGGAAAAGGCATCCTTCGAGACCCCAGCCGCTTTCGCTGGGAAAACCGCCAATACCACGCCGGCTCCGATCCAGGGTACGGCCTGGTGGCTGGTCTTCAATGACGACGTGCTCAACGACCTGACCGCGCGCGCCATGGAAAAGAACAATACTATCAAGCTGGCTTCCGCCCATCTTGACCAGGCGCAAGCCCTGATCCGCTCGTCGAAGGCCGATCTCTGGCCGCAGGCCGGTGCCGGTTATCAGGCGACAACGGGTGCCAATACCGCCACGCTCAATCCCGGCTCGCAAAAGCCGGCATCGGCGCATGGCTTGGGTCTCGATCTCAGCTATGAGGTCGACCTCTCCGGCCGGCTGTCGAAGGCTGCCTCCGCTGCCAGACTGGATGCGCAATCGAGCGAAGCCCTGCTGAAGGATACGCAACTGCTGATCCAGTCGCGCGTCGCCGAAAGCTATTTCGCGCTGCGGGCGCTGGATGAAGACCGCACCATCGTCCGCGATACGCTGACCGCCTATCGCGGTAGTCTCGACGTCACGACCCGCCGCTTTGAGGAAGGCGATGTCGCCGAAATCGACGTGGCGCGGATGCAGGCCGAGGTCGCCTCAACCGAAGCGCAAGCCTCGGCGCTCGATCAACAGCGTGCGCAGGTCGCCCATGCCCTGGCCGTCCTGCTCGGCGAACCGGCCAGCACATTCGATATCGCCACCGTGGCATGGTCGAGCGAGCCTTGGGCTGGCGCCGTGCCGGTTATCCCCGCCGGCATCCCCGCCGATGTGCTGCAACGCCGCCCGGATGTCACCGCCTCCTATGCCTCCCTTCTGGCGGCGCAAAAGCGCGTTGGCATCGCCAAAGCGGCGTGGTTCCCCACCCTGAGCCTCACCGCTTCCGGCGGCTATGAGTCCGGCGATCTCAGCAACCTGTTCGAGGACACGGCGAAAAACTGGTCGCTGACCGGCATACTGGCGCAGGCCATCTTTGATGGTGGCCGCCGCAATGCCGGCATCGACTACGCCAAGGGCGGTCTCAATGCGGCCTTTGTCGACTACCAGCAAAGCGCCCTGGTGGCCTTTTCCGATGTCGAGGATCAGCTTTCGGATCTGACCTACCTGAAGCAACAGCAGACGGCACAGGATCAGGCGGTTTCCGCCGCCACCCGCGCTCTGGCCATGTCGCAGTCGCGCTATACCAATGGCTCGTCATCACAGCTTGAAGTGCTTGATGCCCAAAGGCAATTGCTGACCATCCGGCGGCAGGCCCTGAAGGTCAGGGCGGCACAGTATCAGTCGACGGTCGGCCTGATCCGCGCGCTGGGCGGTGGCTGGACAAGCTGATATATTGCAGGCATGAAAAAGTCCGGCGCGGGCCTCCTGCGCCGGATTTTTTGTGCGCGGATGCCTGTTGACGCTGTCGCCTGTATTATGGCACTAGCACATCATCCCTGTGGATTGCGGGTGTAGCTCAATGGTAGAGCAGCAGCTTCCCAAGCTGACAACGAGGGTTCGATTCCCTTCACCCGCTCCAGGATCGTCATGATGTTCGTTAAGATCAAGACAGCGTAGCTTCCTACAGTAATAAAAAAGGGTTTCCGAAGAAACCCTTTAAGTCTTGAGTGGTTTATACCTTAGCCGTTATTAAGCCAGCGACGGATCGATCGTTTTGCAGGCGGCAATCAGGCCCTGCACGCTCTCGACCGACTTGGCGAACATTGCCTTTTCCTCGTCATTGGTCGAGAACTCGATGATGCGCTCGGCGCCGTCCTTGC
>CAMLIY010000447.1 GCA_946480125.1 uncultured Asticcacaulis sp.
CTCGACATGGGCATTCTCGGCCAGCCCTGGCCAATTTATGAAACCTATGCCAGAGATGTCATGGCGGAATATCTGCCGCATACCGGAGAAGCGGCGTGGCGGAAGGGGCGGGTCAGCCTGTTCATTGATCCCACGCTCGCCCGTGGTAAAATTTTCATCACCGAGCCTTTTAAACCGTTTGATGATCTCGCCATGGAAAATCTAAGGCGCGAAAAAGCCTGGCTTTCAGGCCACCAACCCCTCGCTTAACGCGACCCGACCATGACTGTTTATATCGACGATATGTATCGCTACGTCATCGGCCAGTTTAAGGGCATGAAGATGTCGCATATGATCTCTGATGACGAAGATGCGCTTCATGATATGGCTGCGCGATTGGGGCTGCGTCGCGCCTGGCACCAGGGTGATCATTATGATGTGCCGCTCGATGCTCGCGCCAAGGCCGTTCTTTTTGGTGCGGTCGAAATCACCTATCGGCAAGCTTCCGCCATGCGACGTCGACACACTGTTGAAGGCCAATGCGGAGATCCGGCGGACGCCGTCGCCTGGCTCAAGGGTTGGTTTGCCACTCGAAAACAAGGGCTCTCAGGCGCACCAGAACGTCTGTAAGTACGACCTTTCGCGCCAAATTCGTGTGAGAGGCTCATTTTTAAAAATGATTAGTCATTTCATAAGCTTACGGCATAGCTCATCAAGTTGTTCGAGGCTGGCGTAGCTCAAACGCAGTTCACCACTTCCCCCGCGGTCATCAAGCTTCACATTAAGCCCCAATGCCTCTTGCAAATCCTGCTCAAGCGATAGTGTGTCGGGATTTTGCTGCGGTCGGGATTTTGGCGTCGCCGGCGTTTTCGGACCGGCCAGATCTTCGCGGACCAGGGCTTCCGTCTGACGTACGGAGAGGCCCTTGGCGATGATCTCTTCCGCCAGAGCTTCCGCCCTGTCGGATGTAATCAGGGCACGGGCATGACCCGCCGAGAGACGACCATGCAGCACATGATCCTGAACGACTTCCGGCAGGCCAAGCAAGCGCAGCATGTTGGCAATATGCGGCCGCGATTTACCCACGACCTGCGCCAAGGCATCCTGGGTGCGGCCAAAGCGGTCCTGCAAAACCTTGTAACCGCGCGCCTCTTCAATCGGATTCAGGTCGGCGCGCTGGACATTTTCGATGATGCCGATTTCCATGACATCGAGATCATCCAGTTCGCGGATAATCACCGGCACGGTATGCAGGCCGGCTTTTTGCGCCGCACGCCAGCGGCGTTCGCCGGCGACAATCTGGTAATGCCCGGCCTGACCAGGCGCCGGCCGCACCAGAATCGGCTGGAGGATACCTTTTTCCCGGATAGATGCCGCCAATTCATCTATGTCAGCCTCAACAAACATCCGACGCGGCTGATCCGGATTGCGCACCAGCAACTCAATGGGCTGTTCAAGTCCCTTTCCGCTTTCCGTACCGCGTTCAGCGGCGCGAATCTCGGCGGCTTCGGCGCCCGTTCTGGGACTGTTGGTATCCTGATCACCTAACAGGGCGGACAGACCGCGACCTAAGCCTCTATTTTTTTCAGACATTTATCGCTTCTTTTCTTCTATGCCGGAATTTTGGCCGCTTGCTTGCGGCGGGTCCGCTCACGTGTCACCAGCTCTTTAGCAAGCTTGATATAGGCCTGGCTGCCGGAGCATTTCATATCGTAAATTAGAGCTGGTTTACCAAATGACGGTGCCTCAGATACCCGTACGTTACGAGGTATCACCGTGTCATATACCAGTTCACCGAAGTGCGAGCGGACATCGCGTTCGACATGACCTGACAGCGCATTGCGCTTATCGAACATGGTCAGGACGATGCCTTGCAGGCTCAGTTTCGGATTCAGGCTGCCGCGCACCAGATCGATGGTTCGCATCAATTGGCTGAGGCCTTCCAGGGCGAAAAATTCACATTGCAGCGGCACAAGTACAGCGTCAGCCGCGCTCATAGAATTAACCGTCAGCAGGTTCAAGGACGGCGGGCAATCGATCAGAATATAGTCATAGGGTGGTTTTTCTTGATCCAGGCCATCCAAGGCATCGCGTAGACGATAGGAACGACGCTCCGCCTGGCCCAATTCAATCTCAACACCCGATAAATCCGGGTCTGAAGGCAACAGCCAAAGGCCTGGCACCGCCGTACTAACAGCCGTATCACCAATTGGTCGGCGATCGACAATTACATCATAAAGCGAGTTTTCGCGCTGTTTTTTGGGCACACCAAGACCCGTTGAGGCGTTACCCTGGGGGTCAAGATCAATGAGCAGAATGCGCTGGCCTATAGCTGCCAGGGCTGTTCCTAAATTAATGGCTGTCGTGGTCTTACCGACACCCCCCTTTTGGTTGGCAATGGCCAGGACGCGGACCTTTTTATCGGGCGAAAAGGTGTTATCTGGCACGGCGCAGCCTCCGGACATGGATCACGCGACCGCGCGGATCGCTAATGGACTCGTACTGTTCTACGTCAAATTTCCAGACTTTTCCAGCATC